>NZ_JBEOXF010000158.1:0-1003 GCF_040296405.1 Streptomyces sp. NPDC002133 | reverse complement strand
TCGACTCCCTCACCGCCCTCGAACTCCGCAACCACCTCACCAACACCACAAACCTCAAACTCCCCGCCACCCTCATCTACGACCACCCCAACCCCCACAGCCTGGCCAAGCACCTGGCCTCGGAGCTGTTCACGGACGAGGCTGCGACGCGTCGCGTCGCAGCCACAGGGGGGAGCGCGGACACGGATGCGGACGTGACGTCCACGGAGCCGATCGCGATCGTCGGAATGGCCTGCCGCTATCCCGGCGGGGTGTCCTCTCCCGAGGACCTGTGGCGGCTGGTCGCCGACGGCGTCGACGCGGTCAGCGCGTTCCCGGACAGCCGGGGCTGGGACCTGGAGAACCTGTACGACCCGGACCCGGACCACGTCGGGACCTCGTACACCCGCGAAGGCGGCTTCCTGCACGACGCGGACCTCTTCGACCCGGAATTCTTCGGGATGTCCCCGCGCGAGGCACTCGCCACCGACCCGCAGCAGCGCCTGCTGCTGCAGACCGCCTGGGAGGCGGTCGAGAGCGCGAACATCGTTCCCTCGACGCTCCGCGGCAGCCGCACGGGCGTGTTCGCCGGCGTGATGTACCACGACTACGGGTCGCAACTTCAGCGTGTTCCCGAGGACTTGGAGGGCTATCTCGCCGGCGGCAACGCGGGCAGCGTCGCCTCCGGTCGCGTCTCGTACACACTCGGTCTGGAGGGTCCGGCGGTCACGGTCGACACGGCCTGCTCGTCGTCGCTCGTCGCCCTGCACCTTGCGGCGAACGCACTGCGGTCGGGCGAGTGCGACATGGCCCTGGCCGGCGGTGTCACGGTCATGGCCACTCCGACGTCGTTCGTCGAGTTCTCGCGGCAGCGCGGCCTGTCCCCGGACGGCCGGTGCAAGCCGTTCGCGGCCGCCGCGGACGGCACGGGCTGGAGCGAGGGCGTCGGCCTGCTGCTCGTCGAGCGGCTCTCCGACGCACGGCGCAACGGCCACCGCATCCTCGCGGTCGTACGGGGCTCGGC
>NZ_JBEOXF010000156.1:0-1037 GCF_040296405.1 Streptomyces sp. NPDC002133 | reverse complement strand
GTCGAGGCCATGGCCTGGGCGGCCGAGCAGGGCGCCAAGGTGATCAGCCTCAGCCTGGGCGAAACCGACACCCCGGACACCGACGTCATCGAGGCCATGGTCGAGACCGTCACCCGTGAGCACGGTGTCCTGGTCGTGGCCGCGGCCGGCAACAACGGTCCCGGCAAGGTCAACTCTCCCGCCTCCGCCGACCGTGCGCTGGCCGTCGGCGCCACCCAGATCAACGACGAGCTCGCCTTCTTCACCGCGCTCGGTCCCCGGGTGGGCGACTCCGGCCTCAAGCCCGACCTCGTCGCCCCCGGCGTCGGCGTCGTCGCCGCCAAGGCGGGCGGTACCACCGCCGACGACGGCTACACCGGCATGTCCGGCACGTCGATGGCCACGCCGCACGTCGCCGGTGCCGCCGCCATCCTGTTCCAGCAGCACCCCGACTGGACCCCGGAGCAGGTCAAGCGGCAGCTGATGCAGACCACGGCCGGCGGCTTCGAACGCGGCGCCTACTACCAGGGCGCCGGACGCGTCGACATCGCCCGGGCGGTCGGCCAGCAGGTCACCGCCGAGACCACCGCACTGTCCTTCGGCCAGATCCGCTGGACCGACGGCGAGCGGCCGCCGGTGGACAAGACGCTCACGTACCGCAACCCGGGCAGTGAGCCGGTCACCCTCGACCTCGCGCTCAACGCGAGCCACAAGGCCGGCAAGCAGCCCGCGCCGCAGGGTCTGTTCCGCCTCAGCACCGACAAGGTCACCGTGCCCGCGCACGGAACCGCGGACGTCACCCTCACCGCCACCCCCGAGATCGCCACGATCTACACGGCGTACAGCGGTGTGGTCACCGCCTCCACCGCGGACAAGACGGTCTCGGTACGCACCCCGCTCGGCATGGACGTCGAACAGCCGGCCTACGACCTTCGCCTCAGCGTGAAGGACCGCTCGGGCCAGGCCCCCGACCACGCCTACCTGATCGTCAACTCCAACGACCGCCAGTCCTACGAGGTGGAGCTGCACGGCAAGAGCAGCACCGTGCTGAGGCTGCC
>NZ_JBEOXF010000155.1:0-1095 GCF_040296405.1 Streptomyces sp. NPDC002133 | reverse complement strand
TCCGGTTCCGGTTCCGGCAAGGACGGTGCGGGACGGCCCGGCGGCAGCGGGGGGAAGGGCGGGGGCAATGGCACGTCGCCCGGCCCCAGCACCGAGCCCGTACGGCTGATAGGCGACGGTTCGACCGCCGACACGGGCAAGCAGCCGAACCAGCCGGGCCGGCCCGTCCCGCTCCAGCCGGGCGAGACCCCGCCGCAGTTCGTGATCTTTTCCTGGGACGGGGCGGGCGAGGTCGGCAACGGACTCTTTCCCCGCTTTCTGGAACTCGCCAGGAATCACGATGCGGCGATGACGTTCTTCCTCTCGGGGATCTATCTGCTGCCCGAGTCGAAGAAGACGCTCTACCGGCCGCCGAACAACCGCATCGGCGCGTCCGACATCGGCTATCTCACCGACGGGCACATCAAGGAGACCCTGAAGTACGTCCGTCAGGCCTGGCTGGACGGTCATGAGATAGGCACCCACTTCAACGGGCATTTCTGCGCCGGCTCCGGCTCGGTCGGGAACTGGACGCCCGCACAGTGGCGGAGCGAGGTCGACCAGGCCGTGTCCTTCGTCACCGAATGGAGGACGAACAGCGGCTGGACGGACATCGACCCGCTGCCCTTCGACTACCGCAAGGAACTCGTCGGCGGCCGCACCCCCTGTCTGCTCGGCCAGGACAATCTCCTGCCCACCGCGGAGAAGCTCGGCTGGCGCTACGACGCCAGCTCGCCCGGCGGCCGCCAGATGTGGCCCGAGAAGCGGGGCGGTGTCTGGGACCTGCCGCTGCAGGCCGTGCCGTTCCCCGGGCACTCCTTCGAAGTGCTCTCGATGGACTACAACATCCTGGCCAACCAGTCGCAGAATTCGACCAAGGGCATGCCGTCGCGCTATCCGGGCTGGCGCAGGCAGGCCACCGACGCGTATCTCGACGGATTCACCCGCGCGTACGAGTCGAATCGTGCGCCCTTCTTCATCGGCAACCACTTCGAGCAGTGGAACGGCGGCATCTACATGGACGCCGTCGAAGAGGCGCTCAAGCGAATGGCCGGAAAGAAGGACGTACGGCTGGTGTCCTTCAGGCAGTTCTGCGACTGGCTCGACGTCCAGGAC
>NZ_JBEOXF010000154.1:0-1105 GCF_040296405.1 Streptomyces sp. NPDC002133 | reverse complement strand
ATCGCAACTAGTGCCGGAAAGGGACCGTAGACGGCTCCGCACGGGTCCGGTAGAGGATCACGAGTAATGCGGGCATAACGAGCGGCTATGGCCCGACGCTCGACGCCGTCCTGGGCGCCGTCGGGGAACCGCCCCAGCCCCGTGAGCGCCGTGACGAATTCCTCCAGGTCGGCTCTGAGGGGCGTCTCGCATTCCCACATGGCCTCATAGATGATCTCGACGGGTGTGCCCGCCTGGAAGAGGGGGCGGCAACTGGCGAGCTGGTGCGTGACCTCGGAGCGAGGCAGGAGCGCCGCTCCCAGGCCCATCGCTGCCCATTCGTCCACTGCCCTGAAGCCGGCGGCGTCGCCCGAGTACGTGCGCAGCGCCACGTCGTCGCTGCGGAAGAGTTCGGTGGTGAAGGTGGTCTGTCCGCAGGTGGAGGGCCGAAGGATGTAAGCGGGCGCCGGCCGCGTCCTCAAGCTCGACCGGGCTGTCGCTCGCGGCCGCGCAGTCGATCACGACCACCGATTCACGGGCGATGACATGGTGCCGCACGGTGGGCATGCCGGGCACGGCGGGGACGAGCACGATGTCCAGCCGGCCCGCCTCCAGGTCGGCGCGTAGGGGGTCGAGGTCCGCTTCCCGCAGAACAAGGTCGCGTGGACGCTTCAGGTTGCGCGCGGCATTGAAGGCGCGGGCGACGAGTTCGGCCCCGATCAGGGGTGACACACCCATGCGGATCGTTTCGGTGACCGGACTGGCCAGCCGCTGGGCCTCGGCGGCAAGCGTGTCGAGGTCGTCGAGTACGTGCTCGATCAGGGGCAGGATCCGTGCACCGTGCGGGGTGGGCTTGACCCCGCGCGATGAGCGGTCGAAAAGCTTCACGCCGAGCTCCTCCTCCAGCCGCGCGACGCCGCTCGACAAGGCCGGTTGCGCACCCCGTAAGCCCGTGCGGCTGCGCTGAAGGACTTCGTCCGGGAAACTGCCTGGGCATAGCGCAACGTCTCGATGTTCACGATTCTCTTCTCCGGGCCATAGCCGCTCGTTATGCCCGCATTACTCGTGATCCTCTACCGGACCCGTGCGGAGCCGTCTACGGTCCCTTTCCGGCACTAGTTGCGAT
>NZ_JBEOXF010000153.1:0-1132 GCF_040296405.1 Streptomyces sp. NPDC002133 | reverse complement strand
CCGGGTGACTGACCTGCGTCAATGGTCTCCCGGGACGGCGTGGGGCCGCGCGGTGCGGTGCACCGTGCGGCCCCAGGGGGTGGTGTGCCGGGTTCAGCCCTTGCGGGTCTTGATCTCCTCGGTGAGCTGGGGGACGACCTGGAAGAGGTCGCCGACCACGCCGTAGTCGACCAGGTCGAAGATCGGGGCCTCGGCGTCCTTGTTGATGGCCACGATGGTCTTCGAGGTCTGCATGCCGGCGCGGTGCTGGATCGCGCCGGAGATGCCGGAGGCGATGTACAGCTGCGGGGAGACGGACTTGCCGGTCTGGCCGACCTGGTTGGAGTGCGGGTACCAGCCGGCGTCGACCGCGGCACGCGAGGCGCCGACCGCGGCACCGAGGGAGTCGGCCAGTGCCTCGATGACGGCGAAGTTCTCGGCGCCGTTGACGCCGCGGCCGCCGGAGACCACGATCGCGGCCTCGGTCAGTTCCGGGCGTCCGGTCGACTCGCGCGGCGTGCGGGCGGTGACCTTGGTGCCGGTGGCCTGCTGCGAGAACGACACCGGCAGGGCCTCCACCGCGCCCGCGGCCGGGGCCGGCTCGACCGGGGCCGAGTTCGGCTTCACGGTGATGACCGGGGTGCCCCTGGACACCCTGGACCTGGTGGTGAAGGACGCGGCGAACGCGGACTGCGTGGCCACCGGACCCGACTCACCGGCCTCCAGGTCGACGGCGTCGGTGATGATGCCCGAACCGATCCGCACCGCCAGACGGGCCGCGATCTCCTTGCCCTCCGCCGAGGACGGCACCAGCACCGCCACCGGCGAGGTCGCCTCGTGGGCGGCCTGCAGCGCGTCCACCTTCGGCACGACCAGATAGTCGGCGAACTCGGGGGCATCAGCGGTCAGCACCCGCACGGCGCCGTGCTCGGCGAGCGTGCCGGCCGTCGCCCCGGCACCGGCACCCAGCGCAACGGCGACCGGCTCACCGATACGCCGGGCCAGCGTCAACAGCTCCAGGGTGGGCTTGCGGACGGCACCGTCCACGTGGTCGACATAGACGAGAACTTCAGCCATGGAACGTCTTCTCTCCTGCTTACGAAGCTTGCGAAGTGTGAAGGGGGGCAGTAGACGGCCGGAGCCTCAGATGAAC
>NZ_JBEOXF010000152.1:0-1169 GCF_040296405.1 Streptomyces sp. NPDC002133 | reverse complement strand
CGGTGAAGGTCGCTGCGTCGTTGCGGGCGATCACCTCGGTCAGCACTTCGCCGCTGGTCACCTCCAGGGCGGCAACCAGGGAAGCGGTGCCGTGGCGCCGGTACTCGAACTCCTGGCGGGCAGACTCGCCGGGGGCGGCGGGGCGCCCGGGATACCGGCGTGAGCGGGCGGCGATCGCGGTCTTCTCATCGATCGAGAGCACTACCGCACCCTCGGGCGGGTCAAGGTAGAGGGCGCACACGTCCGCCGCACGTTCCCAGAAGTCGGGGGTGTCGCGGCGGGTGAGCCAGCCGCGGACCTTGTGCGGTTTCAGGTCCAGGTCCGCCAGGATCCGCCCGACCTGCGAGGCCGAAACCGGCGCGAAGCAGGTGCCCGCAACCTGCGCGGCGATGGTCCGGTGCGACCAGGTCGCCTCCGGATGCGGCGGAGCACTGGTGGCCGTGGCCACGATCGCTACCCGCACATGGGGCCCGTAGATCTTCGGCCGTCCGGACCGCCCGGCGTCCCGCAGCCCGTCCAGGCCGCCGGCGGCGAACCGGCCCCGCCACTTGCGCACCGTGTTGACGCTGACCTCCAGCTCCCGGGCTATCGCGCCGTTGGCCAGCCCGTCCGCCGCCGCGAGCACGATCTGGGCACGCAGCACTGCCCGCACTTGCGCCTTCGGCGAGCAGACCGTCCGTAACAGCCGCTTACGGACCTCCGGCCCGAGCACCACCGCGACCGCCGCTCCCACGCGTCCTTCACCCTGCACGGCAGACGATCATGGCGGACCGGTGTCACACCCGGCAGGATGGGCCCGTGCCGAAGAACCCCCCGGAATCGATGCAGCACCACCTGCGCCAGCGCCTGAACACCCATGCCCAGGCCCGCTGGCCGCAGCTGGCCCGCATCGACGTCCGCTTCCGCGCCGGATTCGCCTACGTAGCAGCCGAACTGAAGGACGGGGAGGAACTCCCCCTGTGCCGCCTGCGCTTCACCGGCGTCCTACACACCTGGGGCTTCGCCCTCTACCTCGCAAGCCGGGGCGGCTACCAGGACAACTACCTGCCCACAGGACTGCCCATCGGCAGTCCCGAAGACTGCCTCGACTGCGCCGGTGGCCTCTACCTCGACACCCCCGCCTGACCGACCCCAACACCCCTCCACGAACTTCCGCGGAGCAGCACTAG
>NZ_JBEOXF010000151.1:0-1173 GCF_040296405.1 Streptomyces sp. NPDC002133 | reverse complement strand
GTGAGCGCGACCGCCTCGCGGCGCGCGCGGCGGCAGTCGAGGAAACCCTCCGCGCGGCCCGCGACGGCGCGAGCGCGGCCCGCGAGTCCTGGCTCGACCTCAAGGAACGCCGGCTTCGCGGCATCGCCGCCGAACTCGCGGCCGGCCTGGTGCCGGGCGACCCCTGCGCGGTCTGCGGCTCGCCCGACCACCCCGCCCCGGCAGTGGCAGACGCCGCCCACGTCGACCGCGCCCGCGAGGACGCGGCCTACGACACGTACACCCGCGCGGACACGGCCCGCGCCGACGCCGAACGCGAACTGGCCGTCGTCCGCGAGTCGTTCACCGCGGTGCGGAAGGCGGCCCGCGAACTCCCGCCCGCACCGGCCGCGCCCACCGCCCAGGCCGACGTGGCGCCTGACGCGGACATGGACGGGGGCGGGGGCGGACCGTCCGGCACCGGCCGGGACGGCAACGGAGCTCACGAGGCGGCCGGCCGGGCCGTCGGGTCCGGCGTCGGCCCGGCGGGCGACGCCGGTGGAGAAGCCGTTGGAGACGCGGACCCCGAGGTCCGGGAGCTGGTCGCCGTCGTCGAGGCGCTGGAGTGCGAGCACCGGGAGGCGTATGCGCTGGCCGCGGGGACGCACGCCGCGCGGGAGGCGCTGGACCGGGCCGAGCGGGAGCGCGAGGAGAGGCTTGCCGCACGGCAGGCGGCCGAGACCCGGGGGGCCGCGCTGCGGGAGCGGCGGGAGGTGCTCGACCGGGAGCAGGCGGTGCTGGACGCCGAGGTCGCCCGAGCGACAGGCGGCGCCGGCAGCGTGGCCGAGCGGTCCGCGCTGCTGGAGCGGCGGATCGGGCTGCTCGCCGAAGCCGCCGAAGCCGTCCGCGCGGCCGAGGACACGGCCCGCCGGCTGAAGGAGGCCGACGACCGGCTCGCCGACGCCGCTTTCCGCGCCGGGTACGACACACCCGCCGAAGCCGCCGCCGCGCTGCTCGACGACGACGCGCAACGCGAGCTCCAGCACCGGCTCGACGCCTGGCAGCGCGAGGCCGCGGCGGTCGCCGACCGGCTCGCCGAGCCGGAGACCCTGGCCGCCGCCGGGCTCCCACCCGCGGACCTGTTCGCCGCGCAGCGGGCGCACGACGCCGCCGACCGCCGAGGAGTTCCTGCGTCTCCATCACCGTGAGGAGCCG
>NZ_JBEOXF010000150.1:0-1174 GCF_040296405.1 Streptomyces sp. NPDC002133 | reverse complement strand
GTTACTGACTTCGGCGCATTAGGGTGACGCTGGGTCATCGAGGGTCAGGCCGGTGCCTGCTATGAAGCCGTCGAGGGTGTCGGGCCGGTACTGGAGGCGTTTGAGCCGGTTGCGTACGAGGGTTTCGAGCCGGTCGAGGGCAACGACGGCGAGGTTGGCCAGGCTGCGTTTGACATGTGCCCATACCCACTCGACGGGGTTCAGGTCCGGCGAGTACGCGGGCAGCAGGAACACCGTCAGCCAATTGCGCTCGGCGATCAACTCACGCATGGCGTGGGAGACGTGGGTGTTGAGCCGGTCCCAGACCAGCACGATCGGGGCCTTGACGAGGTGGTGGACGCCGTCGATCAGCGCGATGAAGTCGCGTTCGCCCATGCTGCGGCGTTTACCTTTGCCTGCGGGGTGGGTGCGCAGGCGGTGGCACAGCCGGGTGCGGGAGCCGGGCCGCATCGCGATGAGTCCGGCCACCGAGAGGCGCCCTGAGCGTCGGCCGCTCACCGTCACAATCGGGGTGCGGCCGCGCCGGCCCCAGGTGCGTCCTTTGGGCGGTCGTCGCGTGAAGCCTGCCTCGTCCTCGAAGCAGATGTAGCCTCCGCACGCCGCCCGGGCTCTTTTACCTCGGCCCAGGTCGCCTCCTTCCACACGGTCACGGCCTGCTCGTCGCGCTCGGCCACCCGCCGCGCGGGCACCTGCGGGCTGAAGCCGAGCCGGTGCATCAACCGTGTGGCCCCCGAGACGCTGTAGGAGACGTGGAACTTTCTGCCGATCAGCGTGGCCACCCGGGCAGCCGTCCACACCTGGTCCTCCACCCAGCCGTGCGCGGCAGGCCCCTCATCGAGATATGCGGCCAGCTTTTCCAGACAGCGCGGGGACAGCCGGCATCGCGAGCCACTCGGGCCGCGGGAGGCCAGCGCCTGAACACCACCGTCCCGCCACAGCTGATGCCACTGATAGGCAGACTTCAGGCTCACCCGCAGGTGCCGTGCCACTTCCGGCGGCTTGATGTTCTGCTCGAACAGCTCGGCCGCCTGCATCCGTACCGTCTCCCGGCGCTGACGTCCCGCAGGGGTCAGCCCGCCCCCATCCGCATACCTCATACACCACGGAATACAGACAACACCCCAGGCCCATCCGGCACTTCGAAGAAGATCACCCTAACGAGCCGAAGTCAGTA
>NZ_JBEOXF010000149.1:0-1330 GCF_040296405.1 Streptomyces sp. NPDC002133 | reverse complement strand
TGAATCGCCCCGGCTCGAATGGAGACTCGATTTCGTGAAAGGATCGAGTCATGGCACGACCTTCCCGTTACCCGCTTGAGCTCCGCCGTCGTGCGGTGCGCATGGTCGCCGAGGTGCGCGACGATCACCCGAACGAGACGGCCGCTTTGCAGGCGGTGACCGAGAAGCTCGGCATCGGCTCCCGCGAGACGCTGCGGAACTGGGTGAAGCAGCACGAGATCGACGCGGGGACGCGAACGGGGACGACGACTGAGGAGTCCGCCCAGCTCAAGGCGTTGAAGAAGGAGAACGCCGAATTGAAACGGGCCAACGAGATCCTGAAGGCCGCGGCGAGTTTCTTCGCGGCCGAGCTCGACCGGCCACACACACGCTCGTAGCGTTCATCGACGAGCACCGGGACCGCTTCGGCGGCGTCGAGCCGATCTGCAGGACGCTCACCGAGCACGACTGCAAGATCGCCCCTTCCACGTACTACGCCCACAAAAAACGCCTCGAGACTCCTTCCGCCCGTTCCCTGCGCGATGAGGAACTCAAGGAGCGGATCCAGGAGGTCTACACATCCAACTACCGTGTCTACGGGGCCCGGAAGATCTGGCGTGAGTTGAACCGGCAGGGGCATGCCGTGGCCCGCTGCACCGTCGAGCGCCTCATGCGCGAGCTCGGTATCACCGGCGCCGTCCGCGGCAGGAAGGTGATCACGACGATGTCCGATCCGGCCGCCGAGCGGGCCCCGGACCTGATCGACCGCGACTTCGTCGCCAGTGCCCCCAACCGCTGCTGGGTCGCCGACTTCACGCACGTCGCCACCTGGAGCGGGGTCATCTACGTCGCGTTCGTCGTGGACACCTTCTCCCGGCGCATCGTCGGCTGGTCCGCCTCCACCTCCAAGGAGACCAGGCTCGTCCTGGACGCCCTGGAGATGGCGCTGTGGCAACGCGACCGGGACGGATTCCCGCACTCGCAGGGCGAGTTGATACACCACTCGGACGCGGGGTCGCAGTACACATCGTTCGCGCTGGCCGAGCATCTGGACCGAGCAGGGATCGCGGCATCGATCGGCTCGGTCGGCGACGCCTACGACAACGCCCTGATGGAATCGACGATCGGCCTGTTCAAGACCGAGTTGATCAAACCCGGCCGGCCCTGGAAGACGCTCTCCCAGGTCGAGCTCGCCACCGCCGAGTGGGTCGACTGGTACTGCCACCGCCGACTCCACGGTGAGATAGGCCACGTCCCGCCCGTCGAGTACGAGACCAACCACTACATGAAATCCGCGAAACCCCAGGTCACAACCACAAACTGAGATCTCTACCGAACCCGGGGCGGTTCA
>NZ_JBEOXF010000148.1:0-1334 GCF_040296405.1 Streptomyces sp. NPDC002133 | reverse complement strand
GGCTGCTGATTGAGATGTGCGTTGTGGTCGCTGTTTACGGAGATGACAGCAGGGTGTTCCTCGGGCCCACGGCATGCTGCGCGGAACGAGGAGGGGCGAGTGAGCAAGCGGCGGGCCCGAGTCTGGGCCGGGATCGACGCAGGCAAGGGCCACCACTGGGCTGCGGTAGTCGACGAGGCCGGTGCCACGCTGTGGTCAAAGAAGATCGACAACGACGAGTCGGCAATTCTGGCCGCGCTCGTCGAGATCCTGGACCTGGCGGACGAGGTCTACTGGGCGGTGGACATCACCGGGACGTCGTCCGCGCTGCTGCTGGCCCTGCTGGCGGCCCATGGCCAGCGTGCCGTCTACGTGCCCGGTCGGACGGTCAACCGTATGTCGGGCGCCTACCGAGGCGAGGCGAAAACCGATGCTCGCGATGCCTACGTCATCGCCGAGACTGCGCGTCACCGTCGGGACTTCGCCGCCATTGACGTGCCCGCTCAGCTGGCCGCCGACCTCGCGCTGCTGACTGCCCACCGCACCGACCTCGTGGCCGACCGGGTGCGGATGATCAACCGCCTGCGGGACGTGCTGACCGGTATCTTCCCCGCGCTGGAACGAGCCTTCGATTACAGCGCGCAGAAGGGTGCACTCGTGCTGTTGACCGGTTACCAGACGCCGGCCGCGATCCGCCGCCGCGGCCGGGCCCGACTGACGGCCTGGCTGGCCAACCGCAATGTCCGAAACGCCGACGCGGTCGCCGCGACCGCGCTGGAGGCTGCGCAGGCCCAGCAGACCGCGCTGCCTGGGGAGGACGTCGCCGCGCAGATCGTCGCCGACCTCGCGGCGCAGATCCTGGCCCTGGACGACCGGTTGAAACGGATCGACAAGCAGATCCGCGAGACGTTCCGCAGCCACCCGCAGGCGGAGATCATCGAGTCCCTGCCCGGCATGGGCCCGATACTCGGGGCCGAGTTCGTCGTCGCGGCAGGCGACCTGTCGGCCTACGCCGACGCCGGTCACCTGGCTTCGGCGGCCGGGCTGGTGCCGGTCCCGCGCGACTCCGGCCGCCGAACCGGCAACCTTCACCGCCCCAAGCGATACAGCCGCCGCCTCCGCAGGGTGTTCTACATGTCCGCACAGACCAGCATCATCCGCGAAGGTCCGAACCGGGACTTCTACCTCAAGAAACGCGGCGAGGGCTGCAAGCACGTCCAGGCCGTCATCGCTCTGGCCCGCCGACGAGCGAGCGTGTTGTGGGCGCTGCTGCGTGACGGACGGGTCTTCACCGCCGCCCCACCGGTCACGCAAGCGGCTTGACTTCGTCATTGAGACTCCAGCCCAAAGCCGCT
>NZ_JBEOXF010000147.1:0-1365 GCF_040296405.1 Streptomyces sp. NPDC002133 | reverse complement strand
AACGTCGACGCCGGAGAACTGCGCGCGATGCTCACCCGCTTCCCGCAATCGGCGCGCGGACGGGCCGTGATCAGCGCGAGGACCGCCCCCTCGGCGCCGAGCGAGCAGGCAGCCTGAACGCCATCCCTGTGCTTGGCCGTCGGCCCCTCCGACCGCGACACGTCTCTGGTTCAGGTGCCGCATCGCCCTGTGGCAGACACTTGTCGGCTCGCCTGTGCCCGGTCTCTCCGCGGAAGGCCCGCCTACGGACAGGGGATGGACTGCCCCCCACCCATGCGGTCGAGCATGCCGAACGCCCGGCATCACACGGGTGATCACGACCAGCCGGCCGAATCCCGGCGACTGGCTCGACGCCCTCGGCCCTCGACGAGTCCGAGGGCTTCGCCTCTTCCTGACCCGCACCATGCCGAAGGACTCGCCGACCTTGTGATCGGTGAGTCCTTCGGCTTTTCGCTCTCGTCGTCATGCGGTGGACGGCACGGCTGCGCCCCATTGCATGAGCTGCGTCAACCGCTGCCGGCGCACACCTTCGGCGATTTCGGTCCACAGCCTGGTGCCGGTCGAGCCACGGGCAGTGAGAGGGGAAGCAGGGCCGGGAGGGCTGTGGTTGGCGCGAGACAGAAGGCCAAAGTGGCAAAAGCGGGCGTAATGCCCACATTGTCTTTTGCTTTACCCGTCAAGCAGATTAAGATGCGAGGCATGCTGTCCCCCGAGCCGCAGCCCTTGAGGCCCCTGGACCCCGCCGAAGAAGCGCTCGTGCGAGCGCTGGCCCAGGTCACGATTACGCTGCCCCGCATGGTCGACGCGGACATGGTGCGCGACGTAGGCCTGCGCCTGTCCGAGTACACCCTCCTGAGGCTGCTGTCCGAGGCTCCTCAACGACGTATGCGGATGAGCGAGCTTGCCGAAGAGTGCAACATCACCCTCAGCGGGATGACCCGGCTGGTCAGCCGACTCGAGAACCAGGGGTTCGTCCAGCGGGTCCAGTGCGCCGAGGATCTGCGTGGCTGGAACGCCGTCCTCACCGATGACGGCCTGGCCCGCGTGCAGCAAGCCTGGCCCGCCCATCTGGCAAGCGTGCGACGACACGTGCTGGACAACCTCGTTGGCCACGACCTCATGCAGCTCGCGGCGGGAATCCGGCGTATCGCGCGCGACTCTTGATCGTTCGGTGTAACTCCCGATCGCGGAAGATACACCGATGCTGACGTGGCTGAGCGTCTCTGATCAGTTAAGCGATCCCATGCAAGGCGTGGTGTCTGGCGTGGGTTCTGCCCACCGTGGAGGGGTGGCGTGGGCGTGCAGGTGGAAGCCCGTGCCCAGTGCTGCTCCGCGTGGCCGGTGTCGGCTGGTGGTGGGTGTGCT
>NZ_JBEOXF010000146.1:0-1409 GCF_040296405.1 Streptomyces sp. NPDC002133 | reverse complement strand
CACGCCTCCAACGCAATGGGCAACTTCACCTTCGAAGTGACGCTGTGCTACCGGAGGTTGGAGAAGCTGCCTCGCGGCGAGAGTAGGCCGCGTCATGACGGGTAGTACGTTCATGACATGGTGCGCGGGGATCGTGTCGACGGTATCGAGTACGCCCGGCGGGTCAATGCTGCCGTGGACCTTCTCGCGGCGGAGGCTCCTGTCGCCGAGGCGGCCCGTGCGCTGGCTGCCCAGTACGGGGTGTCGATCCGCCAGGCACATCGTTATGTGGAGCAGGCCGTGGCGCAAGGCCGAGTCGCCGTCCCCGAGGCGAACGTGGTGTTCACCGTCAAACTGCCCGGTTCGCTGGCCGAGCAGGTCCGAGAGCATGCCCGCGCCAGCGAGGCCACCGTCTCCTCGGTGGTGGCCCAGGCGCTGGCCGACTACCTCGATGTCGAGGCCCGCGGACGGCGGCCAGCACCGTGAACCGGCCGGTCGTAGAGCTGGAGTGGGTCTTCTCCCGGCACGCCACCGCGGATCTGCAGGCGGCCTACGAGGTGTTGGTGCCCCAGCGCCGAGCCCGTATCCGGGCCGGCCAGCAGCAACCACAGGTGTGCGAAGGAGCGGGCGGTGACCACGGCAGCGATTTACGCGAGGGTGTCCTCGCAACGGCAGAAGAAGGACCAGACGATCGCGTCGCAGACGGCAGCGCTGCGCGCGTACGTCGAACGGATGCGGCTTGAGCTGCCCGAGGAGTGGGTCTTCGAGGACGAGGGACACTCCGGTGCCACTCTGATGCGGCCCGCGCTGGAGCGGTTGCGGGACCTGGTGGCCCAGGTCGGGGTGGATGTGGTGGTCGTCTACGCGCCGGACCGCCTGGCGCGCAAATTCGCCTACCAGGCCCTGCTGATCGAGGAGTTCGCCCGCGCCGGAACACGCGTGGAGTTCGTCCGCGGCCCGCGCGGGGACAGCCCCGAGGATCAGCTGCTCATCCAGTTCCAGGGCATGTTCGCCGAGTACGAGAAAGCCCAGCTGATGGAACGCTACCGGCGCGGGAAGACCTATCGGGCCCGGGCCGGCTCGGTGAACGTTCTGTCCGGGGCGCCGTTCGGCTACCGCTTCATCCGCAAGAGCCCGGAGTGCGCGGCCCGCTACGAGATCACCGAGGCCGAGGCCGCCGTGGTGGCCGAGCTCTTCCGCCGCTACGTCGACGAGGGTGCCTCCATCGCCGAGCTGACCCGCTGGCTCACCGCCACCGGCACCCCGACCCGCACCGGCAAGACCCGCTGGGACCGCAGCGTGGTCTGGGGCATGCTCCGCAACCCCGCCTACGCGGGCACCGCCGTCTTCGGCAAGACCCAGGTCCAGCACGAGCCCGCAGGCATCAACCGCACCGCACGGCTGGAAGGACGCGCCACCCCGCGCCCGGT
>NZ_JBEOXF010000144.1:0-1610 GCF_040296405.1 Streptomyces sp. NPDC002133 | reverse complement strand
ACCACGACCCAACACAGCAGCACCGACCTCACCGCTCGACTCACCCCCCTCACCCCCGCCCAACGTCATCAAGCACTCACCGACCTCATCCGCGCACAGGCCGCCACAGTCCTCGGCCACACAAACAGCACCACCATCGAACCCAACCGCCCCTTCCAGGAACTCGGCTTCGACTCCCTCACCGCCCTCGAACTCCGCAACCACCTCACCAACACCACAAACCTCAAACTCCCCGCCACCCTCATCTACGACCACCCCAACCCCGACAGCCTCGCGACACGTCTGGTCGAGCAGCTCGACCTCGACGCCGAGCCCGAGTCGGTCGCGGCGCCGGTCCTCGCCGGCCTCGACAAGCTCAGGAGCGCGATCCAACAGGCGGCGGGCGCGGACGAGACCGCGTACGAGGAGATCAGTGCGCGGCTGCGGGAGCTGCTGGACGACGTCCAGGCGGCGGACGGCCGGGGCGGCAGGACGGCCGGGGACGACGGCGGGGATCTCGACGGCGCGAGCGATGCGGAACTCTTCGCATTCGTCGACGATCTCGACTGACCCCGGGCCCGGTGGAGCCCCTCCGCCAAGCGCACGGTCCCCGGCGGGCTGCCAGACGCACAGTACACATCACTCGTAATCGACATCCGTCATCAAGAACATCATTTCGGGAGCTGACCACAGGTGGCTGACGAGCGGGAACTCCGGGACTACCTCAAGCGGGCGATCGCCGACGCGCGTGATGCGCGGAGGCGCCTGCGCGAGGTCCAGGACAAGGCGCAGGAGCCGATCGCGATCGTCGGGATGGCGTGCCGCTATCCCGGCGGGGTGTCCTCGCCGGATGACCTGTGGCGACTGGTCGCCGACGGTGTCGACGCGGTCGGCGACTTCCCGGACAACCGGGGCTGGGACCTGGAGAACCTGTACGACCCGGACCCGGCGGCCGTGGGCACGTCGTACACCCGCGAGGGCGGCTTCCTGCACGACGCGGACCTCTTCGACCCCGAGTTCTTCGGGATGTCCCCGCGCGAGGCGCTGGCCGTCGACCCGCAGCAGCGGCTGCTCCTCGAGACCGTGTGGGAGACGCTGGAGAGCGCGGGCATCGACCCCGAGTCGCTGCACGGCAGCCGTACGGGCGTCTTCGCCGGCCTGATGTACAACGACTACGGTTCACGTCCCGGGCTGCCACCCGAGGGCAACGAGGGCTATCTCTTCAGCGGCAGTGCGGGGAGCATCGCCTCCGGACGGCTCGCCTACACCTTCGGATTCGAGGGTCCGGCGGTCACGGTCGACACGGCCTGCTCGTCGTCGCTCGTCGCGCTGCACCTTGCGGCGAACGCGCTGCGGTCGGGCGAGTGCGACCTGGCGCTCGCGGGTGGTGCGGCGGTGATGTCGACGCCCACCGCGTTCGTCGAGTTCTCGCGGCTGCGCGGTCTGGCGACGGACGGCCGGTGCAAGTCGTTCTCGGAGGACGCGGACGGCACCGGCTGGAGCGAGGGCGTCGGCCTGCTGCTCGTCGAGCGGCTCTCCGACGCACGGCGCAACGGCCACCGCATCCTCGCGGTCGTACGGGGCTCGGCGGTCAACCAGGACGGCGCGTCCAACGGCCTCACCGCCCCCAA
>NZ_JBEOXF010000143.1:0-1660 GCF_040296405.1 Streptomyces sp. NPDC002133 | reverse complement strand
CCTCGATCTTTCTTGATGGGCCGCCGACGAAGTCGGCGGCCCATTTCGTTGTCGAAGGCCGAGGCCGGGCAGTCCGAGGGCCCGAGTGTCGTCTCGGGTGGACGCCGGGTTCCACTGCTCCGGCGCGAACGTTCTCTTGCGGGGACAGGTGAGTTCGCTGGTCAGCCAGGGTTCGGCAGGAGTGCGAGCCGTTCGAGGGCGTCTGTGATCTCGACTGTCCAGGGCCAGTGGCGGGTGAGGCGGAGGATGCGGCGCCGGCCGGTGGTCACGAGCTGGCCGGCCGCGGAGAACAGGCGGAACCGCAGGCGGCGCGGTTCCCAGAGCCGGGCTTTGCCGGTCAGGGCGAGCATGGGCATCCAGGCCAGCAGGTCGAGAGCGATCTGGACGATCTCCAGCCAGACCTGGTTCTGCGTGGTGTCGTGCAGGGGCAGGTTCCGCAGGCCGGTCGCCCGGGAGGCCCGGATCCGGTCCTCCGCGCGGGCTCGGAGCCGGTGACGGAGTTCGAGTTCGGCGATCGGCCGGTCGTGGGTGTTGGTGGCGAGGCAGGTGAGGCGCATGCCGTCCGCGTCCGTGATCCTCAACTGGGCTCCGGGATGGGGCCGTTCCTTGCGGACGATCAACCGAAGGCCCTGCGGCCAGCCGTCGAGCAGGTCGCCGGTGAGTTCGGCGACCCAGGCCCCGTCCCTCACTTCGCCGTCCGGCTCGACCGCAGGCGTCCAGGCCGACGCGGGGATCTTGAGAACGTGCCGGTGGATGGCCTCGGTGATCACCATGCCGACCGAGTAGGACAGCCAACGCCCGCGCTGGGCGAGCCAGGCCACGAACTCGTGGGTGCCGCCCGCGGAATCACAGCGGATCAGCGTCCGCCGTCCCCGCCGGTGCTGTTTCGGCAGTTGGGCCAGAGCAAGACGGGCGGCGGTGATGTGGTCGGCGGCCGTGTTCGATCCCGCGTTTCCGGGGCGGAGGAGGGCTGCGACGGGTTCGCCGGTTCCTCCCGGGCCGTGGTCGACGAACCCCATGAGCGGGTGGTGTCCGTAGGTCTTCTTCCAGGTCGGGGCCGCGTCCTGCTTGTCCGAGTGCGCGACGACCAGGACCCCGTCCAGGTCCACGGTCACCTGACCGCCGGCGTCCGGAGCCCGGTCCCCGGCCAATTCCCAGACACGTTGGCGGACTTCGGAACGTGCGGCCCGGATCGCGGTCAGGGCTTTCCCGTCGGAGGCGGCGAGGGTGTCAACCAGGCGGGAGACCGTCGGGTCGGAGGCGACCGGCCCGAACACGGCCGGCTCGGACCGCAGCAGGGCGACGTCGGCGAGGCAGTCCCCGCCGAGCGCGACCGCCAGCGCGAGGTCCACGAGTATCTTGCCGGGGTCGTGGACGGCCCGCGGCCTCCGCCACGGCGTCAGGGCTGCGGATATGGCCTGGTCAAGGCCGCTCTTGCGGACGGTTTCGATCAGCAGGACCGAACCGGCCTGCGAGACCACGGCCCGGCCGTCCCCCTGGACGCGGACACGAGGGTAGGAACCGATAGGCTTCTTCACCTGGAAAGTGCCTCTGGATTCAGCGGGAACAAGGACCTAGACAATCCTCATTCTCGCTGGTCAGAGGCACTTTCTGCTTGTGTGACCGCCTGTCGGACAGCCCGCTTCATGAAAGCGCGAGG
>NZ_JBEOXF010000142.1:0-1672 GCF_040296405.1 Streptomyces sp. NPDC002133 | reverse complement strand
GCCTTGATCCACCGAGGTGGTTTGAGAGTGGTCTTTTGATCGGTTTCGGGTCGGGTGGCCGGGTGAGGGCAGGTTGTGTCCGCTGGTCTGCCCAGCATTTCCACGGTTCGGTTCCGGTCGGGCCCTTGCGGGCGGGGCGGGCAGGGGTTGTTCGTATCAGCCGGCCGGTCCGTGGGCGGTGGGGAACAGGTGTGTCCAGGCGTGCTGCCAGGGCCAGTTGTGCGGCAGGTGCAGGGTGATGCGGCGGGCGGAACGGGCGATCCGGGCCGGAACGTGGACCAGGTGGATGCGGATCGTGGCGGTGGTGGCCCTGGCGTGGAAGGCGGAGGCCTGTGCGCCGGCGGCCCGCAGCAGGTTGTAGGTCATCGCCCACAGGGTGAGCCATGCGGTGTTGGCGTGGAAGTGCCCGGACGGCAGGTGGGCCAGGGCTGAGGCCTTGCTGTCGGCGATGACCTGCTCGATGACGGCGTGGTGACGGTGTTCGCGTTCGGCCTGGAGGGTTTGTGCGGGCTGGTCGGTGAAGAACGGGTGGTAGCGCCAGACGGGAAACAACTCGCCCTGCTCACCCACAACGGCGGGTTTGGCCAGGTCACGGACCCGGCGAACGATCAGCCGCGCGGTGACCCGCTCCGCTTTCGTGCGGCTGGCGAACGCGGTGTAGGCGGGTATCTCGGCGACTTCGGCGTCCGAGATGAGTTCACCGGTTGCGGGATCGGGCACCGCGGTCGGGTAGGTGATCTGCTGCCAGGCCTGGTCGGGAATGCCGAGGACGGCCCGTTTGATGGAGGGGTTCATCCCGCAGGTGATCGAGAAGTGGGCTCCGGCCCGGCGGCAGGCGGCGATCACCCCGGCGTTGTAGAACTGCGAGTCCGCTCGCAGGACCCGGGTGCCGGTGCAGCCCGCCTCGACAGCGGTGGCCAGCGCCTCACTGACGAACTTCGGGGCCCCACGGGAATCGGCTGCCTTGCCGCGGCGCATCCGTACTGCGGCGATCACCGGCCGGGAGGTGGGGGTGCAGATCGTGGCGAGCAGGGGGTGCAGGGTGCGGATGCCCTTGAACCGACCGTACTCGGCGCCCTGCTTGGCCCGGCCGTAGACCCGCTTGTGGGTGGAGTCGACATCGATGAACACCATCTGATCGGCGCCGGGAAGCAGCGGGGTGTGCGCGGCCAGTTGACCGAGGAACCTGCGGTGGACGGCGTGGAGTTGGAGTGCGTGGCCGTGGGTGAACGAACGGAGGAAGGTGCCCAGCGTGGACGGCGCACGGATACCCGTGAACACGGCCCGCATCGCGCCGTGCCGCAGGATGTGGAGGTCGTCGATGCTGTCCGCGCCCGCCGCCATGCCGGCCACGATGCTGCTGACCTTGGCGTCCGCCGCAGCCCCCGCGCCGTTGGTCGTCCCGGTCAGCTTCACCTTCTGCGTCACCAGGCCCGACAGGCCACACCGTTCGGCCAGCCGCATCACCGGAACCAGCCCGGCATGCGCGACCAGATTCGGGTCATCGAACGCAGCGGAGACCGCCGCTGGAGTATGGGAAACTTGCATCTCGGAAGTGCCTTGCCGATCGTGCGTGCTGGAAGCCTCAAGAACTCCCATCATCGCAGGTCACAAGGCACTTCCTTGTTTCCCGAAGAGTCATCCACAGCCATCAGATCGGTGGATCAAGGCT
>NZ_JBEOXF010000141.1:0-1712 GCF_040296405.1 Streptomyces sp. NPDC002133 | reverse complement strand
GTTGACGGAGAACAGGTGGTCGGACAGGCCGATGGTGCCGAACTCGTTGGAAAGCATCCGGGCCGAGCGGCTCGGGGCCGAGATCGTGACGGGCTCGGCGTTGCGGGCGTCGATGGCGGCGTCCCGGTCGGTGGTCAACGCGACCTCCGGCACACCGACCACGGTGCCCTCGGTGTACGCCTCGTCGAAGAGGAAGCCGCCCACGGAGTAGGTCTTGCCCTTGGGCAGCCTCAGCACGGTGCTGCTCTTGCCGTGCAGCTCCACCTCGTAGGACTGGCGGTCGTTGGAGTTGACGATCAGGTAGGCGTGGTCGGGGGCTTCGCCCGAGCGGTCCTTCACGCTGAGGCGAAGGTCATAGGCCGGCTGTTCGACGTCCATGCCGAGCGGGGTGCGCACCGAGACCGTCTTGTCCGCGGTGGAGGCGGTGACCACACCGCTGTACGCCGTGTAGATCGTGGCGATCTCCGGGGTGGCGGTGAGGGTGACGTCCGCGGTTCCGTGCGCGGGCACGGTGACCTTGTCGGTGCTGAGGCGGAACAGACCCTCCGGCGCGGGCTGCTTGCCGGCCTTGTGGCTCGCGTTGAGCGCGAGGTCGAGGGTGACCGGCTCACTGCCCGGGTTGCGGTATGTGAGCGTCTTGTCCACCGGCGGCCGCTCGCCGTCGGTCCAGCGGATCTGGCCGAAGGACAGTGCGGTGGTCTCGGCGGTGACCTGCTGGCCGACCGCCCGGGCGACGTCGACACGTCCGGCGCCCTGGTAGTAGGCGCCGCGTTCGAAGCCGCCGGCCGTGGTCTGCATCAGCTGCCGCTTGACCTGCTCCGGGGTCCAGTCGGGGTGCTGCTGGAACAGGATGGCGGCGGCACCGGCGACGTGCGGCGTGGCCATCGAGGTGCCGGACATGCCGATGTAGCCGTCGTCGGCGGTGGTACCGCCCGCCCTGGCGGCGACGACGCCGACGCCGGGGGCGACGAGGTCGGGCTTGAGGCCGAAGTCGCCCACCCGGGGACCGACCGCGGTGAAGAAGGCGAGCTCGTCGTCGATCTGGGTGGCCCCGACGGCCAGCGCGCCCTCGGCGGAGGCGGGAGAGTTGACCTTGCCGGGACCGTTGTTGCCGGCCGCGGCCACGACCAGGACACCGTGCTCACGGGTGACGGTCTCGACCATCGCCTCGATGACGTCGGTGTCCGGGGTGTCGGTTTCGCCCAGGCTGAGGCTGATCACCTTGGCGCCCTGCTCGGCCGCCCAGGCCATGGCCTCGACGATGTCGGAGTTGTCGCACCAGCCGTCCGAGGTGCAGACCTTGCCCGACAGGATCTTCGCACCGGGCGCCACGCCCTTGTACGTGCCGCCGGAGGCCGCGCCGGAACCCGCGACGGTCGAGGTCACATGGGTACCGTGGCCGTTGGAGTCATCGGTGTTCGCCTCGGTGGTGAAGTTCGCCGAGCCGACGATGAGGCCCTTGAGGTCGGGGTGGTTCGGGTCGTAACCGGTGTCGAGGACCGCCACCTTGACCCCGTCGCCCTTGTAGCCCTTCTCCCAGGCCTGCGGCGCTCCGATGTGCGCCACCGTCCGGTCGAGCTGGACCTTGGCACGACCGTCGAGCCACACCCGCTGGATACCCGCCCCGAAAGCCTTGGCGCCGGCCTCGGCGGGGGCGATGCTCTTCCAGAACTGTGCGGCGTCGTCGCGGTGTTCGCTCAGGGTCGCGAAGG
>NZ_JBEOXF010000140.1:0-1746 GCF_040296405.1 Streptomyces sp. NPDC002133 | reverse complement strand
TTCGACACCTCGTGGGTCTGCGAATATCACAGCGACCTGGCCTGCCGCGATTGGCTCCAGGACGCCTTGCCGTTCCTCACTCCGGCGATGCGGATGCTGTGCCAGAGGCGAATAGAAGAGTGGGATGCCCGCTACCGGGCCGCGACGGGTCCGGCCAAAGAGCTGAATACGCCGGTGAGTCGACGGCCCGCGCGAGACCGGTGGTGGCATGACCGCTACCCACTGCTGATCGATCACGACGACGACACCCCGCTGCCACCGTCTTGGTCACCGACGCCTACGCGTATCGCCTGAGCGCTTGTCCGCCACCTGGTCAGCTCAACAGAAAGCGCCTCTGACCTGGGACGATAGGACTTCTCTAGGATCCATGTCGTCGCAGGAAAGAAGCGCTCTCCAGGTGAAGAAGGGTAGCTGGTCGTTCCCCTCTGTCCACGTTCAGGGCAACGGCCGGGGCGTGGTCTCGCAGGGCGGCGCGGTGCTGATGGTGGAGACGGCCCGGCGGATCGGTCTGGACACGGCGCTGTCAGCAGGGCTTGCACCGTGGCGCAAGCCCAGGGCAGTGCACGATCCAGGCAAGATCCTGCTCGACCTCGCTCTGGCGACCGCATTGGGCGGTGACTGCCTGGCGGATGTGGCGATGCTTCGGGCCGAGCCGGAGATGTTCGGGCCGGTAGCTTCCGACCCGACCGTCTCTCGCCTCATCGACTCCCTGGCAGCGGCGGGTCCACGAGCCCTGGCGGCCATACGGCGGGCCCGGGCCGAGGTCCGCGAGCGGGTGTGGAGGCTGGCCGGGCACCACGCCCCGGACACCGACGGCGAGGTGATCGTTGACATCGACGGGGCGCTCGTTCTTGCGCACTCCGAAAAGGAGGACGCGGCCGCGACCTGGAAGAAGACCTTCGGGCACCATCCGCTGTTCGCGTTCGTTGATCACGGGGCTGCCGGGACCGGGGAGCCGGTGGCCGGCCTGTTGCGTCCGGGAAACGCCGGCAGCAACACCGCAGCCGACCACATCACGGCCGCACGACTCGCGCTCGCCCAGCTGCCGGCGAAGTACCGGCGCGGGCGACGGACCCTGATCCGTACCGACTCCGCCGGCGGCACTCACGAGTTCGTGAACTGGCTTGCTGCACGCGGCCGCTGGCTGTCGTACTCGGTCGGTATGACCATCACCGAGGCGATTCACCAAGCCGTGCTCCTGGTGCCGGCCTCGGCCTGGGCCCCGGCCGTCGAGCGCGGCGGCGACGTCCGCGATGGCGCCTGGGTCGCCGAACTCGCCGGCGATGTCCTCCAGGGCTGGCCGAAGGGCATGCGGCTGATCGTGCGGAAGGAACGGCCGCACTCGGGCGCGCAGTTGCGCTTCAGTGACGCCGACGGGATGCGGCTGACGTGCTTCGCCACGAACACCAAGCACAGGCCGATCGCCGAGCTGGAGCTGCGGCACCGGCAGCGGGCCCGGGCCGAGGACCGCATCCGCGCGGCCCGCGACACCGGCCTGCGCAATCTCCCGCTGCACCGCGCTGCACAGAACCAGATCTGGCTGGAGATCGTTCAGATCGCGCTCGACCTGCTGGCCTGGATGCCGATGCTCGCCTTGACCGGCGAGGCCCGCCGCTGGGAACCCAAGCGCCTGCGGCTACGACTGTTCTCCGCCGCGGCCCAGCTCGCCACGACCGGCCGCCGCCGCTACCTCCGCCTCGCCCGGCACTGGCCCTGGACCAACCTGATCACCAATGCATTCGAGCG
>NZ_JBEOXF010000139.1:0-1891 GCF_040296405.1 Streptomyces sp. NPDC002133 | reverse complement strand
CGGGCGAGTTCGGAGACGGTCAACAGACCCTGGTCCAGAAGTCGTTGACGGTGGCTGCGTAGCTGGTAGGCGTTACGCAGGTGAATGATCATCCCGCGGGTGAAGGGCTGGCCCATGCCGCTGGGCAGGCCTCGTTCGTTGAGGATGGCCGCAGTCTGGGCGTCGGTGTACTCGTCGAGGAGTTCGTCGAGTGCGGCGATGACGGCGGGGTCGGTCTGCCGCAGTTCCCAGGCGGTCAGGGGGCGGGGCAGGGTGAGCTGGTGGCTCTGGCCGCTGCGCAGGACGACGCCGATGGCGATGTGGTCGCTCTTGGTGAGGGTGACGTCGGTGACCAGGAGCCGGATCATGCGCTTGCGTTCCCGCATCGGGGTGGCCCGGTCGTTCCAGAGCCGGGGGAAGTCCGCGGCCAGCGCGTTGATCCTGGCCCGGGTCTCGGGCGAGAGCGGGCCGATCGCGGTGTTCTTCGCGCGCTCGTACTCCTCGGTGGACTCGGCGAGTTCGCGCAGGGCCTCGTTCCAGTCGGCCTCCAGGGTGTCGGCGACCAGCCGGTTGGCGGGGTCGACGGCCAGATAGCGGCGCCTGGCGAGGTCGGCTCGGTAACGGGCGCGTTCAACGCCGGCGGCGCGGAGCTGGTCGGCTTCCTCGGCGCGGGCGGCCAGCTCGTCGCTGACCCGCAGCGCAACCTCCAAGCTGAGCGGGGTCAGGGTGGCCAGCAGCAGCTCGCCGACGGCGGCGTCGATCTGGTCACCGACCATGGTCTGGCAGACGGGGACGGCGTTGCGGATCCCCTCGAACTGGCAGAGGTAGTGCGGCTTTTGGTGCCGATAGCGCACGGTCATGCGGCGGCCGCACTTGCCGCAGGAGACCACGCCCTGCAGCAGGGCTGCGCCTTCGCGGGGCGGAGAGGCCTTGCGGTCGCTGCCGCGGGCGGCGGCGAGCTCGGCGAGCCGGGCTTGGTTGGCCTCGAACTCGGCCCAGGTCAGGTATCCGGGGTGGGCGTCGGTGATCAGCACGGTCCACTCCTCGCGGGGCAGCACGCGGCTGGTGGTCTTGCCGCCAGGGCCGCGGCGTTCGCGGCGCCGTCCGTAGAAGAACGCGCCGGCATAGCGTGGGTTGTGCAGGATCTGCAGGACCCGGTGGTGCTGCAGGATGCCCCAGGTCAGCTCGCCCTTGTTGGGGCCGGTGCGGATCCGGCGAGGGAATGTGAGGCTCGCGCTGGCGAACGCTTTGACGACGGCGTAGGCGGAGCCGGTGGCGGCGAATGTGGCCAGCAGATGCCGGATGGCCTGCTGCACCTGGGCGTCCGGGTCGAGAACCACACGGTCGGCGTGGTCGTAGACCAGGCCGACGGGCAGCGGCTGGACCAGCTCGCCGCGTCTCGCCTTGGACAGGGATCCGCCCCGCAGGCGGGCCTTGAGCAGGTGCAACTCTGCCTCGGACATGGTGCCTTTGAGTCCGAGGAGCAACCTGTCGTTGAAGTTCCCGGGGTCGTAGAGACCGTCCTCGTCCAGGATCAAGGTGCCGGTCAACGCGCAGATCTCGAGGAGCCGGTGCCAGTCGGTGTTGTTGCGGGCCAGCCGGGACACCTCGAGCCCGAGGACGATGCCGGCGTGTCCCATGCCGACCTCGGCGACCAGCCGCTGGAAGCCGTCTCGGCCCTCGGCGGAGGCGCCGGACTGGCCCTGGTCGGTGTCGATGACGATGATCTGGGAGTGGTCCCAGCCCAGGGCGATGGCACGGTTGCGCAGGGCGTACTGCCGGGTGGTCGACTCGGTGTTGTTGATGACCTGTTTCAGGGTGGACTGGCGGATATAGAGGTAGGCGTCACGCTGCAGATGCTCGCGGGTCACCTTCCCCGCCACCGCGGTCGCGTCCATGAGCCGCATCAACT
>NZ_JBEOXF010000138.1:0-2151 GCF_040296405.1 Streptomyces sp. NPDC002133 | reverse complement strand
CCCGCAGCGCAGCCCGCCGTGCCAGTACCTGGGCCACACCGGCCACCGCCGCTCCCAGCGGGCGATCTCCGAGGACGGCAGGATCTGCAGCCAGCGCAAATCCCGGGCGCCGCGGTCGGGACGCGTCTCCTCCCTGACCATGGAATCGTACCGGTCGAGAAAGTCCTCGAGGGCATTGGCGTTGGCGTTGGCGTTGGCGTCGGGCACGATCTCGTACCCAAAGAACCACGCGTGCCGCCCGACCCCGGGGACCCGGGAGAGCCCGGGCTGCCAGTCGTCGGCCGCCACACCGATCTGCGAGGAGACCCAGATGCCGTCGATGTACTCGGGCGGTACGGCGACGTCCGGTACGAAGGGCAGCAGGGCGATGACCACCCCGACGAGGGTCATCAGCACGGGCGCCGGCAGGCCCAGCCGCTCCCCGAGCGGCACGGTGACCACGGACCGTCGGTGTGGCCGGGCGTCCACAGCAGGCTCACACCGACGCCGAGTTCCACGTCCGCGTCGAAGGCTGCGATGCGGTCCCCGGGCACACCCTCCATGCCGCCGTCCACGTACCAGGCCCACCGCATCAGGTGCGGCAAGGCGAAGGTCCCCAGCTCCTCGCCGTGCACCAGCAGGGACGCGCGCGGGAACAGCGGCCCGGACGGAATCGCCCCTCCGGCCAGAGACCTGGAACTGCCCATGACCAGCCGGACATCCCGCACGTGCAGGCGGTCGAAACTGACGCAGTCGACGCCCTCCAAACGCAGACCGCACAGAGGCAGCACCTCCTCCGGCCCCTGACAGTAACGGGCGAACACCCGGCCGCCGAGGAAGCCGCCCGCCAAGCACCTGAGTCGGGCGTAGAAAGGGACGGCGTGGGACCCCGCGGCAACGGCGGGATCCCCGAGACGTGGCACACCCCCGACGCCGCCACGAGTACCGACACCACCCGATACGGCACGGCGGAAGCTCTGGCCTGGGACCGGATGCACCCCCGCCTCCAGGCCCGTGGCCCCTGGCTCGACCACTGCGGCGAACTCCCCCTGATCCACGGCACGTTGATCCGCCTCAAGGTCGACCACCTGCCCGGAGACCGGGACCCGAAGCCGGTCTGGCTGTGGTCCTCACGCACCGGCATGACCACCGAGGACGTCGACGTGCGCTGGCAGGCCTTCCTCCGCAGATTCGATCTTGAACACACCTTCCGGCTGTTCAAGCAGACCCTCGGCTGGACCGCCCCGAAGGTCCGCGACCCCGCGACCGCCGACCTGTGGACCTGGCTGATCATCGCCGCCCACAGCCAGCTCCGCCTCGCCCGCCCCCTCGCCGAGGACCTCCGTCGCCCCTGGGAACGGCCGGCCGAGCCCCGTCGTCTCACCCCCGCCCGGGTCCGCTGGGGGTTCCGCCACCTCCGCGCGAAGACCACCCGACCCGCAGGCGTGCCCAAACCGTCCCGGCCCGGGCCCGGACGCCCACTCGGCTCGAAGAACCGCAGGCCAGCCCCACGCCACGAGCCCAGGAAGACCGTGAAACGAGCCGAAACCCTCACCGAACACGTCCGCCTGAAACAGCAGCGAGGATAAAGATCAAGCTGAGTGTCAGTGGCGCAGGCGCATCGATCTGGTCGTTGACGCTGACGGGCGGTGCTCACTCGTTGCTGGCATGAGTGACGAAGGGCCATGCCATTCTCACGCCGACCACCACATTGACACACCCGCCTGACGAAGGCGGCGGACGTGAAGCAACCGGCCCATCAGCTGGCGCGGCGGCCTACTCTGCACCGTGGGTCGGAGATGAGGAGACCGGGGGCCGGTCAGGCTGAATTGCGCGGAACGCAGGCGATAGGCTGGCGAAAGAGTGCGGTGCCGCCTTCTCACGGCGAACTGAGGGATTCGATGCTCGATCACATCTCGATCCAGGTTGCAGACCCTGCCAAGTCGGCCGAGTTCTACACGGCTGCGCTCAACGCCCTCGGCGTCCGCGAGGCAATGAGGCATGAGCGCGACGGCGGGCTCGTGATCGGCCTCTGCGGGCCGGACGGTTTCCCGCACTTCTGGCTCGGTCCGGTCGGCGGCGGTGAATGCGATGTGCACACCGAACGCGAGGTGCACATCGCGTTCACCCGCCGACCGGCAGACGGTGAACGATGCCCACCGGGCCGCCGGA
>NZ_JBEOXF010000137.1:0-2265 GCF_040296405.1 Streptomyces sp. NPDC002133 | reverse complement strand
CAGACCGCCTGGATCAACGACCCGGCCAAGCGCCGCGAACCCGCACCACAAATCTCATAGCATTACGACCGTCTCACTGGACTTGAAATCTTCCGTTCTGGCACGACCCGAGTCCGTACGTTTCCAAGCTCCCGGAGCTGCTGCCGGCACTTCCGCCCGGAGCACGTGCCTTCGCCTCACATCCGGAGCACTACGACTTCTCGGCCCCTCGCTGCATCAAGGACCTGAGGCCCCAGGCACTGCCCGCCGCTGCCGATCCACTGGCGCAGTACGAGATCCATTTCGCCTGGTCAGGATGCGAGGAGGACGTGCTCACCATTCGGTACAGCGGAGTCAAGAGCGTTCAGATCACGTCTGACGACGGGGGGCCAATCGAGCTGTCCGACTTCAACTCCGTCCGCCTGGACGAAGTCCTGCCGGACGAGGCCGGATGCAGTCACGAGCTGAGACTAACGACCGCCACGGTACGCATTGTGTGCGCGGACCTCAGGGCTGAGTGGGCAAGCGTCGACGTCTGAGGCGTGCCCCTTCCGTGCCCGATCGTGCGGGGAATCAGGGGGAACCACGGAGGCGAGCAGGCACCGCATAACACGGCGGCCCCTGACCGAATGGGCCGGTCAGGGGCCGTTCACCTGCGGTGGGTGTGGGATTTGAACCCACGGTGACATCGCTGCCACGACGGTTTTCAAGATCGCTCAGGTGCTGTTGGCGCCTCGCATCCGCACCTGCGCGGGGAAGCCGGGGTTGTGTACGTCGACCCGCAAGCCTCGTCCACCCGCCACCACTCGACGCGCACCCGCCTGGGCAATCAGTTCGCGGCCTTTGCAGGGAAGCGAACCAGGGGAACCGGCATCAGGCAGAGCGCGAAGACGATCTGCGCCAGGACTGGGACGAAGAGCAGCGCCACGAAGTTCTGGAAGAGCAAGAACCATGTGGGCAGGAGGAGCAGCCCCGCTAGACGGATACGGAATGCCGCCCCCTTGCGCTCGTTGAGCAGCCCGAACAGCAGGATTATCAGCAGAGAGGGGATGCCCACAGCCAGCCCCACCCCGGCAATGGAGTCGTCCCACAGGTAGTAGGCGGTGTCCTCCCAGTACGAGCGGGTGCGGGGGTAGGACACAAGCTCGTGCTGGCGAGGGGCCGTGAGGGCATAAACGAGCCATGCCGCCACCCAGATCAGCAGGTAACGACCGGTGGCATCGGCGAGGCACAAGCCCACACGGCCGAGTCGGCGCCAGGGAGTGGTGATCACGAAGGGCATAGCACATAGTGACATGCCTTTTGAACGCGTTCAAGAAGACGAAGGGATAGGCCAGGGAGTGACTGGCAGTCCGGTCAGCGGCACAGCAGCGGGGTACCGCAACCACAGCAGCACTGGCGGCCGCACCAGATTGGGCGGTTGCGATCAGCGCCTGAGGGCTGGCGGATTCGTTCTCTCTCGCCGGGAGGGCGATGGCCTGCGAGCCTGCCGCATGCTGTGGCGGTGCTCCGGCCGACGCGTCTGGTGGAAGTGGGCGGAGCGTCCGGGCGACCCGCTGGAGGTCTGCCCGCACCCAGAGCCGTTCCGGTCCTGACATCTACGGCTGACATCAACACCGACGCACAGCCGCACCCTTGAGCGACCCAACACGGCAGTTGGAGCCCCAGGCGTACCTGAGGCTGAGGGCCAGCGATCGAACTCCTAAAGCGGGTGTCGAGCAGCCCGGGCCGTCACGTGGTGCATGATCGTGGTCCAGGGGAGTTGCCGGTCTGCTGGCTCTTCGCGGGGTTCATGGAGTGGCCAGACGTCAGGGCCGTGGATGAGCTCTACGTCCGCCTTTCGTAGGGCGGCGACATGCCTGTCCCACGCCGGGTGTCGTACGTGTGCTGCGTTGACCCGCGGGAACACCACGATGGGGACGCCGATCGTGCCGAGTGCCTCGCTCACTTGCGTCAGTGCTTGGTTGTCTGCGATGCCCGCTGCGAGCTTGGCAACGTAGTTCGCGCTTGCAGGGGCGACGACGTAGCAGTCGGCGACAGGGTGTGGGCGAGCCTCGGTCGGTAGGCGAGGCGTATCCCGGACTGGCAGGCCAGTTACCGCTTCTAGTCGGTCCAGTTCGCCGTTCGCCCGCAGTCAATGGCCGGCATTAGGGGTCAGGGTCACGGCTACCTGCCAGCCGAGGGCCATGGCCCCTCTCTGTCAGCCTTTGGCGAGACGTCCCGTTTCGGCGGGTTAGCCTGAGAGGGCACGACAGGAGAACCACCCCCTCATGACCAGCACCAAGC
>NZ_JBEOXF010000136.1:0-2362 GCF_040296405.1 Streptomyces sp. NPDC002133 | reverse complement strand
TGCGCATCACCCCCAGCAACGTGGCGGAGATCGGCACGCTGGGTACGTCCTTCAACACCATGGCGGCCTCGTTGCAGGACAGCCGCACACGCATCGAGGAGTCGCGCAAACGCCTGGAGCTGCTGTACGAGGCGAGTGTGTCGGTGGGCACCACGTTGGATGTGGAGCAGACTGCCCGGGAGCTGGCGCAGGTGACGGTTCCCTGCTTCGCCGACTTCACCACCGTCGACCTGCTGGCGCCGGTCCTGCACGGTGAGGAGCCCTCGGCCAGGGAGAATACGCAGCTGCGCCGGGTGGCGCTGGCCGGCATCCGGCAGGACGCCCCGCTGCGCAACGTGGGGGACCCTATGGCGTCGGGCCTTTCCACGACGGAGGTGCGCGGGCTGAAGACCGGGCAGGCGACAATCGACGTCGACCTGCGCACCACCCCCGGCTGGGGCTCGCGGGATCCGGCGCGAGCTGCACGCATCCTCGACTACGGCATCCATTCGCTGATCAGGACGCCGCTCATGGCCAGAGGGGTGACCATCGGCACGGTCGGCTTCTGGCGTTGCCGACCCGAGCCGTTCGGACAGGACGATGTAGACCTCGCCGAGGAGCTGGCCGCCAAGGCGGCGGTCGCGATCGACAACGCGCGCCGCTACACCCGGGAGCGGTCCACCGCGCTGACGCTGCAGCGCAACCTGCTGCCGCAGCAGTTGCCCGGCCAGACGGCAGTGGAGGTGGCCTCCCGCTACCTGCCCGCCGGGCCGCAGACCGGGGTGGGCGGCGATTGGTACGACGTGATCCCACTGTCGGGCAGCCGAGTCGCCCTCGTCGTCGGCGACGTCGTTGGTCACGGCATCCACGCCTCCGCCGCAATGGGACGCCTGCGCAGCGCCGTGCGCACCCTGGCCGAAATAGACCTGCCTCCAGAGGAAGTGATCACCTACCTCGACGACATCGTCCTCCACGTCGGCGATAGTGCCCAGGACGAGGACAAGGTCTCGGCGGCCGACCTCGGCGCGACGTGCCTGTACGCGGTCTACGACCCGGTTTCCCGCCAGTGCTCCCTTGCCACCGCAGGCCACCCGCTGCCCGCCGTGCTGGCACCGGATGGCACCGTGCGGGTCGTCTCCGGTGACATCGGACCGCCCCTGGGCATCGGCGGCCTGCCCTTCGAAGCCACCGAACTGGAACTGGACGCCGGCACTGTGCTCGCCCTGTACACCGACGGCCTCGTCGAAGCGCGGGACAGGGACTTCGACAGCGGTCTGACCCAGCTGTGCGACACGCTGGCGCGCCCCGCAGCCACCCTGGAGGAGACCTGCGACAACGTGATCGGATCCCTGCTCAGAGGCCACCCGGCCGATGACGTTGCCCTGCTGCTAGCCCGCACCCACGCCCTGTCACCGGAGCAAGTCGCCACCTGGCAGATTGCTGCCGACGCCGTCCAGGTCGAGCACGCCCGCAAGCTGGTCGTCGGACAGCTCGTCGAATGGGGACTGGAGGAGGAGGCGACTTTCATCACCGAACTGGTGGTCAGCGAACTGGTCACCAATGCCATCCGCTACGGCGAACCGCCCATCCAGCTCCGCCTCATCCGCGATCGCGCACTGATCTGCGAGGTCTCTGACGCCAGCAGCACCACACCGCACCTCCGCCATGCTCGGACCTTCGACGAAGGCGGGCGGGGACTGCTCCTCGTCGCAGCCCTCACCCAGAGCTGGGGTAGCCGGCAGACCAAGACCGGCAAAACCATCTGGTGCGAGCAGGCGCTGCCCTACGGCATGACGACGCCCCACGAATGACCAGCGCCACGGTGGTCGTCAGCGGGTCGAATCAGAGTGATCGCCCCCGGAAACGATTCAGGCCTGGCCCTGAATCGTTTCCGAGGCGGGTGACAGGAACAGTGCAGGAACGTGCATGCCGGAATCGGGACAGTTGCGACCGCCTACACCCTGGGGCGCAGCCCGTCGACGCCGACGCCGGGTACGGCCGACCCCTTGGCGATGGCCACTCCCGCGGACTCGCTCCGCGTCCGGCAGCTATGCGCCGTGCCCTCCGGACGGGTCGGCGCACGTGCCTTCGGCGGGGCGTGTGGGCTCCAGTTCGGCCCTGGCCCGCCAATCCGCTCAACAGAGCACCAAGCCGCTGCAGGGAAGGAGAACGTGTTCGGGGGGCGTACATACAGTTGTGCCCGGCCGTGACCAGCGAACCACCACTTCAGGAGAGGTCCAGTACAACTGACCGATGCCTTCCCAGGTCGAACATTTCTATCTGAACACGGATAAATTGTTCATCAAGGGCGTCTCGATCCTTTCCTTCGATAGGTGGATCATGAGGGCACGGCCTGGGTATGCGGGTCCACGACTGGGGCTGA
>NZ_JBEOXF010000135.1:0-2653 GCF_040296405.1 Streptomyces sp. NPDC002133 | reverse complement strand
GGGTCACCGGCGCCACCTGGGACGTCGACGGCGGCGTCAGGGCCGGACGCAACAAATACTGACCGGCTCTCCCCCTTCTTTTCAGCACATACGGATCCGGCCGCGGGACACCCCGTCCTCCCGCACCGCCACGGCCGACCGCACAGGAGCACAGCAGCACAGCGCGAACCCGGCTGTGATACGCCGCCACTTCCCAGGCCAGCTGACCGGCCCGGACCACAACAAGCTCGCCGCCACCCCGCGGAGCATTGCGACCTGAGCGCCGCACACACGCTCCGCATGTGCCTCCGCCGAGCCTGGTGAATCCCCGGGTCGGCCCGAACCCGCTCCTCCGGCAGCCGGTCGGACGGCAGACGTTCGGGCCAGCATGCTTCAGCGCCGGCCCCTTCCGAAGAACGCGGAGCAGGTGCGGCTCCGTCGAGGCCCGCACCGATGCAGTTGCGCCGCCCGTCCGGGCACCCGCGACCGGGCGGCGCCCCGGCCGCTGCCCGCCGGCCATCCATGTGAAGATGACCCCACTCAGATACTTGCTTGGTGTAGCAATTATTTGCCATCATGTGGTTGACCGATCAACCACACCGACCAACCGAGGTGTTCACCATGGGAACTGACATCGCGACCGCGACGGGCACCGTCTTCGCATCGCACCTTTCGACCGGCCAAACAGATCGCTCACAAGGAATGGGGCCGCTCCGCCGCCGCAGACGTTCACCCACGCATCACCTCAGCGGCGCGTCGATGGTCACGGGCATCGGGCGACTCCTGGTGGCGACTGTGGTCGGACAAACTCTGGCGGCATAAGGTGACACCCGGCCGGACCATGGCCGGGGTGCACGCGCCCAGAACCTCGACACGCGGCACGGTGGGCCGTGTGTCGAGTGCGTTCGGCCCGATTCAGGGCTGCCGAGGGCGTGTGTCAAAAGTAGATCTCCGGCACGGAATGATCTCGCTTCGTAGCGCACAGATCTGACGGATGCACAGTGGACCCGGCTGGAGCCGCTGCTGACCAAGGGCACGAAGCCGGGCCGACCGCCGATATGAGGCCGGACCCGCACTGGCCCGATCGCGTACGGGCGGACAAAGCGCGCGCCTCCCGCAAGAACCACGCCCACCTGCGGCGACGCGGGATCCGCTGCATGATCCCGGACAAGGCCGGCCAGGTCCGCAACCGCGATGGGCACAGCTCCTACGGCGGCCGACCTTCGAAGTTCGACAAGGCCAACTACCGCGAGCGACATGCAGTCGAGTGCGGGATCAATCGCCTCAAGCACCACCGTGCGGTCGCCGCCAGGGTGTCTGACAGCAGATCATGTTCGGCCCGGACTGCATGTTTCACGTGATCTCGGCCTCCCCCCGGCTCGGCAGCCCGCTTACGCTCGGACCGTTTCAGTGCGAAAGTGATCTGCCTGCTCCGGGCACAGTGGGGCGGCTTCCATGCCTGGATGGACGGACTTGGCATACGCCCCACCCGGCGGTGCCGTCGGTGCTTCATCAACCAACCACCTCTCCACGAACCATGAGCGCCGACGGCTGCGCGCAGCGGTCATGCAACAGCTCCTCCGCGTCGCAGTGGTGCGCGACCGGGTATGCGACATCGCGCCGAGTCAGACGGGGGACCATGTCGCGGTACTTGGCCGGGAAACGACTGCTTGCCACGGCGCGTTTTGGCGTCGCGGCGGTCCTGGAGGACGGCTGTAACACCGAGCACGCCCAGCGGGAAGCGATCGCGGATCTTGTGGTGGCTGCGCTCTCGGCCGGCATACCGCGCAGGTCTTGGACGCAACGCAGCAACAACCCCCGACCCGTGTGATAGAGCGTGCCGCGTGGCATCGATCAGAACCGTTGCAGAACACGTCGCTACACGACGTCACAACATTTGAACTTAATTGACTGCGCAAGTAAATTGCAGGCGTGAGTGATGTTGATCCACTGAACGTCGACGAAGAACGCTTCTGGCGCGCCCTGATGCGTGTCATCATCGCGCTCCCGCGCTCGCTGGACGAAGATCTGCTGCGGTCCACGGGCCTGTCGCTGACCGAGTACATCGTCCTCGTGAAGCTCTCCGAGGCCGAGAACCAGGAGCTGCGGATGACGGACCTCGCCGCGGCCTGCGCCCTGTCGGCGAGTCGGATCACGCGGATCGTGGAGACGCTGCAAGCCCGTGGGCAGGTGGTCAAGCGGCGCCATGAAGCCGACGGCCGGGGCCTTGTGGCCTCACCGACCCCGGATGGGCTGAAACGTCTCCAGGGTGCCTACCCCGTTCATCTGGCGAGTGCTCGCAAGCGGGTCGTCGACCAGCTCGACGGACAGTCCCTGCCCAGTCTGGTCGGACAGCGCGAAGCCGTGGCGAAAAAGCTCGGCTGATCAGGCCGTTGACGGCCGCGTCTCGGTTCGCTCAGACCAAGACCGTGACCGACCACGCCACCGGCACCGGCACCGGCACCGGCACCATGGTCATCCGCACAGTGGTGGACACACTCGAAACCCGCGCCGTAATCACCCCGACCACCAAAACCCGCCCGGACCGGTCCAAGACCGGACCCACCCGGCCGCGATCCACACGCTCCGCGCCCAGGCGACGCAGGGCACCCTCCCCCACCGGCCCCTCGGGTCCGGCGGGCCAGCGTCCGGAGGGACACGCACCAACGGGCCG
>NZ_JBEOXF010000134.1:0-2716 GCF_040296405.1 Streptomyces sp. NPDC002133 | reverse complement strand
GAGAGTTCGGAGCGGAGCGCTTCCGTGGTCTCGATGAAGTCCTGCCAGATCTGCAGTTCCTCGGTGGTGGGGAACGCTCTGTGCCGCTCTCCCATGGTGCCACCCCCTTTGGTTGACACGTCAATCATGTTGTGTGAATGATTGACGTGTCAAGCAATCGGCTGCCGCGCGACACCGGATGTCCACGGCTGCCAGTAGGAGGAGTCCATGACAGCCACAGCGTTCGAATTGGGGCTGAACTCGTTCGGGGAGGTCGCGACCGACGGCGGCCGGCCGCTGAGCGATGCCGAGACCGTGCGTCTGTTGATCGAGGAGGCCAAGCTGGCCGAATCCGTGGGGATCGACACGTTCAGCGTCGGCGAGCACTACCGCGCAGGCCACAACGACAGCGCCACCCCGGTCCTGCTCGCCGCGATCGCCACCGCGACGGAACGCATCCGGCTCGGCACCTCGGTGACCGTGCTGAGCACCAACGACCCCGTACGGCTCTACCACGAGTTCTCCACGCTGGACGCCGCCTCGAACGGCCGCGCCCAGCTCGTACTGGGGCGGGCGTCGGCCACCGAGTCGTTCCCGCTGTTCGGCTACGACATTGCCGACTACGAGGAGCTGTTCGAGGAGAAGCTCGACCTGTTCATGCGCCTCCAGCGCGAGGAGACGGTGACCTGGTCGGGCCGGTTCCGGCCGCCGCTCGTCGAGCAGCGACTGCGTCCCCGGATGCCACACGGTGGCATTCCCACCTGGATCGGTGTGGGGGGCAGCCCGAACTCCGTGGTCCGCGCGGCCCGCTACGGGCTGCCGCTCATGCTGGCCATCATCGGTGGACGCCCCCAGCGGTTCGCCGGCCACGTCGAGCTCTACCACCGCACGCTCGAACAGTTCGGGCACGCCAGGCAACCCGTCGCCCAGCACTCGCTGGGGCTCATCGCCGACAGCGACGAGGAGGCGATCGAGACCTGGTGGCGCTACTGGCAACCGGTCGTCGCCGCCCTCGCCGAGGAGCGCGGATTCTACAAGCCGACCCGCGAGCGCTACCTGTCGGAAGTCGGCAAGGGCGCGCTCTTCGTCGGCTCCCCCGAGACCGTCGCACGCAAGATCGCCACGATGGCCCGCGATCTGCACCTCAGCCGTTTCGATCTCAAGTACGACGTCATGCACCTCCCCCGTGAAGCCCGGGCTCGCACGATCGAGCTGCTGGGCCGCGAAGTCGCCCCGCTGGTGAAGGAACTGCTCGCGAAGGAGCCCGCCCATGTCTGATCTCGTCTTCGGCCTGGACACGTTCGGCGATGTGCCGGAGGACGACTCGGGTACTCCGGTGTCCGACGCGCGGGCCATCCGGCAGGTCCTGGAGGAGGCCGTTCTCGCGGAGGAGACCGGCGTCGACGTGATCGCACTCGGTGAACACCACCGTCCGGAGTTCGCGATCTCCTCCCCGGAGACGGTACTTGCCGGCATCGCCACACGTACCAGCCGTATCCGGCTCGCGTCCGGCGTGACCGTGCTGAGCTCGGACGATCCGGTCCGCGTGTTCCAGCGGTTCTCGACCGTGGACGCGCTCTCGAACGGGCGCGCCGAGGTCATCCTCGGGCGCGGCTCCTTCACCGAGTCCTTCCCGCTCTTCGGATACGACCTGGCCGACTTCGACGTGCTGTTCGAGGAGAAGATCGAGCTCTTCGCGAAGCTGCTGGAGGAGAAGCCCGTCACCTGGAGCGGCAGCAAGCGGCCGCCGCTCGAGGGCGCCGACGTCTTCCCCAAGACCGAGTCCGGGCACCTGAGTACCTGGGTCGGTGTGGGCGGTTCGCCCCAGTCGGTCATCCGCACCGCGCACTACGGGTTCCCTCTCATGCTCGCCATCATCGGCGGCAGCCCGGAGCGCTTCGCGCCGTATATCGACCTCTACCAGCGAGCCGCCGACAAGTTCGGTACGACCGCTCACCCGGTCGGAATGCACTCGCCCGGCTTCATCGCCGACACGGACGAGGAGGCCCGGGAGCTGCACTATCCGCACTACAAGGTCATCCGTGACCGCATCGGCGCGCTGCGAGGCTGGCCGCCGCTCCGCAAGGAGGAGTACGAGGCCGACATCGAGCACGGCTCGCTCTACATCGGCTCGCCCGAGACCGTAGCCCGCAAAATGGCCCGCGCCATCAAGACGCTCGGCGTCGGCCGTTTCGACCTCATCTACACCACCGGGGCACAGCCGATCAGCGCCCGCCTGCGCACAGTCGAGCTGTACGGCACCAAGGTGCTCCCGATGGTCCGCGACATCCTCGCAGGCTGACGCCATGAACGGAGCAGAAATGGACACCACTGGCACCACCACTGCCGCCGCTGCCGTCCGCACGGTCGGCATCCTGGGTGCGGGGAAGGTCGGCACCGTGCTGGCACGCCTGGCTCTGGAAGCCGGCTATCACGTGCTCATCGCCGGATCGGGCGACCCCGCCAAGATCGCACTCACCATCGAAGTCCTCACCCCCGGCGCCGTCCCGGTCACCACGGCGGACGCCGCGGAGGCAGACGTCGTCATCCTGGCGCTCCCGCTCGGCAAGTACCGCACGATTCCGGCCGAGGCGCTGCGGGGCAAGCTCGTCATCGACGCCATGAACTACTGGTGGGAGGTGGACGGCATCCGCGACGACCTCACCGACCCGCTCACCTCCTCGAGCGAGATCGTGCAGGCGTATCTCGCCGGAGCGCGGGTGGTCAAGGCGTTCAA
>NZ_JBEOXF010000133.1:0-3175 GCF_040296405.1 Streptomyces sp. NPDC002133 | reverse complement strand
GGGGTGGTGGGTGGCTGGTCGTTGCTTGAGAACTGCACAGTGGACGCGAGCATCTGTGGCCAAGTTTTTAAGGGCGCACGGTGGATGCCTTGGCACCAGGAACCGATGAAGGACGTGGGAGGCCACGATAGTCCCCGGGGAGCCGTCAACCAGGCTTTGATCCGGGGGTTTCCGAATGGGGAAACCCGGCAGTCGTCATGGGCTGTCACCCGCTGCTGAACACATAGGCAGTGTGGAGGGAACGAGGGGAAGTGAAACATCTCAGTACCCTCAGGAAGAGAAAACAACCGTGATTCCGGGAGTAGTGGCGAGCGAAACCGGATGAGGCCAAACCTATGACGTGTGAGACCCGGCAGGGGTTGCGTTGTGGGGGTTGTGGGATCTCTCTTTCATTGTCTGCCGGCGATGAGACGAGTCAGAAACCGTTGATGTAGGCGAAGGACATGCGAAAGGTCCGGCGTAGAGGGTAAGACCCCCGTAGCTGAAACATCAGCGGCTCGTTTGAGAGACACCCAAGTAGCACGGGGCCCGAGAAATCCCGTGTGAATCTGGCGGGACCACCCGCTAAGCCTAAATATTCCCTGGTGACCGATAGCGGATAGTACCGTGAGGGAATGGTGAAAAGTACCGCGGGAGCGGAGTGAAATAGTACCTGAAACCGTGTGCCTACAAGCCGTGGGAGCGTCGGACACTCTTTGGAGTGTCTCGTGACTGCGTGCCTTTTGAAGAATGAGCCTGCGAGTTTGCGGTGTGTTGCGAGGTTAACCCGTGTGGGGAAGCCGTAGCGAAAGCGAGTCCGAATAGGGCGTTTGAGTAGCACGCTCAAGACCCGAAGCGGAGTGATCTAGCCATGGGCAGGTTGAAGCGGAGGTAAGACTTCGTGGAGGACCGAACCCACCAGGGTTGAAAACCTGGGGGATGACCTGTGGTTAGGGGTGAAAGGCCAATCAAACTCCGTGATAGCTGGTTCTCCCCGAAATGCATTTAGGTGCAGCGTCGTGTGTTTCTTGCCGGAGGTAGAGCACTGGATAGGCGATGGGCCCTACCGGGTTACTGACCTTAGCCAAACTCCGAATGCCGGTAAGTGAGAGCACGGCAGTGAGACTGTGGGGGATAAGCTCCATGGTCGAGAGGGAAACAGCCCAGAGCATCGACTAAGGCCCCTAAGCGTACGCTAAGTGGGAAAGGATGTGGAGTCGCAGAGACAACCAGGAGGTTGGCTTAGAAGCAGCCACCCTTGAAAGAGTGCGTAATAGCTCACTGGTCAAGTGATTCCGCGCCGACAATGTAGCGGGGCTCAAGCGTACCGCCGAAGTCGTGTCATTGCAGTATGTACCCCCAACGGGGACTGTGATGGGTAGGGGAGCGTCGTGTGCCGGGTGAAGCAGCCGCGGAAGCGAGTTGTGGACGGTTCACGAGTGAGAATGCAGGCATGAGTAGCGATACACACGTGAGAAACGTGTGCGCCGATTGACTAAGGGTTCCTGGGTCAAGCTGATCTGCCCAGGGTAAGTCGGGACCTAAGGCGAGGCCGACAGGCGTAGTCGATGGACAACCGGTTGATATTCCGGTACCCGCTTTGAAACGCCCAGTATCGAATCCATTAATGCTAAGGCCGTGAAGCCGCCCTTGATCTCTTCGGAGTGATGGGGAGTGGTGGAGCCGCCGGTCCAAGGTGGTAGTAGGTAAGCGATGGGGTGACGCAGGAAGGTAGTCCAGCCCGGGCGGTGGTTGTCCCGGGGTAAGGGTGTAGCCCGAGGGGTAGGTAAATCCGTCCCTCATGTAAGGGTGAGACCTGATGCCGAGCCGATTGTGGTGAAGTGGATGATCCTATGCTGTCGAGAAAAGCCTCTAGCGAGTTTCATGGCGGCCCGTACCCTAAACCGACTCAGGTGGTCAGGTAGAGAATACCGAGGCGTTCGGGTGAACTATGGTTAAGGAACTCGGCAAAATGCCCCCGTAACTTCGGGAGAAGGGGGGCCACGTCTGGTGATGAGTTTTGCACTCTGAGCTGGGGGTGGCCGCAGAGACCAGCGAGAAGCGACTGTTTACTAAAAACACAGGTCCGTGCGAAGCCGTAAGGCGATGTATACGGACTGACGCCTGCCCGGTGCTGGAACGTTAAGGGGACCGGTTAGCTCCATTTCGGTGGGGCGAAGCTGAGAACTTAAGCGCCAGTAAACGGCGGTGGTAACTATAACCATCCTAAGGTAGCGAAATTCCTTGTCGGGTAAGTTCCGACCTGCACGAATGGCGTAACGACTTCTCGACTGTCTCAACCATAGGCCCGGTGAAATTGCACTACGAGTAAAGATGCTCGTTTCGCGCAGCAGGACGGAAAGACCCCGGGACCTTTACTACAGTTTGATATTGGTGTTCGGTTCGGCTTGTGTAGGATAGGTGGGAGACTGTGAAGCTTGGACGCCAGTTCAGGTGGAGTCGTCGTTGAAATACCACTCTGGTCGTGCTGGATGTCTAACCTGGGTCCGTGATCCGGATCAGGGACAGTGTCTGATGGGTAGTTTAACTGGGGCGGTTGCCTCCCAAAGGGTAACGGAGGCGCCCAAAGGTTCCCTCAGCCTGGTTGGCAATCAGGTGTTGAGTGTAAGTGCACAAGGGAGCTTGACTGTGAGACCGACGGGTCGAGCAGGGACGAAAGTCGGGACTAGTGATCCGGCGGTGGCTTGTGGAAGCGCCGTCGCTCAACGGATAAAAGGTACCCCGGGGATAACAGGCTGATCTTCCCCAAGAGTCCATATCGACGGGATGGTTTGGCACCTCGATGTCGGCTCGTCGCATCCTGGGGCTGGAGTCGGTCCCAAGGGTTGGGCTGTTCGCCCATTAAAGCGGTACGCGAGCTGGGTTTAGAACGTCGTGAGACAGTTCGGTCCCTATCCGCTGCGCGCGCAGGAATATTGAGAAGGGCTGTCCCTAGTACGAGAGGACCGGGACGGACGAACCTCTGGTGTGCCAGTTGTTCTGCCAAGGGCATGGCTGGTTGGCTACGTTCGGGAGGGATAACCGCTGAAAGCATCTAAGCGGGAAGCCTGCTTCGAGATGAGTATTCCCACCCACTTGATGGGGTAAGGCTCCCAGTAGACGACTGGGTTGATAGGCCAGATGTGGAAGCCCGGTAACGGGTGGAGCTGACTGGTACTAATAGGCCGAGGGCTTG
>NZ_JBEOXF010000132.1:0-3545 GCF_040296405.1 Streptomyces sp. NPDC002133 | reverse complement strand
TGACGCGGCCTACTCTCGCCGCGAGGCAGCTTCTCCAACCTCCGGTAGCACAGCGTCACTTCGAAGGTGAAGTTGCCCATTGCGTTGGAGGCGTGGTCAGCCCCGTGCTCTTGAACATCGCCCTGCACGGGATGGAGACGGCTGCGGGAGTCCGATACCGGCAGACCGGCCGCCGTGCCGGTGACACCATGCCGGGCTCCCCGCTGCTGGTGAGATACGCCGACGATCTCGTCGCCCTGTGCCATTCACGGGAACAGGCCGAACAGGTCAAGGCCCGGCTTGCCGAGTGGCTGAGGCCGAGAGGACTGGTCTTCAACGAGGACAAGACGCGCGTCGTCCACCTCGAAGAAGGCTGTGACTTCCTCGGCTTCACCATCCGCCGCTATCACGGCAAGCTGCTGATCAAGCCCAGCCGCGAGACCGTCAGACGGATCCGGAACAGGATGCGCGCCGAGGTGCGGTCCCTGCGCGGGGCCAACGCCGCCGCGGTGCTGCAACGGCTCAACCCGATTATCCGCGGGTGGTCCGCCTACTACCGGAGCGTGGTCGCCAGCGAGGTCTTCACGGCGCTGGACGACTACATGTGGAAGCTCACCTACAAGTGGGCGACCCGCACTCACCCGAACAAGCCCCGGCACTGGGTCACCGCCCGGTACTACGGCAAGTTCAACACGTCCCGGCAGGACCAGTGGGTATTCGGCGACCGCGACAGCGGCGCCTACCTGCTGAAATTTGCCTGGACGAAGATCGTCCGACACCAGATGGTCCACGGCTCGGCGTCCCCGGACGATCCTGCCCTGGCTACCTACTGGGCCGAACGGCGCCGCACCAGTGCACCGCCGCCGATCGACCGTGCCACCCTGCGTCTGCTTCAGACGCAGAACGGGCAGTGTTCGATCTGCCGGGGCCCGCTGCTGCACGTCGATGACCCGCCGTCCCGCCCCACCGAGTGGGAGCAATGGCTGCGGGGCACCCGCCAGGCGATCAGCACCAGGAAGATCACCTATCGCGGAATCGGAACGTCGGACGGGGTGCAACTCCGTCTCATCCACGCGGCTTGCCGCGCTGCATGCCTGTGAGCCCCTGGGGCTTGCTTGAGCCGAGCTGCGGGGAAAGCCCGCACGGCCGGTTCTGAGGGGGGACCGTCGCAGCAATGCGACGGTCCTACCCGACTCTTCCTCGCCTATGCCACCGACCGTGGCCGCACGCTGATCGACCGCAGGCTGTATCTGCCCACCTCCTGGACGGACGACCGCGACCGGTGCCATCGGGCCGGTATCAGCGATGAGATCGCCTTCGAGACCAGTCGTAGCGGGTGGCGAGCCCACGCCACTCCTTGATCTTGTTGATGCAGCGTTCCACCGTGTTGCGGTCGCGGTAGAGCTCGGTGTCATGGGCGGGGGGTCGCCCGCCACGACGTCCCTTCGTCTTGCGGTGGGCCGCCTGGTCGGTCTTCTCCGGAATCACCGCCCGGATCCTGCGTCTGCGCCTGCGCAGCCTCAGCCGATGCTTCAGGAATGGCAATTGCTCCGCTCACATAGTTGATGCTGACTATTCGTAGATGGATAGTGGTCTCTGACGAAGGGGAGAGGGATATGGCCGGGCGGGCGGTGGGCAATCTGCTGGGGCTGGCGGTGCTGTCGTATCTCAGTCAGCGGCCGATGCACCCGTACGAGCTGTCGCGGGCCATGCGCGACCACGGCGACGCGCGGAGCATCAAGTTCAGCCACGGGTCGCTGTACATGGTCTTCCAGCAGCTCGCCAAGGCCGGTTTCATCGTCGAGCAGGAAACGGTCCGGCAGGGGCAGCGTCCCGAACGGACCGTCTACGCGCTCACCGACCAGGGACGCCTCGAACTGGGTGACTGGCTGCGGGAACTGGTCGCCGAGCCCGCCCACGAGTACCCCCGATTCGTGGCGGCACTCGCACTGATTGCCGCGCTTGACCCCAGCGAGGTGGTCGAGTTGCTCACCGAACGCCGACAGCGCCTGGCCGCGCAGCATGCTGATATCCGCAGACTCATCGACGACACCGTGGCGGCGGGCATCCATCCGCTGTTCCTGGTCGAGGAGGAGTACCGCCTGGCACTCCTTGATGCCGACCAGGCCTTCGTCGCCCGGTTCATCGAACGGATCGACAACGACTGGGGCCCGATGTGGGCCGCTTTCCACCGGCAAGGAGAGGCAGGGCAACCATGAGCCGCACAGCGCTGGTGATAGGTGGCGGGATCGCCGGACCGGCGACCGCCTTGGCACTGCAGAAGGCCGGTATCGACGCCGTCGTTTACGAGGCGCATGCCGAGGGAGCCGACGGCGCGGGCGTGTTCCTCACCTTGGGTTCCAACGGTATCGACGCGCTCAAGACGATCGGCGCCGACCAGCAGATCACCCGCACCGGCATCGCCACACCGCAGATCACCCTGCACAGCAGCAAGGGCAAGCGGCTCGGTGTCTCGAGGATCAGCTCCGCGGCAGGAACACCGTCCAGGACCATCAGGCGGGCGGGCCTCTACCGCGCTCTGTACCAGGAAGCGGTGCGCAGGGACATCACCGTGCACCACGGCAAATGCCTGGTCAGCGCTGAAGACACGGAAGAGGCTGTCCGTGCGACCTTCGCCGACGGCACCACTGCCACCGCGGACCTGCTGATCGGCTGTGACGGCGTGCACTCGGCCGTCCGCAAGGCGGTCGACCCAGAGGCGCCCGCCCCCTCCTACGCGGGCCTGATCAGCCTCGGCGGCTACACCCGTGACGTCACGGTCGACGCCGAGCCGGGCTCATACACGATGATCTTCGGGCGGCGTGCGTTCTTCGGCTACGCCGTCGCCGCTGACGGCGAGGTCTGGTGGTTCGCCAACTTACCGCGTGCGGACGAACCTGCCCGCGGCGAAGTCGAGCGCATCGGCAGCGACGAGTGGAGGCGCACCCTCGTCGAGGCCTTCGCGGATGACGCGGGACCGGCGGCGCGCATCATCGAAGCCACCAGCAGCGACAACATCATGACGGCCAGCCCTGTCCACCTGCTCAGGCGCCTGCCCGCCTGGCATCGCGGCCGGATGATCGTCCTCGGTGACGCCGCGCACGCCCCGTCGCCGAGTTCCGGCCAGGGCGCCTCGCTGGCCGTCGAGGACGCCGTCACTCTGGCCCGCTGCCTGCGCGACACACCCTCTCATGCGGAGGCCTTCACCACATTCGTCGACCTGCGCCGACGGAGGGTCGAGAAGATCATCAAACAGGCCGCCCGTATCAACAACAGCAAGGCGGCGGGCCCGCTGGGCCGCCTGTTCCTCGACAACGTCATGCCGTTCATCCTCAAGGCCGCGGCCAGCAGCAGGTACACCGAAGAGGTCTTCGGCCACCACCTCGACTGGGACGCTGTGGTCTGGCCAGCCGGTGTTGATGGGGATTCTTGAAATCAGCCAGCGTTGCTCTTCGCCTCGCTTCGTTACTGGTTACTGACTTCGGCGCATTAGGGTGACGCTGGGTCATCGAGGGTCAGGCCGGTGCCTGCTATGAAGCCGTCGAGGGTGTCGGGCCGGTACTGGA
>NZ_JBEOXF010000131.1:0-3556 GCF_040296405.1 Streptomyces sp. NPDC002133 | reverse complement strand
TGCTCCCGGCCCACGAAGGACAAGCAACACCGTGGACGGAGCACATGGGGAATGAGAGCCTGCGCCGCCGTCGGCGGCACCTGGTGCACCCAGACCCGGCACGAGACCGGCGTACAACTCGTCACGTACCTGGCTGACCGCCTCGCCATTCCCATGGACCGGTAGCACATCATCGGGCACGGCAGGGTCCCCGGACCGAACTCCGTCCTGGTCTTCGGCATGCACCGGGACCCGGTCCCGTCCTGGCACTGGGAGCGCGATACACGCGTCCCGTGAACGCCCCCGCCGACAGTAGTCATGGCGTGGGCCGGATCGGCTCGGCCGTCACGATCACTCCGGATTCGCCTACAACCCGCAGACCGTACGGATCTGTCCGCCCGACGACCCGACGGGTGCCACGCCTGAATGTACCGAGCGGCGCCGGCCGGCGAACTCCGTCTACCTGCACACCGCGCCCAGCCACTCCGCCCGCTCTTCGGTGATCGAGCCATCCACTGGGACAGCATCGGCACCCACCGGATCAATGACTGGGCCGCACCGCGCAGGCCGGGCAGCCGTATGTCGTCGCGGGCCGGCCTATGTGCAGATGCACGCGGAATCCGGCTGTGCCCGCAGGTACGGCGAAATGTCACCGGGCTCTGTCCTAGTCGGCGAGTGTCTTTCCGTGGAGGTACAGCTCCGCGCCGGCGGGGCCGGCGCTGACATGGGGCCAGGAGCCGGCCGTGAAACCGATGAACTCTGGAATCGGCAACTTCACATGTCTTGCGCTGTGCACGGACGGCGTTCTGGTGTCCGCGGGGGACCGACGACCGGACCAGGGCGTGCTCGCCCGGCCGACAGGAGCGTGGGGTGCCGTGCAGGGCGGCAGACAGCTTCTGGCGTGTGAACCTTCCCTCACAGCGAGTGAGCGTCGACATGCCACTGTGTTGTGCAGGCTTTGCGCAGCATGAACCAACAATTGGCATCGTGTCAGTGAAGAGAGAGCTCTTATGTCTATCGTCACCTTCCGTGGAAGGGCGGTGCGTGTGAGATGACCTGCACATGCCGCGGCGTCTCCGCTCCGAACGCTGGCAACAACTTGACACGGCAACCTGTCACAGGACGCAGGTGGCCCCGGTCAATGAAGCAAACGCGATTGGAGCAGCCATGACTCTCAGTGACCGCAACTCTTGCGGCTGCAGATAGCCAGTCCTGGAGCACATGGCGGCCGGAACCCGCTTGTCCGGGAGCCGGCTGAAGGAGCGGGCCATCACGCAGCCGCATGATCGCGCCACTGATCAGCACGAGGAACGGAGACATCAGGATCATGTATGTCGAAACGCCCCCCACGGAATGTTCCCTGGACCAGGCCGTTTCTGTCTTCGTGGAGCTCCGTCCACGCCTCTTTGGCATCGCGTACCGCGTGCTCGGAAGCGCAGTCGAGGCCGAAGATGTAGTTCAGGAAGTGTGGCTGCGTTGGCAGAAGACTGATCGTTCGGCGGTGGTCAGCCCCGTGGCCTTTCTGTCGAGTACCACCACCCGGCTGGCCATCAATGTGGCGCAGTCTGCCCGTGTGCGCCGCGAAACCTACATCGGTCCGTGGCTGCCCGAGCCCATTGACACGAGCACGGACCCGGAGGTGGGCGCTCAGCGGGCGGAGGCTCTCGAGATGGCTCTGCTCCTCGTTCTGGAGAAGCTGAATCCCAATGAGCGGGCCGCATACGTCCTGCGCGAGGCGTTCGACTACACCTATGCCGACATCGCTGAGATACTTCAACTCAGGGTTGTCAACGTGCGGAAGATCGTGAGCCGGGCCCGCAGGCATCTCTCGGACGAGCAGCGGGGGACCGTGGACACGAAGGAGCACCGACGGCTCCTTGAGGCCTTCGTCTCGGCGGCGCGAACAGGAAATGTTGCCTCGCTGGAGGCTCTCCTCACGCCGGATGCCGTCAGTCTCTCCGACGGCGACGGCCTTCGAGGCGCAGCTCGCGTCCCGGTTCTGGGCCGCGCACGCGTGGCGAACCTGGCGACTGCCACTCCGCGGTTCTGGCGCGAGGCGGATGTCCGAGGTGTCCAGGCCAATGGGCGTTCCGCAGTGGTGATCCACCGGGACGGTCGGCCCGTGACCTTGCTGACGATAGCGGCCTCGCAAGAGGGCATCTACAAGCTGATGTGGGTGTTCAACCCGAGCAAGATCGCTGCGTTCTTCGACTCGCGCTCTCGCTCCTCGTCGGCACTCGGCGCTCCGAGGGATGTGCCGTAGCCGCGACATGGATGAGGCGAAAGGTTTCACCAAGAACTGGCGCACCAGTGACCACGGCCCACATTGGCTGCGAAAGACATCGTTGTCGGCCTCTCGTCGCAGGGCACGCGGGGCGCCCGCAGTGCCGGTCTGCCGCCGTGTCGGCAGGCGTCATCTCCCACGGAAACGCCCTTGGCCCTGCCTGCCGACCCCATCCGCTGGGTGACGGGAACGACACCCATTGTTCCCATGACGCTTTCATTCTCGAGGTGAGAGCAGGGGCTGCCCGGCGCAGACACACGATGTTCGGTCGGCCAGGCTCAGCGTGGAGCCCTGCCCGGGAGCGGACAGTGACATGCCGCACGGTCACCAGGCACCGCCGTGCTCGCTTTGCCCGACCGGTGGTCGGCGTTCACGCGAGGTGCACAGTACGGTACGCGTCTGTGCCTCTGGGGTCGCAGCTCGGAACGGGCATTCGTCGTTCGGCGGCCCAAGCTCGGCCAGGGTGTGGAGATCCGCGCCGTCTGAAGGTCCTGGACGTGGTGGCCCAGGCGGCGAGGCCTGTAGGGGCGTATGCGCCCGGTGGTAGTGGTCGATGCTGGTGTCGGCGAGTAGCCGCCGGGCGCACCCTCGTGCGGGTCGGAAGGACCTTCCCTCGAAGGGCATGCGGATGGCGTAGTTCCGTGCCTGCGGCTGACGGGACGGACACAGCGTATGCTCGATGCCCGCCTCCTGAAGAGGACGAAGGACAAGGCACTCCTGGTGAACGCTGGGCGAGGAGGCATCGTGGATTCCGACGACCTTGCGAAGGGAACTGCCTGAGGGCAGCGCCCCATATCACCGTGCCCGAGCCGCTGCCCCGTGTTCACCCTCGGTGGAACGATCCGAATGTTCTGATAACGCTTCGTGCCATGGCATATGCGCCGCGGGTCTTCCCTGGCGTGCGGCCGTGCTCCTGGCTCTTGGATCCGGCACGTGAGGGCCGGGAGGAATTGGAGTACCGAGTGCCTATCACTTCATGCCGTAGCGCGGAGGTGGAGCCCGGCCCTGCCGGGCAGCCTGCTGTCGGCCGGGCCGGGTCTGAACCACCCTGCGCGGCCCATGGAAACGGCAGATGATCTCTTCGCCGAAACCTTCGGCCGGCTGGGGTGTGACCGCCTTCCCACCCGGCAGTCCCCCGGCAGGCATCGGTGCACAGGAACCCCTGTGTGGATGCCCGCTGCACCTGACACCCCGAGATCACGACCCGAGCCGGAGCGTCTGGGGCAGCGGGTGCAGACGCTCCGCGGGTTCTCGCCATCCATGGTGGTGCGTGGGATGGATCAGGGGTATGGC
>NZ_JBEOXF010000130.1:0-3828 GCF_040296405.1 Streptomyces sp. NPDC002133 | reverse complement strand
ATCCGCATCGCCGGAGTGAGGAACGGCAAGGCGTCCTGGAGCCAATCGCGGCAGGCCAGGTCGCTGTGATATTCGCAGACCCACGAGGTGTCGAATGCTCCGCCGTATGCGGACTGTTGCGCGCACTGTCCACATACACCGTGCGGGACGTGACGCCCCGTTCGGCGAGCTGCGCATCAAGCGGTTTCGCCACCTCGATCGACTGGACCGACTGCTCACCCCCCGCGAACCTCATGACTTCGTCATGCACCTCGCGTGTCAGCTCAGCGAGCCGGTCACGGACCGAGTCGATCCCCACCAGGCGCTCGACGTGGGGGTACGCGGTCGTGGAGCGCGACGATTCCGAGTACTCGGCGATGAGCTGCGCAGCGGCGGCCCGGGAAGCCTCGATACGCTGCTGCTGCGCGGCTAAGTCTGCCTGCTGACGCGTCAACAACAGCTCCAGGCCGACTTTGGGACTGACCGCCCTGAGCTGTCCGGGTCTCTCCTCGGACGGCCGCACCAGGCCCAGCTCGCTTAACCGGTCAAGACCCTGACGGATTGTTCCTTCGGGTCTCTCGAGTATTTCACAAAGAACAGGAATGCTCGCAGTGGAATGCGTCAGCATAGTGCGGTAGAGAGCTTCGGTATCTGGATCCAATCCAAGTGCCGTCAGCATGAAGATCCACCCCCTTCCGGTGAATCATATGATCTTGGCGTGGAGTTTGGCCCTACCGGATCGTGGCCGGTTTGGGCCATGGCCCAAAATGCTCATCGTGCGAACGTGGTGGGATTCCGTCCGGTTTGCCATCCTTGGCCCATGTATCTAGTTCATGTGCAGGTGACAGGTCCTGAGGGCGCCAGGTTTCCGGACATGCCGGCAGGAGACGTCCTGGCCTTCGCCTGTCCCGCGGACGGCGTGGAGCATGTGACGATGCACCCCTTCGCAATTCCGCATCCCACGCTCGGCATCTGGGTCGTGGCCGCCTCGCTGCACGCCGCGGAAGCCCAATCCACCGCATTCACCCGGCGTCTGCTCGACCTCCATGCGCCCTTGAACAACTGGACTTTGGTGCGAGCCGAGGTGCCACTGCTGGACTCTTTAGTCCAAGACCCATTGAGGCCACCCGGAAACACTTCCCACGACCCTGGACCACAGCCAACATAGTCGTTGCCCGGAGGGGGTCACCCGGAAGCCGAAAGCATGGCTTGGTTAGGCCATGGGATCTGCGCGGATGAATGTCCCGCTTCTCGTGAGGGAGCTGCACTTCCAAGCGACCGGGCCTGATTGTGGCTTGGCGACTGAGAAGACAACACAGGAAAAGGCGAGCAAAGAGATGAAGCTGAAGACAAAGATACGAGCAACTGTCGTCGCTGCTGTGGGCGTCGTAGGGCTGAGCCTTTCGACGACACCCGCCGCTGCGGCAACTTGTCCGGCTATCTGCACTAAGACCAATTTTGCTGAGGGGGCCGGCCAGTACACGGGCCAGATCGACAACACCTACTCTGCCACTGGAAGCTGGGTCTGGGTCTATGGGGAAACCCAAGGGGGTCATGTCGACTACTACCTGAACGGCGATAGCCAGATGAAGACGATCTGGTCTCCAGCAAACGGTTCAAACCAGCAGGTTCTGTCGAAGAAGGTCACCGCGTTCAGAGTTTGCGGTCCGAACTGGGTCGGTGGCGATGATTGCAGTACGTGGGCCCATCCCGCGTTCAGTTAGTACTCCAGCCGTAGATCGTGATCTTCATGGTTGCTGGGCGATCCGCCGCTGGTAGTGGCAGGCTCGAGCCCTGGCCAGGTGGCGTCGTCGCCACTCGGACCAACGGAGCCTGTGGATGACTGTGTGGACGGTCTGGGCGACGAGTGTGGTGAACAGGCGCTGGATCTCGTTGCAGGTCAGCGGGATCAGGTCGTCCGGAGCCGGTTCCTGCGCACGTTCATCGGCGGTGGCCGCGGCAAGGAAGGCGTGGGCGAGCATCGCGAGGGTGACCCAGCGGTGCCATGACGTCCAGCGCCTGACCTGGTGTTCGTCGAGCCCGGCCAGGCCCTTGCTGGACTGGAAGGTCTCCTCGACTGTCCATCTGCGTCCTGCCACTTTCACGAGGGTGGACAGCGGCACTCTCGCTGCTGAGTAGGAGCGATAGAAGGCGAGTTCCCCGGTGCGCCGGTTGCGGCGGACGAGTAGGTGGCGGTGGCCGGGCCGGTCGTCGGCGATGTCGGCCAGAGCCCAGTCATAGAAGCGGTGCCCTTTGGCTCCGGCGCCGACGGAGAGCTTCTGCCAGGCCCGCTTCGGCAGCTTCTTGACCAGGACGTCGGCGCGGAACTTGCCCGCGCGGGTAGTGATCTGGTGGTCGCAGGCAACGGCGAGGACATAGCCGACCTGCCGTCCCTCCAGCGCGGTCCGCAGATGCGGGTTGCCTCCGTAGATCTCGTCACCGGTTACCCAGGACGCGGGGACGCCGGCGTCCAGCGCACGGCCGATCATGCGTGCGGCGAGCGCGGGTTTCGTGGCGAAGCCGACGGTGTCGGGGATCCCGGCCGCACGGCAGCGGGCCGTGTCCTGGGTCCAGGAACGCGGAACGTACAGTTCCCGGTCGATCGCCGCGTGCCCCCTCGGGGTCGAGTAGGCGAGGTAAACGGCCACCTGACTGTTCTCGATGCGTCCGGCGGTACCGGTGTATTGACGCTGCACGCCCACCGTGGCGGTGCCCTTCTTCAGGTCGCCGGTCTCATCGACGACCAACACCGCGTCGTGGTCGTGCAGCTGCTCGACGACGAAGCCGCGGATGTCATCGCGGACCGCGTCGGCGTCCCACCTGGCCCTGGACAGCAGGTGCTGCATGCCGTCCGGGGTCGTGTCCCCGGCGTACTCGGCGAGCGTCCAGCAATTCTTCCGTGGCAGGTCCGACAGCAAACCGAGCACCAGCGCCCTCGCCCGGCGCCGCGGTTCCACCCGGGCGAACCGCCCCGCGATGCGGCCCATCAGGACCTCGAACCTGGCCTGCCACCGGGCAGGATCTATGCTGTGACCTGCGGCCACCGTCTGATCTTCTGTCTTCACACACCGATGATCACCGGTGGCCGCGCCCATTCCCGGACCAGCCCCAGAGCCTCGGCAAAGTCGCGTGATGTCTGGTTCTGAGAAGATCCTGGCGTGTTCAACTTCGGGATCGAAAGCTACCGGCCTCAATGGCTGAACGGTCGCTCCGCGGTCGTGGCAGGCCACGGCCAGCAACTGTGTGCGCTCATCGGCCGTCCGTTGACCCGTGTCTGGCTGGTCTGGGACGTTCAGGACAACGAGTGGTTCTCCGACTGCCCGGTCCTGCTCGACTTCACCAGAGAACAGGTTGAGATCAACCACCAAAAGTTCGACGACCTCTCGATCACCTGGAACACGGTGGACCCCCACCAGCCAGTCCTGTGGCCCGACTTCGATCTCCAGTGGCGCCACGACATGCGCGCCGAACTGCACGCCCTCCAGGGCCAGATCCTTCAGGACATCGAGCTCCTCGAGTGGACCGGGAGCGACATGGCCCAGGGAACAGTCGCCGTCAGCTTCCGCTTCCCCCACAGCCAACTGACCATCACCAACGCCCTCGACGAGAACGGGCTGACCTTCGGGCCACCGGAGTCGCGCTACCAGCGTCACTCACTGCGCTAAAGCACCCGGCCCGAAACCGGGCACCCTCACGCGTGCCGAGGCCCTGGGCCCAGCCCCGATCGGCAGATCACGATCTACGGCTGGAGTATTAGTACTCCAGCAGTACTTCGTGGCTTGACCTGGGGAAACGTCGAGCGGTGGGAGTGTAGCGGGCAGGATGCCGTCACGGACGGCTTCTGCTCGC
>NZ_JBEOXF010000129.1:0-4309 GCF_040296405.1 Streptomyces sp. NPDC002133 | reverse complement strand
TGAGCCGGCCGGACGAGATCGCCTACTACCTCGCCTATGCACCCCTGGATGTCCGCGTGGACGAGCTGGTGCGAGTGGCCGGTGCCCGGTGGGCGGGCCGACCCAAGCGTGCTGCGGCGCACCTCGGATGGGGGTTGCACCCACAGTTGTCTGCAGAGTTGTCTGCAGAGGGGGGCCCAAAGTTGCACCGGAGGTACTACCGGAGGTGTGAACCCCCATTTCGTGATCTTGAGCGTCTTGCCTGGTCAGCCCTTGCGGGCAAGCCCTACTCGCAAGACGACACCTCTTTCTCCGCGATAGTCGGAGGAAGAGGATCTATGTTCTGACGGCCCGGCGCGGCCTGCTCGCTCAGTCGTTCCCGCCCGTTGCTCTCAGGCTGTTTCCCGGCTCCCGCATCACGCCGACGTTCCAGGTCCGCCCATCGTCCGGCTCCGCTCGCCAGCGCGCGGCGACGGCTGAAGCCGGCTCATCGCACTCAGCACGGCATGCGGGTCCCAGGAGGCCCGTTCGTCGTCCGTGAGCAGTACATGGCTGCCGTGTCTCTCCAGCCACTCCACCAGGCTGTCGGCGACATGGTGCGCGCGGTGGCCCGCGAAGAGGTGGCAGATGGGGCCGTCGAAGTCGAAGAGGGCGTGCTCGGCGCCGCTGACCAGATCCTCGAGCTGTTCGGCTAGCTAGTCCGTACCCGATCACGGTGGGCGGTCACGACCGAACTGGCATTGCCGCGGCTGTCGGCCCGTGGCGACTGCCGTGCCGCCGCCCGCAAGGCCGGCCGCGAAGAGTTCGACAAGGTGCGCGCCGGGCGTTGTCACAAAGCAGAACCTTGCTCGGTCAAGCATCTCAGAATGGGCGAATTGCTTACTACGTCCTATATGCCCCGATCCCAGCCATTCGAGGACAACGGCTCGATGACTTTGACCACGATCAGCACCAACCTGATGACACTCAGCAAGCAGATGAACGCGTCTGAGATATCCGATACGGCGTTCGCGCTGCTCGACGAGCAGGGAACGGTGGTCGCATGGACGCAGGCCGCTCAGCACCTTGTCGGATACTGCGCCCGGAGCGTGGTGGGTCGATCCGCCGCTCTTGTCTTGCCGTCCTTCGCTGATGCGTCGGCGATGTCGGCGTTCGTCGAGCGGTGCCGTGCCCGGAACGGCTGGTCGGGCGCTTCGGCGGTGCGCCACCGGGACGGCCGCGTGCTCGACGTCGGGCTGCGGATCTCGATGTTGTGGGGGCAGGACGGAGCAGTGCGGTGGCTTGCGTCCGTGACCGAGATTGGCGCGTCGTCGGGGGACGCGGTGAACGTATCGGTGGAGGGGGCGCTTCTTGCCCGCGCGCCGATCGGCGTCTCTGTTCGTGATCTGGAGTTGCGCTGTGCCTGGGCGAACGACGTGATGGAGAGCCACGACGGCATCTCCCGTGAGCGGCGGCTCGGGTGTCGAGTCACCGATGTGTGGTCCGGTGTCGAGGCCGCGACGATCGAGGCGGTGATGCGGCAGGTTCACCAGAGCGGTACGACCAAGGTCCACGAGTACCGGACGTGGCTGCCGACGAGTCTGGGTCGGGAGCGCCCATTTGCGGTTTCGTTCTGCTGTCTCCAGGGCGCTGACGGCCAGCCCCTGGGGGTGTGCGCCATCAGCGTTGATGTCAAGGAGAGCCGGCGGGTGCGCGAGCGCCTCGCCGTCCTCGGCGCGGCCGACACGCGCCTTGGCAGCACCCTGGATGTGAAGCAGACCGGTCAGGAACTGGCGGAACTCGCCGTGCCCCAGTTCGCCGACCACGTGGCCGTGGACCTGGAGCAGTCGGCCCTTTTCGGCGAGGGGCGCTTGGTCCGCATCGGCTCGATGAGCGAGCGCCCGCCCGTTCTCCGGCGTGTCGGCCTGGCCTCGTACCACCATCGGGGCCCGAAAGCCCCGTCTGGGCGCGGTGATTTGATTCCGGTGACGTCCGCCCCACCGCTGGCCGAGGTCCTGCGCACCGGCAGGTCCTACCTGGAGCCGGTCCTGGACACGGCTCCAGGCTCGTGGATCCACCACGATCCGGCACTGACGGAGCGGATCCGTGAGAACGGCGTGCACTCTGTGATGGTCGTCCCCATCCGTGCGCGACGCGTCCTGCTGGGCACGGCGTTGTTCGTCCGCACCGAGAACCCGATGCCGTTCCAAGAGTCCGATCTGCTCCTGGCCGAAGAGCTGGTCAGCCGCGCCGCGGTGTCGTTGGACAATGCGCGCCGGTACTGCCGCGAGCAGACCGCGGCGCTCGCGCTCCAGTGCAGTCTGCTCCCGCGCCGTCTCAGGGGAGGATCGGCGGTGGAGGCGGCCTCGCGCTACCTGCCCGCGGACGTGGACCGCGGTGTCGGGGGCGACTGGTTCGACGTGATCCCGCTGTCCGGCGCCCGGGTGGCCCTCGTGGTCGGCGATGTGGTCGGACACGGCGTCAACGCCGCCGCGAAGATGGGCAAGCTCCGCGCCGCGGCCCACACGCTTTCCGGCCTGGAGCTGCCCCCCGACGAACTGCTGGCGCACCTCGACGACACGGTCCAGCGACTGGCGGAAGGAGACAGCGACGATCCGGACCAGAGCGACGCGGCGGTGGGCGCCACTTGCCTGTATGCCGTCTACGACCCGGCCACCCGGAAGTGCACCATGGCAACCGCCGGACACCCACCGCCCGCGATCATCGACCCGCAGGGCAAGGTGACCTTCCCCGACCTCCCCACCGGAGTCCCCCTCGGCATCGGACTCGGAGTCCCCTTCGAGGCCGTCGAGCTGGAACTGCCCGAGGGAAGTCTCCTCGCCCTGTACACCGACGGACTCGTCGAGACCCGCGACGCCGACATCGACGAGGGAATGCACCGCCTGGGCACCGCCCTCGCCCAACCGGATCTCTCCCTGGAGGACCTCTGCACCCGCGCGATGGCACCCCTCGAGGATCAGGTGGCGTGCGACGACGCCAGCCTCCTCCTGGTCCGCACCCGCACACTCAGCCCGAACCACGTCGCCTCCTAGACATCCGCGTCGACGCTCTGATTGCGGCCTTGCCGAAGCAGGCGTGGAAGCGGGTCTCCGCCGGAGCGGGCGCCCACGGCCAGCGGATCTATCACTGGGCCCGTGTCGCGATCCGGCCCGTCTGGGAGGGCGGGTACGGGCATTGGGTGCTGGCTCGTCGCAGCCTCTCGGATCCCACCGAGATCGCCTAGTACGTGTGCTACGGACCCGCGGTTTCCCGGCTGAAGGACCTGGTCAGGACGGCCGGTGCCCGCTGGCAGGTGGAGGAGTGCTTCCAGACCGCGAAAGGCGAGTGCGGGCTGGACCACTACCAGGTCCGGCTCTACCGGGCCTGGTACCGGCACATCACCCTGGCCATGGCCGCCCTCGCCTACCTCACCGCCGGCCGCGCCACAGAAGCCGCAAAAGGGGCGGTGGAGACGACGGACAAGACCTCATACCAGTGCGGCGCAGCTTCAGGGCCATGCTCGAAGCTGCGGGATTCCGTCATCCAGAGCAGTGGACACCTCGGGAGCTGCGGCACAGCTTCGTCTCATTGCTCTCAGACCACGGAATCCCCTTGGAGGTGATCGCCCGGGTCGTCGGGCACAGCAGCACCCAGACGACCGAGTCTGTCTACCGCAAACAGATTCGTCCGGTCATCACCGAGGGCGCCGAGGCGATGGACGCGATCTTCGGTGAATCCAACACAACCGAGGCCTAGCAGGACGGGAGCCACCGACCACCGCGTCGGTGGCTTCCCCGCATGACGGTTCTTCGGCACGACGGCACAGAACCCATGGCTGGTGCACTGTAACGGCTCCGGAGATCGCGGGCCCTGCGGCCATGGGCGCTGGTCACAGTGCTGACACGTCGCGTCGGTGAATCACTTGGCCGCGAATAGGCCGCTTCTGGCGTTCGACTTGTAGTCACGAGCGCCCGCAGCCTGGCGTGTGATCTTGCATAACGTGCATCGGGTTCGCGGGGAGAGTCCGTTGTCCGTGAACGCTGTCCCGTCCACCCTGGTCCCCCCGGGTGGAACGGGACGCATCCAGGACGCAGACGCGAGGTGGTAACGGCGCCGGTGGCGCCTCGGTCGGTGCTGACACACTCACGGCCTACGCGGGCCGGGTGCGACTTCCGCAACCCCTCCGCCTGAGCGGACACACCAGCATTGTCACTAGCCTCCGCCCCACCACACCCGCTACGCCACCCGGCCCCTAATACTCCAGCAGTACTTCGTGGCTTGACCTGGGGAAACGTCGAGCGGTGGGAGTGTAGCGGGCAGGATGCCGTCACGGACGGCTTCTGCTCGCCCG
>NZ_JBEOXF010000128.1:0-4961 GCF_040296405.1 Streptomyces sp. NPDC002133 | reverse complement strand
CCACCTCAGCGCCGCCATCGCCGCCGTCAACAGCCCCCACTCCCTCGTCATCTCCGGCGACCACAAAACCGTCACCACCATCGCCACCCAACTCCACGAGCGCGGACGCAAGACCAAAAAACTCACCGTCTCCCACGCCTTCCACTCCCCCCACATGGACGGCATGCTCGACAACTTCCGCAAGACCGCCACCCAACTGACCTACCACCCACCCAAGATCCCGATCGTGTCGAACATGACCGGCGGACCGGCCGACCCCGCGCAGCTGTCGAGCGCGGAGTACTGGGTGCGCCACGTCCGCGAAGCCGTGCGCTTCGCCGACGGTGTCGCCACGCTGGAGGCCGCGGGCGTCACGACGTTCGTCGAGCTCGGTCCCGACGCCGTGCTCAGTGCGCTGGTCCAGGACTCCCTGTCCGGTGGGGCGGCCGGCATGGCCGCGGTGGCGTTGCTGCGCCGCAATCAGCCGGAGGCGGCCGGCGTCACCTCCGGTCTCGGTCAGTTGCACAACCGAGGCGTCGCCGTCGACTGGGAAGCGTATTTCGCCGGAACCGGCGCCCACCGCGTACCCCTGCCCACGTACGCCTTCCAGGAGGAGAGCTTCTGGCTGAAGTCCGAGGCCTCCGCAGGTACGGGCACGTTCTTCGGCGCGGGCACGGGCACAGGCGCAGGCACAAGCTCGACGGGTCATCCGGTCCTGAATGGCGTGGTCGAGCTGGCGGAGAGTGGCCAGACGCTGTTCATCGGCCAGGTCTCGGCGGACACGTACGCAGGGACGGCCGACCGGGCGGTCGACGGCACGCCGGTTCTGTCTGCCTCCGCCGTGGCCGAACTCGCCCTCCACGCAGGCGACCACATCGGCACCGACACCCTCGACCACCTCACCCTCACCACCCCCATCCCCCTCACCACGCCCACACCCACCCAACTCCAACTCACCCTCGACCCCGCCGACGACACCGGCCGCCACCCCTTCACCCTCCACACCCGCCCCGCCGGAACCGAAACCCCCTGGACCACCCACGCCAAGGGCTTCCTCGCCACAGCCCCGTCGGCATCCGCGTCCCCGGCCGGTGTGGGCGCGGACGCCACGGCGCCGGTCGTCCGGCTGCCCGCCGACCTTCGGGCGGAGGTGTCCCGCCATGGGCTGCATCCCGCGCTCCTGGAGGCCGCGGTCGAAGCCGCCACTCCGGGCGCCGCGCAGCCGGGGACCGTCCGGGTCCCAGTCGAGTGGCAGGGGCTTCGGCTGTACGCGGTCGGTGCGACGGCCGTACGGGTCCGGGTCGACGCGATCGACGCGGACACCGTCGCCGTCGTGCTGTCCGACGAGACCGGGCAGCCGGTGGCATCGCTGGAGCGGCTCGCCTTCCGGGACGTTCCCGAGCGCGAGTTCAACGGTGCTACGAGCGCCCACCTGCCGTTGTACGAGATCGCATGGGAGTCTGCCGAGGTGCTCGGTGCGGCCGGGCCGGTGCGCTGGGGCGCGCTGGGCAGCGCCGCGGACTTCGACGCGCTGGACTTCGACGGCCTCGGCTTCGATGAGCTGGGTCTCGAGGGACTGGTCTTCGACGACGTGGGCGGGCTCGCAGCGGCTGTCGAGGCCGGTGCACCGGTCGACACCGTGCTGGTGCGCGCCGGCTCGGGCGGGGAAGACCTCAAGGAAGATCTCCCGGACGCCGCGGCCGCCGCTCACGCGGGCGCACGACGGGCGCTGGGCCTCGTACAGGAGTGGCTGGCCGACGACCGGCTCTCGGCCACCCGGCTGGTCGTCGGCACCCGGCGTGCCGTGGCGACGGAACCGGGTGCCGCGCCGGATCCCGCGGCGGCGACCGTCTGGGGCCTGCTCCGCGCGGCCCAGACCGAGGCGCCCGACCGAATCTTCCTGGTCGATCTGGATGATCCACGTGATCTGGATGAACCCCGTGATCCAGACGCCCGGAACAGCGACGGACCGACGGCTCGCGCCACGCTGCCCACCGCCGCCATCGCCGCCGGTGAGCCGCAGACGGCGATCCGAAACGGCAACGTCCTGCTGCCCAGGCTGCGCCGGTCCGGCGTCGCGGAAGCTGCCCAAGCTGCCCAAGCCGCGGAGAGCACGCCCTGGAGCGCGGACGGTACGGTGCTGATCACCGGCGGTACCGGCACCCTCGGCGCCCTCTTCGCCCGCCACCTCGCCACCCACCACGGCGCCCGCCACCTCCACCTCCTCAGCCGCCGCGGCGACCAAGCACCCGGCGCCACCCGACTCCACGAAGAACTCACCGCACTCGGCGCCCACGTCACCATCACCGCCTGCGACGCCGCCGACCGCCAGGCCCTCGCCGCCGTCCTCGCCGGCATCCCCACCGAACACCCCCTCACCGCCGTCATCCACACCGCAGGCACCACCGACGACGGCCTCCTCACCACCCTCACCCCCCAACGCCTCACCACAGTCCTCCGCCCCAAAATCGACGCCGCCTGGAACCTCCACACCCTCACCCGCCACCTCAACCTCCAGGCCTTCGTCCTCTTCTCCTCCATCGCCGGCGTGACCGGCGTGCCGGGGCAGGCGAACTACGCGGCCGCCAACGCCTTCCTCGACGCCCTCGCCCACCACCGCACCGCCCACGGACTGCCCGCGACCTCCACCGCCTGGGGCCTCTGGGCGACGGAGGAAGGCCGCGCACGCGGCATCAACGCCCATCTGGGCGCCGGTGCCCTGCAGCGGTTCGCCCGCGAGGGCTTCCGGCTGATCGATCCCGGGACGGGCACGGCCATGTTCGACACGGCGCTCGGTATCGAGGGACGGTCCCGGGCACACCTGGTCGCGCTGCCCGTGGATCTTGCCGCGATGCGTGCGTACGGGAATGTCCCCGCGATGTTCCGCGAGCTGGTCAAGGTCACGAACCGCCGCACCGCCCAGGCCGCGGCGACCACCACCGACACACTGGGTCAGCGCCTCGCCGAGCTGCCCACCGGCGAGCGGCACCGGCTCGTCCTGGATCTCGTGCGCACCGAGGTGGCCGCCGTCCTGGGCCGCTCCGGGCGGGACGGCGTCGAGGCCGACCGGCCCTTCGAGGGGCTGGGGTTCGACTCGATGACCGCGGTCGATCTGCGCAACCGGCTCAGCGCGGAGACGGGTGCACGGCTGCCGGTCACCCTTGTCTTCGACCACCCCACGCCCGCGGCGCTGGCCGCGTACCTGCTCGAACAGGTGGCGCCCGGCGATTCGGAGGCGGACACGCCGCCGGTCCTGGCCGAGCTGGACCGGCTCGAGGCCGCGCTCGCCGACGTGTACGCGCTCCCGGACGGGGACGGCGTTCCTACGCGCAACGCCGTGACCGTGCGCCTGCAGACGATCCTCTCGCGGCTGAGCGAGCTGAACGTGCTGAACGAGTCGAACGAGCGCAGGGCGGAGGGCGGGACCGGCGCCGCTCCCGACCCGGTCGACGTTCTCGAGTCGGCCTCCGCCTCCGAGATCTTCGACTTCATCGACAACCAGCTCGGCCGTTCCGCGAACTGACCACCACCGACGGAGACTGAATCCGCATGTCGAACGAAGAGAAGCTGGTCGACTACCTCAAGTGGGTCACCGCCGACCTCCAGAAGGCCCGTCGGCGGCTGGCCGAGCTGGAAACCGGTCGCCAGGAACCCGTGGCGATCGTCGGGATGGCGTGCCGCTATCCCGGCGGGGTGTCCTCTCCCGAGGACCTGTGGGAGCTGGTCGCGAACGAGGTCGACGGCATCACACCGTGGCCCACGGACCGGGGCTGGGACGTCGAGGCGCTGTACGACCCGGAGCCGGGCAGGGCCGGCAAGTCGTACACGCGCGAGGGCGGCTTCCTTGCGGACGCGGCCGATTTCGACGCCGGATTCTTCGGGATCTCACCGCGCGAGGCGCTGGGGATGGACCCGCAGCAGCGCCTCCTGCTGGAGACCGCCTGGGAGGCCCTGGAGGGCGCGGGCATCGATCCCATGTCGCTGAAGGGCAGCAACACCGGTGTGTTCGCCGGCGTGGTCGAGCAGAGCTACCTGAACCGCGAGGGCCCCGAGGAGCTCGAGGGCTACCTCATGACGAGCAAGCTGAGCAGTGTCGCATCGGGCCGTGTCGCGTACTCCTTCGGTTTCGAGGGCCCGGCGGTGTCGCTGGACACGGCGTGCTCGTCGTCGCTGGTGGCGCTGCATCTCGCGGTGCAGTCGGTGCGGTCGGGCGAGTCTGCGCTGGCGCTGGCCGGCGGTGTCACCGTGTCCGGGTCGCCGAGTGGATTCGTCGACTTCTCGCGGCAGCGTGGGCTGGCAGCCGACGGCCGGTGCAAGTCGTTCGCGGCCGCCGCGGACGGCACGGGCTGGAGTGAGGGCGTCGGTCTGCTCGTACTGGAGAAGCTGTCCGACGCACGGCGCAACGGACATCGGGTGCTGGCCGTGGTGCGCGGGTCGGCGGTCAACCAGGACGGCGCGTCCAACGGCCTCACCGCCCCCAACGGCCCCTCCCAGGAACGCGTCATCCGCCAAGCCCTGGCCAACGCCCGTCTGGCACCTGCAGATGTGGACGTGGTCGAAGCACACGGCACCGGCACGAAGCTGGGCGACCCCATCGAGGCCCAGGCCCTGCTGGCGACGTACGGCCAGGACCGACCCGCCGACCGGCCGCTGTACCTCGGCTCACTCAAGTCCAACATCGGCCACACGGTGGCGGCGGCCGGTGTCGGTGGCGTCATCAAGATGGTCGAGGCGATACGTCACGGGGTCATGCCCAAGTCCCTCCATATCGACGAGCCGACGGGGCATGTCGACTGGGAGGCGGGGGCGGTGACCCTGCTGACCGAGGCGAGGGCGTGGCCGGAGACCGGTCGAGCCCGCCGGGCGGGCGTGTCGGCGTTCGGCGTGAGCGGCACGAACGCGCATGTGGTGATCGAGCAGGCCCCGGCCGACGACACAAAACCGCTGGCCGCCCACGACACCACGCCCGTGCCGGTTGTCCC
>NZ_JBEOXF010000127.1:0-5075 GCF_040296405.1 Streptomyces sp. NPDC002133 | reverse complement strand
CCCGCGCTGGCCGCAACGGCGGATGCGTCGGGGCGCCTGCGGCGCGTCCGTGCCGCGGCCCTGCCCGCGCCCGTGCGCGCGGGGGCCGATGTCGGACTGCTGGTGATCGCGGCGGTGGCGTACTGGCAGCTGGACCGGCAGACCACCGCGAGCGGCACGGGCGCCCTCAGCGGCGACCGCGAGGGCGTTCTGGGCATCGATCCGCTGCTCGTCGTGGCGCCCGCGCTGGCGCTGCTCGCCGGAACGGTGCTGACCCTGCGTCTGCTGCCGCCCGCGGCACGGCTCGCGGAGCGGCGCGCGGCCGGCGGGCGCGGGCTGGAAACGGCCCTCGCGGGCTGGCAGTTCAGCCGTCGCCCGCTGCGCGGGGCAGGCCCGGTGCTGCTACTGGTCCTCTCCGTCGCCATGGGCATGCTGGCGATCGGGCAGAGCGCGTCGTGGGACCGTTCGCAGGCCGACCAGGCGGACTTCAGGACGGGCGCCTCGGTGCGGGTGCTGGAGACCGGGACGGGCGGGCCCGGTGACGCCGGCCGGTACGCGGACCTGCCCGGCGTACGCCGGGCCGCGCCCGCGCATCGCGCATCCCTGGGCCTGTCCGGCAACCGCACGGCGAGCGTCCTCGTCCTGGACACGGCACGTGCGGACGAACAGCTGCTGCTGCGCGGCGATCTGGCCGACGAGCCGGCGAGCCGGCTGCTCAAGGCCGTGGGCACGGCGCAGGGCACACAGGCAGGCGTGACCCTGCCGCAGGACACCCGGCGTCTCACCGTGGAACTGCGCATCGACGAGGAGAAGTCCGCGTCGGGTGCCTCCCCCTCCGGACTCGCGCCGAGACTCACGGTCGTGGTGGAGGACCGTTACGGCATCGTCTACCGGATCCCCGCGGGCGCTGTGCCCGCCGACGGCCGGACGCATGCGGTCACCGCGGACCTGGACGGAACCGCCGCCGGCGGCCACGCAGCTCCCGCCGGGCCGCTCACCGTGACGAGTCTGCGGCTCGACGGTTCGGTGCCCGACGGGCCGGGCGAGAAGCACCGCCTGAGCATCGAACGGCTGCTGACCGCCGGTCCCGAGGGGACCGCACGGCCGGTGGCGGTGCCGGACGGGCTCCGCTGGCAGGGCACCGGTACCGACACGGTCGGAGGGGAGCCGCACGAGCCGGTGGCGCTGCGCCCGACCACCTCGGGGAAGACGCTGCTGACCGTCGGCTACGACGTCGGCCCGGCGCCCACAACGACGGAGTTCGGGTTCGACTACACCGTGCCCATGGAGTTCGGGATCCGCATCGGTGCGGAGCGCCCGGCCGCGCCGAAGGAGATCCCGGCCGTGGCCACGGACGCGTTCCTGAGCGCTTCGGGGTCGAAGCCCGGCGACAGCGTCGACGTGTCCCTGGCCGGTGAGGACCTGCGGGTGACGATCGTGCGGACGGTGCGGCAGCTGCCGACGACCGGTCCGGGCGCGGAGACGGCGGCGCCGGCCCCGGCAGCGGGAGAGGCCGGCGGCACCGCGGCCGCCACCGGCTCCGAGAGCGGCGACGGCGGCGCTCTGCTGCTCGACCTCCGCACGGTCAACGCGCACCTCGCCGGCCGCACGGACACCTCCATCAGGCCCACCGAGTGGTGGCTGAGCACGGAGCACGGCAAGGCCGCGGACCTCGCCGATGCGCTGCGGCAGCGGCCCGACGCCGATCCGGGCCAGGTCCTCGTTCGCGACGAGGCGGCCGGTGAACTGCTCGGCGATCCGCTCGGCGCGGGGCCCCGCTCGGCGCTGACGGCCGTCGCCGTGGCCGCAGCCGCGCTCGCCGCCGTCGGCTTCGCGGTGAGCGCGGCCGGATCCCTGCGCGAGCGCTCCGCCGAGCTCGCGGTCCTGCGCGCCCTGGGCGCACCGCGCCGCAGGCTCGCCCGCATGGTCGCCGCCGAACAGAGCGTGCTCATCGCCATCGCGCTCCTGGTAGGTCTCGCTCTCGGCGCCGTACTGACCCGGGCCGTGGTCCCCCTCATCGTGCTGACCGGCCGCGCCACCCAGCCGGTGCCGCACGTGCTGGTCGAACTGCCCGTGCCACGGGTGGCGCTGCTCGTCGTCGGCGTCGCCACACTGCCGCTCCTGATCGTCGCCACCATCGCCCTGCGCCGCGCCGACCCCGCGGTGACCCTGCGCCACCAGGGGGACCACTGACATGACCGCGCACACCGAGAAGCCGAAGCGAGCCCGCCGTGCGGTCGCACCATGGGTGCGGACCCGGCTGCGCACGGCGCCCGGCGCCGCCGCGGCCATCGGGGTACTCGTGCTGCTCACGGCCTTCCTCGCCGCCGCGTTCCCCCGGGCCGTCGACGCCTACGAGACCCATGGGCTCCGGTACGACATCGGCTCCGCCGCACCGCCCCGCAGCGTGCTGGAACTGACCACCCCGACGCCGCCGCTGGTGGCGGAGGCCGCCCGGGAGGAGATGCTGCGGCCCGAGGCCCTGAGCTCGGTGCAGCGGCGGGTGATCGGACTGCTGCCCGAGCCGCTGCGGGCGGACGTGGGGCAGTCCGCCTACGGAGTGCGGACCGGCAAGCCGCTCGTAGGCCTGGATCCCTGGCTGCCGCGCCCCGAAGCGCAGCGGCCCGAGTTCACCCTCGCCGCGCAGTCCGGGCTCGCGGAGCACGCCACCGTGCGCAAGGGGCGGCTGCCCGCCGCCGACGGACGGGTGACGTCCACGACGAAGGAGGTCGAGGCCGCGGTGACCGTGGCGACGGCGAAGGCGCTGCGCCTGGACGTCGGTTCCGTGGTGCATGTCGGCGAGCCGGAGCTGGCGGTACGGATCAGCGGGATCGTCGAGCCCCGTCGCCCGCAGGGCAGCTACTGGTCCTACGAGCAGACCCTGCGCACACCGGGGCTCGACGCCAAGCCGGGCACGCCGCCGCAGGTCTACTGGCGGGCCGGGCTGCTGCTGGCACCGGAGGCCGCGCCTGCGCTGCTCGGTACGGCGGGCGATCCGCACCCGTACGTGCGTGTCGCGCCCGCGACCGGTCGTCTCACCGCACAGGACGTGCCGGACCTCACCCGCCTGGTGGCCTCCCTCGAAGGCGGGCCGGGGCTGCTGGAGCTGAAGGCGGTCGCCGGTGAGAACGCCGCGCTGACCACCGACCTGGACGCGATCCTCGCGTCGCACACCACGATGCGGTCGGCGATCGCGCCGGTCGTCGCCGTCGCCGCCATCGGGATCGGCACGGTCGCCGCCGTCGTCCTCGCGATGACCGGCGGGCTGGTGGCGGCGCGCCGAAGCGTCGAACTGGCCCTGCTGCGCTCACGCGGCGGGTCGCTGCGCGGCATCGGCGGACGGCTGCTCGCCGAGACCGCGGTGGTCGCGCTGCCCGCATCGGGGCTGGGCCTGCTGCTCGCCGTGCTGGTGGTGGACGAGGCCCGGCTGCTGCCCGCGGTCCTCGCCGCCACGGGTGTCGCCGTCCTCGCGTGCACCGCGCTCCCGGTACGCGCGCTCGTGCTGCATCGCCGACCGCGGGCGCACGGGGAGCGGGACGATCTGGTGCGCGCCCGCCCGAGCCGGCGCCGTACCGTCGCCGAACTCACCCTGCTGGTGCTTGCGGTGGGCGCGGTGGTGGCGCTGCGGCGGCGCGGCACATCCGAGGCCGGCGACCACCTGGTCAGCGCGGCCCCGGTGCTGGTCGGGCTGATCGCGGCGCTGGTGCTCGTGCGGCTGTATCCGCTGCCGCTGCGGTGGGCGGCGCGCCCGGTGGGACGGCTGCGCGGCGCGGTCGGGTTCCTGTCGCTGGCCCGTACGGGACGGTCGTCGGCGTCGGGTGCCCTGCCGCTCCTGGCGCTGCTGATCGCGCTGACCACGGCGGCGTTCGGCGGCTCCGTGCTGGCGGGGGTCGCGGACGCACGCGACCGGGCGGCGCTGCTGGCGACCGGTGCGGATGCGCGGATCTCCGGCCCGGGGGACATGGTGGCGCTGCCGGACGGCCTGGAGCGTACGGTGCGGGGAGCTCCCGGCGTGCGGGAGGTGACGACGGTGCAGATCGAGCACGCGCTGGCGCTGCCCTCCCGGGCGAGCGACGTCGGGGACCCGCTGAGCGCCTCGCTGGTCGGCGTCGACCCCGGGGCGTACTCGCGGCTGGCCCGGGAGCTCGGGCTCGGCGCGTTCCCGGCGGACGCGCTGAGGACACTGAGGACGTCGAAGGAGGCGGACGGAGGGCCGGTGCTGGGCGCCGTCGCCTCGCCCGGTGTCGCGAAATGGCTCGGCAGTGGGGCGCACCGGATCACGTCGCTCGCAGGGGACCTCACCCTCGAGGTCACGGCGGTGGGCACGCACACGCCGGCAGTCACGTCCGCCGAGTTCCTGGTCGTCGACGGCACCAGGCTGACCCATAGGGCGCCGACGGCACTGCTGGCCGTCGGTGACCGGCTCGACGGCCGGGCACTGCGGGCCGCGACGGCCGATGCGGGCAGGGACTCGGGCATGGACCTGTCCGTACGGCTGCGCGGCGAGGAGCGTGCGGCGTTCACCGACTCACCGCTGCAGGAAGGCGCGGAGCGGATCTACGCGGCGGCGATCGCCGCGGGCGCGGGCTATGCCGTACTGGCACTGCTCCTCTCGCTGCTGCAGTCGGCCCCGGAACGCGCCACCCTGCTCGCCCGGTTGCGCACGATGGGTCTGACCACCCGGCAGGGGCGGCAGCTGCTGGGCCTGGAGGCTCTGCCGCAGGCGCTGCTCGCCGCCGGGGGCGGCGTACTCGTCGGCTGGGCGACCATCCAACTGCTCGCCCCCGGCGTGGACCTGGTGCGGCTCGCACTGGCCGCGGCTCCGGGGCTCGCCCCGCTCGACAGCGCTTCGCTGCGTGCCGATCCGTGGTCGCTGGCGCTGCCCGCCGCCGGCGTGGTCACGCTGGCCGCGGCCGTGGCCGCCGGGCAGGCGTGGTGGGCAGGCCGCCGCGGATCGATCACCGAACTCAGAGCAGGAGACACGCGATGACCGACACGACGACGACCACGCTCGCGGAGCTGGAGCAGCGGGCGACGGCGCGCCGCGACCGGCCCGCGTACGGACACGACGCCCTGATCGCCTGCGACCGGCTCGT
>NZ_JBEOXF010000126.1:0-5770 GCF_040296405.1 Streptomyces sp. NPDC002133 | reverse complement strand
CGGGGCCGTCGCCGTACCGCGTCGTGTGGCGTACGACGTCATGGTTGGACAGCACCCAGGTCGTGGGCGCCCCCACCGACGCCGTTGCCGCCAGGGACGCGTCGATGACCTCCCGCATCCGCGCCGGGTCCCAGGGACAGCGCAGGAACTGGAAGTTGAACGCCTGGTGCATCTCGTCCGGGCGCACGTAGAGAGCGAGCCGCTCGGGCGTCGGTGCCCAGGCCTCGGCGACCCCGACGCGTTCGCCGTCGTACGAGTCCAGCAGCCGGCGCCAGCCGCGGTGGATCGCGTGCACCCCGTCCTGGTCGAAGAACGGCAGCACCTGCGCGCCGATCATCTTCGCCTGCTCGCGCAGCCCGATGTCGGGCAGGCCGTCCGCCTTGACCATGCCGTGCGCCACGTCGATGCGGAAGCCGTCGACGCCGAGGTCGAGCCAGAAGCGCAGGACGGAGGTGAGCTCCTCCTGCACGGCGGGCTGGTCCCAGTTGAGATCGGGCTGCTCGGGCGCGAAGAGGTGGAGGTACCACTCTCCCCCAGCCTCCGGCTGGGAGTTGCCCCCATTGCCGTCCGGCACCTCGACGCGGGTCCAGGCGGGCCCGCCGAAGACGGACTCCCAGTCGTTGGGCGGCAGTTCACCGTGCGCGCCCTTGCCGGGCCGGAAGTGGTAGTACGCCCGCTCGGGGCCCCCGGCGAGCGCTGCGCGGAACCAGGCGTGCTGGTCGGACGTGTGGTTCGGGACGATGTCGACGATCACCCGCAGGCCCAGGCGGTGGGCCTCGCGGACGAGGTCGTCGGCGTCGGACAACCGGCCGAAGAGGGGGTCGACGGCCCGGTAGTCCGAGACGTCGTAGCCGCCGTCGGCCTGCGGGGACGCATAGAAGGGGGTCACCCAGACCGCGTCCACGCCGAGCGAGGCGAGATGGGGGAGCCGCTCGCGGATGCCGCGCAGATCACCGATGCCGTCGCCGTCGCTGTCGGCGAAGGAGCGGACGTACACCTGGTAGATGACGGCGTCACACCACCAGCCCCGCTCCTGCCCCGTCCGGTCCGACTCCCGGGCGAGCTGCGGCGCGGTGGTCGTGCTGAGCTCCTGCGTCATGGACGGTCCCCTTCGTCTGCCTGATTCGGGATGTTTCGGATCTACCGGTTCAACGCCGACCTATGTCGAAGGTAACAGCGTTGCAATCTCTTGCGGAAGCAGTTGCGCAGACCTGTCGCTGCGCCCGTACGGGGCGTCTGGGCCCGTCAGAGGGGTCTGGAGCGTACGAGTCCGTGGTTGACAAGGTTCATGTCGGCAACCGTGAGGACACGCGGATGTAACGATCCCCGCCCTTTGCAGAAATCTCTCGCAAGGTCTTTCGGTCCTCTTTCAACCTTGTTACGTTCCTCGACGAATCGGCGCCGTGATGGAGCGGCCCCATCGAAGGAGTTCACATGCGACGTGGCATAGCGGCCACCGCTCTGGTCGCGGGCCTGGCGCTCACGGCGACCGCGTGCGGCGGCGACGACACCGAGGGCGCGAAGGGCAGCACGGGCGGGAAGCTGTCGGGCACGGTCACCTGGTGGGACACGTCGACCGTCGGCAGCGAGGACAAGGTCTTCAAGAAGCTCGCCGAGGGCTTCACCAAGAAGCACCCGGACGTCAAGATCAAGTACGTGAACGTCCCCTTCGGTGAGGCGCAGAACAAGTTCAAGAACGCCGCCCAGTCCGGCTCCGGTGCCCCCGACGTCATCCGCTCCGAGGTCGCCTGGACCCCCGAGTTCGCCGACCTCGGCTACCTCGCCCCGCTGGACGGCACCGCCGCCCTGAAGGACGAGAAGGACTTCCTGGACCAGGCCGCCGCCTCCACGAAGTACAAGGACAAGACCTACGCCGTCCCGCAGGTCATCGACACCATGGGCATCTTCTACAACAAGAAGATCTTCCAGGAGGCCGGTGTCGAGGTCCCCGGCACCATCGCCGAGCTGAAGACCGTCGCCAAGACCATCAAGGACAAGACCGGCAAGACCGGTATGTACCTCCGCGGCGACGACGCCTACTGGTTCCTGTCCTTCCTCTACGGCGAGGGCGGCGACCTGGTCGACGCCGAGAACAAGCAGATCACCGTCGACAGCCCGGCCGGCGTCAAGGCCCTGAAGGTCGTCAAGGACCTGGTCGACTCCGGTGCCGCGAAGACCGACGCCACCGACGGCTGGAACAACATGCAGTCGGCGTTCAAGGACGGCAAGGTCGCCATGATGATCAACGGTCCGTGGGCCGTTGCCGACACCTTCGCCGGCAAGGAGTTCAAGGACAAGGCCAACCTCGGCGTCGCCCCCGTGCCCGCCGGCTCCGCGAGCCAGGGCGCCCCGCAGGGCGGCCACAACCTCGCCGTCTACGCGGGCTCCAAGAACCTCGACGCCTCCTACGCCTTCGTCGAGTACATGAGCTCCGTCGAGGCCCAGACCCAGGTCGCCAAGGAGCTCAACCTGCTCCCGACCCGCTCCTCCGTCTACTCCAACCCGCAGGTCGCCGCGAACGAGATCGTGGGCTTCTTCAAGCCGGCCGTCGACAAGGCCGTCGAGCGCCCCTGGATCCCCGAGGGCGGCAGCCTCTTCGCCCCGCTGGTCACCGAGTACACCAAGGTCCTCACGGGCCAGACCACCCCGGAGAAGGGGAGCAAGGCGACGGGCGACGCCTACCGCAAGCTCCTCAAGGACTGGAAGTAAGGGAAGAGACCGACTGATGGCTGTCCACACCAGCGGCCAGTCGGTGGCGAAGGCCGCGGAGCCCAGGAGGGCCCGCGGCCATCGCCGCGACACCGCACGGGGCCCGTTCCGGCGCGCCCTCTCCACCCACTGGTACGCCTGGACCATGGTCGCCCCCGTGGTGATCGTGATCGGGGTGATCATCGGCTATCCGCTCGTCCGCGGCGTTTATCTCTCGCTGACGAACGCCGACGAGCGGAACGTCGAGCGATCGATCGGGGTCAACCACCTCCCGGCGACGTACGAATTCGTCGGCCTCGACAACTACGCCGACGCGCTCACCGGCAGCCAGTTCCTCGGCACCCTCGGGTGGACGCTGGTGTGGACGGTCTCCTGCGTGGCCGTCACCTTCGGTCTGGGCCTCGCCCTCGCCAACATCCTCAACCGCAGGATCGCCGGCCGGTCGTTCTACCGGATGATGCTGATCCTGCCGTGGGCCGTGCCCGGCTTCGTCTCCGTCTTCGCCTGGCGCTTCCTCTACAACGAGGACAACGGCCTGCTCAACAAGATCCTCGCGGGCGGCGGCATCGACGCCCTGCCCTGGCTCAACGACCCCACCTGGGCCAAGTTCTCGGTGATCGCCGTCAACGTCTGGCTCGGCGTCCCGTTCATGATGGTCGCCCTGCTCGGCGGTCTGCAGTCCATACCCGGCGAGCTCTACGAGGCCGCCGAGATGGACGGCGCGAGCGCCTGGCAGCGCTTCCGCCACATCACCATGCCGGGCCTCAGGTCGGTGTCCACCACGGTCATCCTGCTGAGCACCATCTGGACCTTCAACATGTTCCCGGTGATCTTCCTGCTCACGCGGGGCGGTCCCGGCGAGGCGACCCAGATCCTGGTGACCCAGGCGTACAAGTTCTCGTTCGAGATCAGCCCGCGCGACTTCGCGCAGTCCTCCACCTGGGGCGTGCTGATCCTCGTCCTCCTGATGGTCTTCGCCGCTGTCTACCAGCGCGTCCTCCGCAAGCAGGGAGAAACCTGGTGACCACGACCAACGTCCCGGCGAACGCCCCGGTGCGCGGCCGTCGCTCGCCGCTCGCCTCGGCCGCACTGCATCTGACGCTGCTCGTCGCGTCCGTGATCGCCGTCTTCCCGGTGCTGTGGGTCTTGCTGACCTCCCTGAAGCCGGCGGAGTACGCGGCCACCACCGACTTCGTCAAGGAGACGACGCTCGAGAACTACACCAGGCTGATCGAGGACACCGAGTTCCTCACCTGGTTCGGCAACTCGCTGGTCGTCGCGGGCCTCACCACGGTCCTCGGTGTCTTCGTCGCCGCCACCACCGGCTACGCCGTCAGCCGCTTCCGCTTCCCCGGGAAGCGCGGGCTGATGTGGACCCTGCTCATCACCCAGATGTTCCCGGTCGCGGTCCTGATCGTGCCGATCTACAACATCATGGCGGGACTGGGCCTGCTGAACGAGCCGGCCGGTCTGGTCATCACGTACCTCACCATCGCCGTGCCGTTCTGTGCCTGGATGATGAAGGGCTTCTTCGACACGATCCCGCGGGAGATCGACGAGTCGGGGCAGGTCGACGGCCTCACCCCGTTCGGCACCTTCTGGCGGCTGATCCTGCCGCTCGCCAAGCCGGGCATCGCGGTGACCGCGTTCTACTCCTTCATCACCGCCTGGGGCGAGGTCGCCTACGCCTCCGCCTTCATGGTCGGCGACGAGAACCTCACGCTGGCGGGCGGACTGCAGAAGTTCGTCAACCAGTACGGCGCCCAATGGGGGCCGATGACCGCGGCCTCCGTGCTCATCGCCATCCCCGCCGCGATCGTGTTCCTCTTCGCGCAGCGGCATCTGGTGACCGGCGTATCGGCCGGTGCCGTCAAGGGCTGAGCCCCACACTCACCGCACACGCAACTTCCGCATCCGATGACAACCAGGGATGAAATGACCCAGCACCTCGCCGCCCCCACCCACCCGACCAGTGGCACGCAGACCGGCTGGTGGCGGGACGCGGTGATCTACCAGGTCTATCCGCGCAGCTTCGCCGACGGCAACGGCGACGGCATGGGCGATCTCGCGGGCATACGCAGCCGGCTCCCGTACCTCAAGGAGCTCGGCGTCGACGCGGTCTGGCTCAGTCCGTTCTACGCATCCCCGCAGGCCGACGCCGGTTACGACGTCGCCGACTACCGGGCCATCGACCCGATGTTCGGCACCCTCCACGACGCCGACGCGCTGATCCGCAGCGCCCACGGCCTCGGCCTGCGGATCATCGTCGACATCGTGCCCAACCACTGCTCCGACCGGCACGACTGGTTCCGGCAGGCACTGCGCGAGGGGCCCGGCTCCCGGCTGCGCGAGCGCTTCCACTTCCGCAAGGGCAAGGGCGCGAACGGTGAACTGCCGCCCAACGACTGGGAGTCCATCTTCGGCGGGCCGGCCTGGACCCGCGTCGAGGTGCCCGACGGCAATGGGGGCACCTCCCAGCCGGAGGCTGGGGGAGAGTGGTATCTCCACCTCTTCGCGCCCGAGCAGCCCGACTTCAACTGGGAGCACCCGGCAGTCCAGGACGAGTTCCGCTCGATCCTGCGCTTCTGGCTGGACCTCGGCGCCGACGGCTTCCGCGTCGACGTCGCCCATGGCCTGGTCAAGGCTCCCGGCCTGCCCGACATCGGCTCCGGCGAACAGCTCAAGCTGCTCGGAAACGATGTCATGCCGTTCTTCGACCAGGACGGCGTGCACGAGATCTACCGCTCCTGGCGGCGCATCCTCGACGAGTACGAGGGGCAGCGCGTCCTCGTCGCCGAGGCCTGGACCCCGACCGTCGAGCGCACCGCGCTGTACGTCCGCCCGGACGAGATGCACCAGGCCTTCAACTTCCAGTACCTGACGACCAACTGGGACGCGAAGGAGCTGCGCCAGGTCATCGACGGCTCACTGGCCGCGATGCGCCCCGTCGGCGCCCCCACCACATGGGTGCTGTCCAACCACGACGTCACCCGCCACGCCACCCGCTTCGCCAACCCGGCGGGGCTCGGCACGCAGCTGCGCGAGCAGGGCGACCGAGAGC
>NZ_JBEOXF010000125.1:0-6845 GCF_040296405.1 Streptomyces sp. NPDC002133 | reverse complement strand
CGAGGAGCCGGCCGACACCGCCGCCGACCCCGAGGTCGCCCCCCTCATCGCCAGCGTCCAGCGACTGTCCGTGGCCGACCGCCGACACGTTGCCGTGCTGGTGGAATCCCTTCTGCGGGGCGCCCCCGACACCGGTTCCCATGGCTACTCGTGATCGGTGAATCTCTGCCACGGAGGGACGCTGTCGCCTGATGTGCCGCGCCCGGGGTCCGGTCGGCGGCGTCAAATACCCATGAAGACAGGGGATTTCAGGGCGGCGGTGCCCATGCCACACCCAGTGATGCATGTCATGGCGAAGTAGCAGATCAGACAAGAAATAGGCCTGATTGGGGCTATCCTCTCCCCCGCGGGTGGGTGAACCGCTCGAAACCTCCGTGAGAGGGGGGTACGTGCTTGTCGTCCCAGGTGCGCTCGCGACCGCCGTCGTCCGCGACAGGACCGGAGAGCCGGTGGTGCTGCTCACCGGCGAACTCCCCTCGGCCCTCACCCCGTCCGGAGTGAACGAGCTGCTGAATCTGGCCGCCGCCGTGCTCGACACGGAGGAGTTGGAGCTCTTTCGCAGCTGCCTGGCGGCACTGCGGTGCGGCGAGAAACTCCAGGAGAGCCGTATCGAGGTGAGCGGAGCCGTGCTGACCATCTACCGCAGCTGACCGCGGAACGGCCGAGGGCCCCCGGGAGGGGAGATGCTCCCGGGAGCCCTCGCAAGGAGCGATACCGGATCAGGCCGGATCAGGCCGGATCACTGGATCAGAAGCGGTGGCTGCACCCCCACCCCCACCCGTACCCGTACCCGTCGTGGCTGCGGTGGCTTCCGTTGTGCCAGTGCGCCCTGTGCGTGCCGCGGCGGTCCCAGCGGTGGCGGCAGTCATCGGCCCGCCGATTCCAATGGCGTTCCCAGGAGTTGTGCCGGTGGCGCCGTTGGCCGTAGTCGCTGCACCGGTCGTCGTAGTCGCGGATGCTGTGCGCAGTCACGGATGAATGGGCCGGGGCGGCCATGGCCGTGCCCGCCATGGGAATCACGGCCGCTGTCACGGCCAGGGCCGCCGTCGCAGCGGCGCGTGCGAATGTTCTCACCACGTTTCTCCTCAGTTCGATGGATTTCTTGTGGCCCTCCGGACATTACTCGGAACCCGTACTCGATTCATTCGCCAAATCGGTTCCGGAGGGCTTATCGGCGCACGGCGGGATCTCGTTCCGATGATCTCTGAAACCTGCCCTGAGCTCTGCGTAGTGAGGAGTTCAGGCCTTGATGGACGGCGCCGGGGAAACACTCGCCAGGGTGACTCAACTGTGGTGTGTTGTTGGCCGGTTGCGGCCTGCGGTGAATTTGCGGAAAAGGCTTCCTGTGCGCACCGTGTTATGCGTTGGTGAATTCACTTTTCGGCGCCATTTGCATGGGGTCGGCTGCTGAAAGTCACGGCGTCGAACGATATTCCGCCCCGTGTTCTGCGCAGTCGGTTCTGTCGTCAGCTGCGGTAGATGGTCAGCACGGCTCCGCTCACCTCGATACGGCTCTCCTGGAGTTTCTCGCCGCACCTCAGTGCCGCCAGGCAGCTGCGAAAGAGCTCCAACTCCTCCTTGTCGAGCACGGCGGCGGCCAGATTCAGCAGCTCGTTCACTCCGGACGGGCTGAGGGCCGAGGGGAGTTCGCCGGTGAGCAGCACCACCGGCTCTCCGGTCCTGTCGCGGACGACGGCGGTAGCAGAGGCTCTTGGGACGACAAGCACGTGCACCCCTCTCGCGGAGGCTTCGGGCGGTCCACCCGCCTCGAGCCACGAGAGAATAGCCATCGGAGGCCCTGGCATTGCTGGTTGGAATGCGCCGGATTGGGCCGATCGGGTGAGGCTGTACGCGAGTCGGCGTCTGCCGCAACCTCGCCCGTCACTCCTCTCACCTGCCGCTTCCGTGGATATGCGGTGCATTCGGTGGTGATCGAGATGTCCGAGTCGCTTGTCCGGAGTGGCCCGGCGCCCTACTGTCCAATCTCGTCAGACAGATTGTCCGGCATGGATGGACGCATGCGGGATCGCATGACGCCCGTCCATGCCCTTCGTGCAAAGGACCCCACCATGCTTGGCATGCGAGAGCTGGACGCCGAGGCCGCCGCGGAGCTGCTGCCCGGTCGCGAGGCCCTGGGCCGGCTCCGGTTCAGTTTCACCAGGACCACGAACGTGAGCGAGCGCGTCGCCTACGTCAGCGCCCACAACGAGTCGCTCGCGGCCAACGTCTGCTCCCCGGACGCCGTCGCGGCCTCCGAGGCCGGTCAGTCCATCAGCGTCAGCCAGTAAGCGGCGCTTCGTTCCGAGAAGGGTTTCACCATGAACAACGATCAACTCGATGCAGAGGCCGCCGCGGAGCTGCTGCCCGGTCGCGAGGCCCTGGGCCGGCTCCGGTTCAGCTTCACCAGGACCACGAACGTGAGCGAGCGCGTCGCCTACGTCAGCGCTCACAACGAGTCGCTCGCGGCCAACGTCTACTCGCCGTATGCCGTCGCGGCCTCCGAGGCCGGTCAGTCCATCACCATCCGCCAGTAGCGGGTGCTTCGTTCCGAGAAGGGTTTCACCATGAACAACGATCAGCTCAACGCCGAGGCCGCCGCGGAGCTGCTGCCCGGTCGCGAGGCCCTGGGCCGGCTCCGGTTCAGCTTCACCAGGACCACGAACGTGAGCGAGCGCGTCGCCTACGTCAGCGCCCACAACGAGTCGCTCGCGGCGAACTTCGACTCCCCGGACGCCATCGCGGCCTCCGAGGCCAACCAGTCCATCACCATCAGCCAGTAACAACGCCCGGATGTGTGCGGGCCGCGTTCTTGGGGGCGCGGTCCGCGCCGGGAGGAAGAGCAGGACGGTGACCGAAAGCCAAGGGGTTCACCCCGGTCCCGTGGGGGCGGCGGCCTGCGACGCGGACGAAACGTTTCCCTCGTATGAATACACGGAGATACTGTTTCCCGTCCCGCGATGTGGCGCGGGACTCCAACTCCTCGGCGAATACCAGGGATCCGGTTTCACGGAGCGCAAGTATCTGGTTCGCCGCGGAGACGGGCAGGTGGTCCAGCTCTCCCGGTTGCTCTACCTGGTGACCGAAGCCATCGACGGCGTACGGAACACCGAGACCATCTCGCACCGGGTCAGCGGGCGATTCGGGCGTGAAGTCAGCGCGGACAACATCGAGTACCTCATTGAGCAGAAGCTCGAACCGCTCGGCGTCACCGTCCCCTTCGGCCAGGAAGGCGACCAGGTCGCCGGCCCCACCACCGATCTCCTCCTGGTCCTCAAGGGCCATCGGGTGATCTTCCGTGAGCGGCAGGTCGCCCGGATCGCGAAGGCGCTCGCATGGCTGCACCGGCCATGGGTGGTGGCCCTGGTGCTGGCGGCGGCTGTGTGCATGGACTTCTGGCTGTTCGCCGTTCACGGAGCCATGCAACCGGTGCTGCAGGTGCTGGAGCAACCGGTACTGATGCTGGCCGTCTTCATCCTGATCGTGGCATCGCTGGTCTTCCATGAATTCGGTCACGCCTCGGCGTGCAGATACGGTGGCGCGCGACCGGGAAGCATCGGCTGCGGCCTCTTCCTGATCTGGCCGTCGATGTACACCGAAGTCACCGATGTCTACCGCATCGGGCGGGCCGGCCGGATCCGGACCGATCTGGGCGGGATCTACTTCAACATCGTCTTCGTGCTGGGGCTCGCCTGTGCGTTCTTCCTCACCGGCCAGCCGGTCTTTCTTGCCGCGATCTACCTGGTGCACTTCGAGATCATCGAACAGCTGCTTCCGGTGGTCCGGCTGGACGGCTACTACATCCTCGGAGACCTCGCCGGGATTCCCGACCTCTTCGGGAAGATCAAGCCCATCCTGAGAAGCATGCTGCCCGGTCGTCCGGTGGCGCCGGAAGTGGCCGATCTCAAGCGTCCGGCGAGGATCATCGTCACGGTCTGGGTGCTGGTCATGGTGCCGCTGATCGCCGTCGAGCTCGGTTACGTCCTGTGGAACCTCCCGCGGTTGCTCAGCACCAGCCTGCGCTCCCTCGCGGAGCAGCTGGGCGGAACCTGGTTCGCCTTCTTCGACGGTCAGGTCACCGCAGGACTCGTCGGCGTCATCGGAAGCTTCATGCTCATCTGCCCACTGGCCGGCGCGGCGTATCTCACCGTGCGCCTGGTAGGGAGACTCGCGAGGGCCACCGCCCGCGCCACCGAGGGCAACAGCCGGATGCGCCTGACCATCTGCGGCGGCGTGCTGCTGGGAGCCGGCGCACTGTGCGCGGCGTGGCTGGGCGGCATGACTCCCGAGGCGCTCCCGCGGCAGCCACCCATCGCCCCCATCCTCCAGCCCGGCGTCCCGACGATCCGTCCGACGGCATCGGCGCTCGCCGAGGAGCAGCCCAGCCCTGACCGGCCGGACTCGTCCGTGGTCACCAGCCCGCCGCCCGAGGCGGTCCCACCCGCGCCCACTCCCGAGGTCAGCCCGTCCGGCGAGGCCACCTCCGCGAGCGCCTCTCCGTCCGCCGGCCCCGGTCAGGTCGCCCCGACGCCCAGGCAGACGAGCCCGACACCGAGCCCCAGCCGCACCTCGGCCTCACCGTCGGCGTCGGCCAGCGCCAGCTCTTCGCCCGGGACCCCGAGCGCCACGCCGTCCGGTTCCCCCTCGCCCTCGCCGACCTCCTCGGAGTCGCAGGGCACCACGGGGGGCCAGTGGCCCTTCGCATCGTGAACCCCCGATTCTCCCCTTCGCCCGTAAGGAGCACCCAGTGACGCACCACCGAAAGCCACGCGCCAGCCGAGCCGGCCGCAAAGTCGCGCAGTTGGGAATGCTGGCCGCCGCCTGCACGGCCGGCTTCGCCACCGCGAGCCCGGCCGGAGCGACATCGTCCGCATCGACCTTCACACGCCAGGTCGGCATCGCAGTGGACGAAGCGCACGCGAAGGCCGGTCCGAGGCATCGCGTCGACTACGACGACGAGTTCGCGATCCACGAGCTCGGTACGCGCCTCGGCGTCGGTGCGCGCAACAGGGCGGTCGCCCGGTCCGTGGGCTGCTCGCTCGACAACCCGTGCCGCGCGATCGCCCTGTCCTTCCAGGTCGTGACCACGACCGGCACCATCACGCGCCTCAACGCCACGAACACCAGCCGCGCGGTCAACGACCACTGCGAGGGCTGCCAGACGTTCGCAGGCGCCTATCAGTTCATCGTCTCCACCCCGTACTCGTTCACGCTGAGCCGCTCGGCCAGGAATGAACTCGCCGTGCTCGAAAGGCGGCTGCACGACCTGGAGCGGAGCCGCGAGGCGGTCCACGTCGTCAAGGCCCGCGCCGATTCCCTAGCCTCCGAGGTCGTGACCCTCCTCAGGGGGGCGGTGGCAGCCGCACCGCGCGGTGCGGACGTGAACCCGCTGAGCAGCTTCCGGCCGACGGTCACCATGCGGCGTCACATCGACTAGGTCCTGTCCGGCCGATCGGGCCGGACGGACGCTCCGTACTGCACCTCTGCCTCTCCCGGCTCGGGGATCCGTTCCCCGTGCCGGCAGATGGACCTCGTCTCCAGTCTTCCGGAGGGATGACCATCCATGAGCTACCCACCCGAGCTGCGTCGCCGGGCCCTCGACCTGCTCGCCGTAGGCGAGCCCGTGAAGAAGGTCGCCGTCGATCTCGGCCTCAAAGAGCGGACGGTCTACCACTGGCGGCGCAGGTACCTGCCCCACTTCCGGAGCGGTCGGTCCGTCCCGCACACCGGGTCCGATCTCAAAGCCGCGTGCAAACGCATCTCCGAGCTGGAGGCCGAGCTCGCCGTCCTCCGGCGTGCGACCGAGCTGTTGTGGGACGCGACATCCCCAAAAGGAGATTCGAGGCAGTACACGTGATGGCCCGCGAGGGTATGCCCGTCCGGATCGCCACTAGGGTCCTGGGGGTGACCGAGTCCGGATACTTCACCTGGCGCTCCCGCCCCGCCTCCGCACGGTCCGTCCGCCACTCCCGGCTCACCGAGGTCATCACCGCGATCCACTCCGCCTCGCACGGGACGTACGGGTACCGGCGTATTCACGACGAACTGACCCTGAGATACGGCATCGCGGTCAGCCATGGAACGGTGCAGCTGCTGATGCGCCGGGCCGGCATCCAGGGTCTCTCCGGTGACAAGCGGCGCCGTGACCGGGGAGGCGGCCGGGTACCACCCGACGCCGGTCCGCCCGCATAGGGCGGCCGTCGTACGCCTGACGCGCCGCGACCGAGGTGGGACACACACCGGCGTCGCGGATGTCGCGGACCTTCCGAATCGGCCCACCCGGGCTGACCTCACCCTCGACCTGTCCGAGTCCTTCGAGGCTTCGTACCTGAACGAGAGAGCGATCGGAACACGACATGGACTATCCGACATTCCCCACACCCCCGCTGCCCATCTCCGCATTCCTGCGCCCGTTCCTGCGCGTGGGGGAGGACCTGCCGGCAACGCAGGCGCACCAGGTGATGCTGCACTGTGCGCTGGACGCGGCGTGCCTCCCCGTGCGGTTGACCGACGCCCATGCCGTCGCTCGGATTGCCGAACTCGACTACCAGACGGTGAACGCCGTGATCAGTTGGCTGCGGGCCCTGAGCGAGCCGTGAGCGTCCGAAGTCTCGTTCAGCCGAAGTCTCGTTCAGTGGGAGTCGGAGTCGGAGTCGGAGGCGGAGCCGGCGTCGGAGTCGGCTTCGGCGTCTGCGTCAGGGGCGGAGTCCGCGTCAAGGACGGGGTTGCTGCGCAGAAGGGATTCCACCAGCGCGGCAACGTGTCGGCGGTCGGCCACGGACAGTCGCTGGACGCTGGCGATGAGGGGGGCGACCTCGGGGTCGGCGGCGGTGTCGGCCGGCTCCTCG
>NZ_JBEOXF010000124.1:0-6865 GCF_040296405.1 Streptomyces sp. NPDC002133 | reverse complement strand
AGTCCTGGTATCCCAGCCAAGCACGGAATGCCAAGGGCCCAGGGTTCAGCACGGGTGAGGTTTCACGACCTGGATCCGGATGACGGTGCGGCGCCCTTGCCCGTCGGCGCGTAAACGTCCTGTGGGCCCTCATTCGTGACGGACAGTGCTACCAACCCAACTCCTCCGTCACCGCTACGGCTTGACAACATCATTAGGAGGTGAGTTCGGTGGGCAGGGCGGTGTCGTCGGTTTCTGACTCGATCGGGTGGAGGCGGGCTTTGGCGAGGAGTTCGCGGCTCATGTAGCGGCGGGCTTCGGTCCACTCGTCGTTCTGCTCGGCCAGAACGGCGCCGAACAGGCGGATCAGGGCGGTGCGGTCGGGGGAGAAGCGTGTGGGGTAGGGGGAAGGGGCAAGCATCCGGCGCGCGCTTTGCGGGGTCCGGGAGCGATCCCTCCGTGGTGCTTGAGGACGGTGAACACCGAACCGGGCGGCTTACCGATCTGCCTTGAGATGACGCTGATCGATTCCCCGGCCCTCCACCGTCGCCACAAGTCGGCCTTCATCTCGTCCGACATCCCCGGCCGACCCAGTCTCGCCACATAAACCGTCCTCAACCAGCACTGTTGCTCTGACCGGTTGAATCTAAGGCCTCTTGGTTCTCGGACGTGGATGTGAGGGGCGGGTGACCTGCTGGCCGCTGGACGCGCTCTCGTTGAACACGGCTTCGCGATCCTGAAGCGTGGCGGTCCCACCAAGCTCTGCACCAGCCCCGGCAGCGCCACCGCTCTGGCGCGCACTGCTTGGGCAGGCCAGAACCCGCGACCAGCCCGTTCGAAGGTGGCGATGGTTCACAGTCGGGGAGATGCGTCGCTCAGTTGGGGAGGTACGTCGCCGCCGAGGAGTGTGATCAGCTGGGCTAGGAGGGCGTCGAGTTCGCGGCCGACCTCGGCGATCTGCGGGTTGTCGTAGCTGGCGAGCAGCAGGCTGGGCTGGTCGACGACGAGTTTGGTGTCGCCGTCGGGGTCCGCGTAGAGCACGGTTTGCAGTGGTGCGTGCAGCATGGCCGACGGGTCGTGGCGGAACATGCGTTCGGCGATGGTGTGGTTGCCCATCGAGTACTGGGTGGCCTTCCAGAGGGACGTCGAGCCGGCCATGAGGGCGGTGATGTCGCTGCGGTGGTAGCGCATGAACCCGTGGGGGGCGTTGATCTCGGCGAGCTCGTGCGTGGCCTGCCAGGAGGCCATCTGGTAGAAGCGGTGGAGATCGGCCTCGGGGACGAGGGTCTCGTAGTGCTCGATCGCCGCGTCGTAGGGACGTGGGAGCGTCACGACGAGCCGACGGGCGGGGTGGTCGATGAGGGCGTTGTCCGTGGTCATCGTCGTGCCTGTTCGTCGTCGGTGCGGATGAGTTCGACATCGTGGATGTCGACGGTGATGGAGGGGAAGTTGAGGTTGACGGTGTTGTCGGGGTTGCGGCGGAACATTCGTCGGCGTGTCGGCACGAGCAGCCCGTCGAAGTTCTGGAAGCGGCCGGTGTAGTGGCCGACGAGGAAACTGTTGTTGACCTCGGCGACGTAGTCCATGCGGCGTTGCCTGCCGAAGGCGTCGAAGTAGAACACGTGGTTGGGGCTGTGTGCGGCGATCTCGGGTGGGAAGCGCACCTGCAGGCGTCGCCAGGTCTGGCCGGTCTCACGCCACGGTTCGATCTCGCGGGCCTGCACGCCCGGATAGGTGAAGAGGAACGGGGTGGTGAGGTAGTTCCAGAGCGCGTAGCCCAGGAAGTAGCCGAGGTGCGGAGCATCCCAGGTGCTGTTGCGCAGCATTCCCTGGAAGCTGGTGCGTGCGGGGGCGAGGGTCTCGACCGGTTCGCCGTCGAGGGTCTGCACAGTGACGCTGTCGGCGGCGGCGTCGAAGACCATCTGCCAGTCGGGGCGGGTGAACGGGCTGAACACGATGTGCTCTCTGGCCGTGTCGACCGTCACGGTCTGCCTGAACGTCGTGCCCGGCGGCCAGCCCTTCATCCCCCAGACCGGGCCCCCGATGGAGACGTCGGCTTTCAGGCCGCGCAGGGTGTTCCAGAGTTCTTGACCACCGGCGGTGGCGATTGCCAGATTGAGGAGTTCAGCACTCATGAGATGGATTCTTTCCGTAGCAATGCGCATAATAGTCAGCAACTCGAATGAGTCTTCGCCATCTTCGAACGTGCTGGTCAGGGGCTCCGGCGCCTGGCGGCCTTGTCCCGCCGCAGTCTTCGAAGAGGCCGCTCCAAAAAAACGTGCACAGGACGACGGTGCATGCCTAGACGTTGAACGATGTCGGAAAGCCGTGTGCGGAAGAACTGCATGCACGGTTTGAAGCGGCGGGAATTGGAAACGGAGCGTCAGCCACCGCGCCAGTCCCCGACCTTACTGAGCTCGGTCGGCTGACGGATTCCGTCGCAAGTCAGCGGGGGGACGACGGCGGCCATTGACCACGGGACAGGTCGTGATCGAGCAGCCGATGGCTGACATCGCCATCGTAGAAGAGGTCCGAGCCGAACTCGTCACCGAAGTGCTTCGCCAGCAAGGACGAGAACAGCAGGGCGGCTGACTGCGGCCGGTGGTTCATGACGAGTTGACTGGTCTCGCCCGCCTCGTTGAAGTACACGACGACGAAGTTGTAGATCTCGATTCCGTCTGGGCGGTAGATCTCGCTGCCACGGATGCGGGAACGGTAGTCCTCCAGGAAGAGCTCGCCACGCTTGCCGAAGAAGCGGAAGTCCTGGAAGGCGTAGATGCTTCGCGCGAAGCCCAGCAGCTTCCCTACTTTTTCCTTGCCGAGCACTTCGCCGTTGGCAAAGTTGCCCTGGAGGATGACGTCGTCGGCGAGGTTGTCGAGCCAGTGTGGGTAGTAGTCCAGGTGCGGCGCCTGGTTCTTTGACCCGTCAGTGGACTCGTTCGGTGTGGTCATGGCAGTTGTCTCCTCGTTCCTAGATTGATTCGGCGTGTTTCCGAGATCGGGACGTCTGGACGTCCTTTGGCATTCACCAGCGCGCGTCTTCGGCCAATTGCAGCTCCCCTCGTCCGAACGAGAAGTTCTCGTTCGACACCGGAATCAGGGAGATGAAGATGTCGTCGGGGGAGATATCGAGCGTTTCGGCGACCAACCGGTTGATCGTGGCGGTCACCTTGCGCTTGTCCTCAGTGTTCGATGTGCCCGCCAGCAAGCATCCGCGATTTCCTGATTGCGCGACACGTTTCCTCTATGTCGCAGCAGAAATGAATGGGAATTCGTTCAGTAGCGGTCGGCATCCGGCGGGTCGGCACAGTACTTCGCGTACTCTGTACCAGCGAGGTGCTCGCCCAGCTTCCGGGAGAAGTGCTGGAGCATGGGCAGCGGACGGTGGTTCATCACAAGATGTTGTGTCTTCCCATCTTCGTTCTTATAGACGACAGCGATGTGGGCAATCGGTCTACCGTCCACCGTAGCCGCGTAGTCCAAGACGTTCTCTCCAATACTTACCGATGTAGACGAAGTCCTGGAATGAGCCAGCTCCTGCTTCGAGCAGTTCCTATGAACAGAATCGCTGGACGCAGCGGTCGCTGTCCAACGAGAGTCAGAGATCGCAGCCATCTCGCTGAGAGATACCTTGGGGGCTCGCTGAGGGATACTCGGAGGGTGGAACTGCGCCAGCTCGAGTACTTCGTCGCCGTCGCCGAGGAAGCGAACTTCACCCGTGCCGCCGCACGGCTGCACGTCGTCCAGTCCGCGGTCTCCACCACGATCAAGAACCTCGAGCGAGAACTCCGCACGCCGCTGCTGGAACGCACCCCCAAACGCGTGCTGCTTACCGATGCCGGTGCTGCCCTGCTACCGCGCGCCCATGCCGCTCTCGACGCCGCCCGGGAGGCCGCAGACGTGGTGGGCGAGGTCCGCGGCGGACTGCGCGGCACACTGCGACTGGGCGCGATAACCACGGTTGGGCTCATCGACCTTCCCGTGTTCCTCGGTGAATTCCACCGGCGTCATCCCGGCGTGTTCCTGCAGACCAGCGCCGCCCCCTCCGGCTCCCAGGGCCTGGTCGAAGCCCTCCTCGAACGGCAGCTCGACCTCGCCTTCGTTTCGGGGCCCGGACCGCGCCCGACAGGCATCACGCTGACCGCCCTCGCCACCTCGGTGCTCGACCTCGTCGTGCCGGCCGCCCACCCGCTCGCGAAACGCCGCACCGTGTCGATCACCGAACTGGCCGGCCTGGACTTCGTCGACTTCCCCGCGGGCTACAGCAACCGGACCGTTGCCGACCGGGCCTTCGCCGCTGCCTCCGTCCGCCATCGCGTCGCCATCGAGATCACCGACCTCACCACCGGCGTGGCCTACGTCCGAAACGGCCTGGGCGTGGCGCTGCTGCCACGGGTCGCCCTCGGCAAGGAACAGGACGTCGCCACGCTGACCGTCGACGACGCCGACCTGGAATGGCAGTTTTCCCTGGCCGCTCCGTCCGAGCGCACGCCCGGTGCTGCGGCACGTGCCATGATCGCGATGGCGCACGAGTTCCTCTGGCAAGGGTGAACATCGCCTCGGAGGGCGTTGTCACGTTGTCGGTTGGGTGGACGTCTGACGGTGTGGCGCACGGGACTTCTCGTCCACGCATAACGGTGGCCTGGTCGAGGAAGTCCACGGTGCCGTCCGGGCGATCTGCTCTGCCTTCCGGGACTCGGCGGAACGCTGAGCTTCCTTCTCCTTCTGCGTACGACCCAGGCCTGCGCCCGCTCACGCTCCCGCCTGGCCTCCTCCTTGGCGCGCTGAGCAGCCTCCCGTTCTGCTATGCGGGCCTGACTCCTGTGCATCGCGGTAAGTCTGCACCAACTGCGCCGCCAGAGACTTCCTGCGAGCCATCCGCCCTCCTTGTTGCAGACCGAAGAAAGAGAGCTGCCCTGCGGAACGGACCGTCAATCTGAATGACTTGCTTGATGGCTCAAGAAGTGGCTTGGCGGGTGACTTTGAGACATACGGGGGCTGAGACGCGCGCGTGTCCGTCGGCGGTCCGGACGTCCCAGCGGCCGGACCATAAGCCGTCGATCGGCCAGTCGCACCATCAACGACTGCTGGCATCTGACGTGGGACAGATCGGTACGGCTACGGCTTCATACTGCATGCCAGCACATTGTAAATCTTTCATTCGCCTATTATTCATTTCGTGCCACATGGCTGTTCATTTCATTCGGCAAATTTTCGGTCTCCTAAATCGGTCCTTCTCCTCCGTTGGAGGTCCAAAACTCCATGGTGTGTTCTGGATCACTGTTGACTTGTGCGATTGCCTGGTTGCGGTCAGCGTCATATTCGTGATGCATGTGTGATGCATGGGGTGGGGCTGTGAATTCGCATAAGGGGGCCGGGTTTCGCGTAGGCGGAATCTGGAGGTCCGCCATGCGGTTGCGATATTTTTGGCGTGGGCGTTGCTTGTCGGCGGTGCGTGGTGAATTCACCGGTGGTTCACGCTGCTACGGCGGCGACGCAGACGCCGTCTGAGGAGGCCGCAGCGTCGGGTGTGCCGGTCGAGGTCACATCCGAGCGGACGGAGTATTCGCAGACGTTCGCGAACCCGGACGGGACGTGCAGCCTTAAGCAGGCGACGTCGCCGCAGCGGGCGCAGGACGCCTCGGGTCAGTGGCATGACATCGACACGGCGCTCGTGCGCCGGGCCGACGGCACGATCGGGCCGCGGTATGCGGCTGTGAGCGAGTCGTTCTCGACTGGCGGCAGCCAGACGATGGTCCGTCTGGAACGTGACGGGCAGGCGCCGGCCGTGAGCTGGCCGGGTCCTCTGCCGGAGCCCTCGCTGGACGGCGCGACCGCGACCTACGCGGAAGCCTTGCCCGGGGTTGATCTGCAGTTGACTGCGATGCCGGACGGGTATCGGGAGGTGCTGCAGGTCAAGTCCGCGCAGGCTGCGCAGAACGAGGCCCTGGAGCAGTTGCGGTTCACCATCGCAGGCAAGGGCCTGGCTCTGGTTGCGGGAGCCGGTGGCGGGCTGCGGGCGATCGATGCGGACGGCAACGTGGTGTTCACGGGTCCGGCGGGACAGATGTGGGACTCCGCCGGAGACGACGCCGGTGTCCAGACCCAGATGCTCCGGGCGGCAGGCCCCGAGACGGCGTCCTCCTCGGAGGCGTCCGACGGCGGTGTTCCCGCGCAGCCAGGCGACGGGGACGTAACCGCCACCCTGCCTGTGGCAGGCAGGGCTTGATCGAGTTCCATAGGTGTCCGGATCGTCGGTGATGCCCAGGATGGCGTCATGGAAAGTCACTGGTTTCCGGTTCCATCCAGCGGTGAGACTTGCGCCGTGACGCTTCACGAGAATGATTGCGGTGGTGGCTGCCGTTGCGGGTGGCGTTCTTCCTGGCCGGCGTCGGGCTCGTGGTGGGGTGCGTGGTCCAGACGTGGAAGCTGGTGCGCAGCCCGGAGTCGGCCAAGGCGCGGCTGGATCGCCTGGAAGCGGAGCGGGAAGCAGGCGCCTGAGAGGTCGTCTCATTTGGTGCGATGATCGAGGCGTGGCGGGACTGTAGCCGACGCGTATCCGGGATCCGGCGATGTCGGCGTGGGATGCCGGGGATGAGGCGGCTGTGTCTCAGGACGGTCATGGAGCTGTTTGGGCCGAGAAGGTGTGGTGCACCACCTCGACATTGTTTCCGTCGAGGTCGCGGAAGAAGACGGCGTAGTAGCCCGGGTGGTATTCCGGCCATACCCGGGGCCCGTGGAGGATTTCGGTGCCGGTGGCTACGGCGGCCCGGTGGGCATCGTTCACCGTCTGCCGGTCGGCGGCGGTGAACGCGATGTGCACCTCGCGTTCGGTGTGCACCACCCAAAAAACCCCCCCCCCCCCCCCCAGCCCCAAATGGGGGAA
>NZ_JBEOXF010000123.1:0-6893 GCF_040296405.1 Streptomyces sp. NPDC002133 | reverse complement strand
GGGCTGCCAATTACCCCATATCCCACTGCTCCGGCTGTCACCGCGGGAGTTCGGTCCAGCCAGGGTGTCCTCGCCGCGGGCGCTGACAAGCATCACGCGACGGGGCACGCCTCGGGCGACATTACCCCTGGCCGGAACTTCGCGCATGAGTGGTGACGCCGACCGGCACGGGGCGGCAGTGCCAGCCGGCGTGTCAAGGGGTCAGGCCGTCGGCACGTACGGGAAGGCGTCGGACGGCTTCGAGGTGATCGAGTCCTTGGTGATGCCGAGCGCCACCGGCGTGTTGATCGCGAGGGAGAACATCACGTCGGGGGCGTTGTCCGTCAGGGAGCGCCCGTTCCACTCTGCGAAGCCGTACACGGCCGGGGTGCCGACGGTATAGGGCAGCACGTTGGGGAAGATCTTTGCCGCGACCGTACGACCGTAGGCCTCGGGGTCCTCCGCCGTGCCGTATGCGCGGACGGTTCCCGCGACCATCTCGGCGGCGAGGGCGCCGAAGATGGCCGGGTCGTCGGCCGGGCGACCGGTATTGAGGTGGTCACCAAGGTGCTCGTCGAGCTGGGTGAACAGCGGGTGGATCATGGGCAGGCCCGCCCGGTTGATCTGCCGCCAGCCACCGGCGTCGGTGGCCAGGCTGGACAGCGCCCACGCCCCAATGCTCCTGCTGCCCGCGGCCTCCACCAGCTCGCTGTCGGAGACCTCCAGGACGAGTGAGTAAACGGTGTGACCGGCGAACAGGTTGACGGCCTGCGAGGGGGTCCACTCACCGAGGTCCATGCGGGTACCCTCCTTGACCGCCTTGCCGATCGCGTGCAGGACGTCCGGCTCGATCCAGAACGGGTCGCCGGCTTTGCCGGCCCACGCCCGCGCCCCGCGCTCCAGGACGGTGGTGGCGCCGGTGACACCCTCACCGAGCACCGTGCCGTTCGCGTACGGGTCCTCGGCCTGGACGCCGGTCAGACGGTGCAGTCTGTACGGCCGTGCGCCGTCCTGCCGAGGCTCGCCGAAGGTGAAGCGGTAAGTCACTTCCTCCACGGCGTCGCCGTTGGCGTCGACCTTGAACTCGTAGCGGCCCTCGGGGTGAAAGCCCCGGGGGATGTCCTCGCCCGCGAGCGAGTGGGAAACGTTCAGGACGAAGACAGTCCCGCGCTCGCCACGGAAGAGGTAGAAGTCGGTGATGTCCAGCCGGGGGTCTTGGCGGGCGATGGGGGAGTCAAGGTGATGAGACATGTTCGCACTCGCATTCTTGCGTGACTGATCCGGATGGCATGCGAGGGCGACGCTTTCAGAAATCCGCGTTCCGCCCTCGCCAGGGTTCTTCGTCCCTGTGTGAGCTCTGGCCCTGTTTGCATGTCATCCTCGCGAAAACGCACGGCGGATTCTGTCGAGCAGCCTCCAAACACGACTGGCCGGAATCCCGAGCCAGAGCGTGGTGTCCGCTCAAGGGACGATGTGGGGTTAACCCCACGGGCGTACCCGCAGACCAACTCGGCCGCATCGCCGCTAGTCACCCGTCACCTGGTCGGGGTATCGTCGACAGATCCGCCACTCGGAAATTCCGCAGTGATTGCCCAGGAGGCTCGGCAAAGCAAAGGCCCTACTCCCTCTGCATGGACAGTGCGCGAGCACATACTTCCTGTTCTCATGCCAAGGAATTCTCTGTTGCGCATCGACCCGATTGCCGACACCGTCGCGTCGCTGATCCCGCGCGCGCGGGCCGAACTCGCACAACTCGTCAGATTCAGGTCGGTCGCGGATCCGGCGCTCTCTCCCCCGACGAATGCGAGAAAGCCGCCGCCTGGGTCGCCGACGCCCTGCGCGCCGAGGGATTCCGAGACGTCACGGTCCTGGACATGCCCGACAGCCATCAGTCCGTCTACGGCCAACTCGCAGGCTCCCACCGTCCTGCTGTACGCGCACTACGACGTCCAGCCGGCGCTCGACGAGGACGCATGGACGACGCCACCGTTCGAGCTGACCGAACGCGACGGGCGCTGGTACGGACGCGCAACGGCGGAATGCAAGGACGCGGTGATCATGCATCTGCTGGCTCTGCGCGCGCTCAAGGCCCACGGCCGGGTGCCACTGAACGTCAAAGTGATCGTCGAGGGTTCCGAGGAGCAAGGAAGTGGCGGCCTGGAGCACTACGCGCAGGCTCACCCGGAGTTGCTTGCCGCAGACGTCACCCTGGTCGGCGACGCCGGCAACTTCCGCCTCGGAATGCCGACGGTCACCGCGTCACTGCGGGGGATCACGATGCTCCGGATACAAGTAGACACCCTCCGGAGCAACTTGCACTCCGGCCGGTTCGGAGGGGTGGCGCCCGACGCCCTCACCACGCTGATCAAAATTCTGGACTCGCTGGTAGCCGACGACGGATCCCCGCACGTCGAAGGACTGCAGGCTGAGGGCGAGTGGGAGGGCCTGGACTACCCACGGCGGGGTGCTGGAGGGGGTGGATCTTGTCGGCGCCGGTTCCGTCGGAGATCGGCTCTGGGCGCGGCCGTCCGTCGCCGTGATGGGCATCGACTGCCCTCCCGTCGTGGGCGCCACTCCGTCCATCCAGGCGAGTGCACGGGCAGCAATCAGCCTGCGCATCCCGCCGGGGCACGACGCCGCGCAGGCCACGGAACTACTGACCGCGCACATCGAGAAGCACACCCCCTGGAGCGCGCGCGTGTCCGTAGAGCAGCTCGCCCAGGGGGAGCCGTTCCTCGCCGACGCTTCTGGCCCGGCGTACTCCGCCATGGCCGAGGCGATGCGAGAGGCCTATCACGGGCGCGACCTGCACATAGCTGGCTTCGGGGGTGGAATCCCGCTGTGCAACACCCTCGCCTCGCTATACCCCCGTGCCGAAACCTTCCTGATCGGGCTGAGCGAACCGGAGGCCCAGATCCACGCCGTGAACGAAAGCGTTTCCGTCGACGAACTGCAGCGCCTCAGCGTCGCTGAGGCCCACTTCATGCGCCACTACCGCACTCCCCCGGCCGGGTGCCCAGCCACTGGGTGAGGTTGTGGGCGTTATCTTCCAAACCAGCCACGTGGTTCCGATTCCCGTCGCCCGCCTATTCGTTTCCGGGGCGATCAGTCCGATTCGACCAGCCGACGGCCACCCTGGCGTTGGTCATTCGTGCGGCGTCGTGGTGCCGCAGGGCAGCGCCTGCTCGCACCAGATGGTTTTGCCGGTGTTGATCTGCCGGCTACCCCAGCTCTGGGTGAGGGCTGCGACGAGGAGCAGTCCACGCCCGCCTTCGTCGAAGGTCCGGGGTGGCCTGCGGGTCATGGGGCCAACACCACACTGTGTCTTCAGGGCGCGTCAGGCCGGTATCGGGATCTGCACCAGGATCGAGGTGCCGCCGCCTGGGGGCGACTCGATGGTCAACGTACCGCCGAAGGCGGCAAAGCGGTCCGTCAGCCCGGTCAGACCACTGCCGGCCGTGGTCTCGTCCACGCCGCCGATACCGTCGTCAACGACTCGGATCCGCAGGACCTCCCCGAGTTCGAGGGAGATGTCGATCCGGGACGCCTGGGCGTGCTTGACCGCGTTCGTCACGGCCTCGGCCACGATGAAATGCGCATTCGATTCAACAGCGCCGACGACGGCGCCATCGCCGCCACCGTCGTCAACTCCTCCCGTACGGCCTTATGGGCCTGCCTTCGACGACGGCACCAGGGCGCGAGAGGAGATCACCCTGCCCGAGGCTCTGCAGACCGTGCCCGCCACCGGCGAGGCCGGGCACGCCGACTCTCGACGCTGGTCAAGAGCTTGCTGCTGGGGTTGGTTGAGCAGGGTCAGACTGCGTCCGTCCTTGTGGTTGGCGGCGCTGGTGCACGCGGCGCGGACCGGACAGGCATCACAATCGGTCTTGGCGAAGTGGACTCGGACGATCTCGGTGCCGCTGGCTTTGCGCTGTGCGGACCAGCTGACACTCATCCGGCCGCGGGGGCAGGTGACCGCGCGGGCCGGCCAGTCGACGCTGAAAGCATCCTGGTCGAGGCCGTCTCCGGCCCGGCCCTGTGCAGTGGTGTCGGCGAAGACCGGCCCCATCAGCTCGATTCCCTGCCTGGCGGCGGACACCAGCAGCGCGGCAGAGGTGTAGCCGGAGTCGACCAGGTGGATGTCGGGTGGCAGGCCGCGTCGGGCCAGCCCGGCGTGGACGGGTTCGGTGACCTGCGCGTCCGGGACGGTGGCGTCGGTGGTGACCACATGGGTGATCAGGTGCGGTGCGTCCGGTTCGCAGGTCTCGGTGAAGTGGACCTTGTAGCCGTCCCAGCCCGCGCCGCGCTTGATGCTGTAGCGGGTGTCGGTGTCGTAGGGGCTGGACAGCCTCAGCCTGCCTGGCGGGAGGTCTTTGCCCTCCCGCCAGCGCACCCCCTCACCGTCACGGTGGTACTGCTGCACCCACGCATTGCGCAGGACCTGTACCGCCTCAAGCTCCCGCAGCCAGCCCGGTGCGTGAGGTTCGTAGAGAGCCTGAAGCAGCGCGAACCCGTCGTGTCCCACGGTCAGCGCCCACTGCCGGCGGGCGCCGGCCCCTTTGGGGAAGCGGAAGGAGTCGATGCGCTTGCCGTAGCGTTCGAACCACTCCGGTGCGGCGACCTGCCGCAGCCAGCCCGGCGCTGCAACGGCCAGCATCTCCAGTGCCGCACGCAGGGTCTCGCCGACGAACTCCATCCGGTTCAGCGTCCGCACCTGGGCCAGCACATGCGTGGAGTCGGTCCGCTGACGGCCACCCGCCCGCACCAGCCCCAGCTCACCCACCCGTTCCAGCAACCGATCCAGGACCAGTTCCTCCAGACCGTGCGCGATCAGCCGATCCCGGAACTCGCTGAGCACCGAGAAGTCGAACCCGGGATCCTCCAGCTCCAGACCGAGCATGTACTTGACGTCGATCCGCCCGCTCACCGCATCGGCAGCCTGCCGATCGGTGAGCCCCTCCGCGAACTGCAGCACACTGACCATCGCCAGCTGACCCGGCGACCAGGCCGGACCACCCCGCCGCGGAAACGCCGAAGCAAACTGCTCGTCCTCGAACAACGGCCCGAGCTCATCCCGGATACGCATGGCCAGACAACTCTTACGGAACGCGGCCCGCGCCACCCGCGCGGTGGCCTCAGGAACAGACGGAGCAGGCACAGGGCGCAGCGACATCGCAGCCCCTCCTTGCCTCCCCGCGAGATGGAACCGAACCACCGCCAGACTGCCCGAACAAACAAGATCACCAAGGGCGATCACCGAATCCGCCAACAAAGTCCTGAAGGCCGGGGCCTCCTCCGGTTATCAGGTGAACGGTTCAGGATGCGTCTGCACGTGGGGGTCAAGAGGAAAAGGGTCTTCCGTTTTGGCTTGTGGAAGCATAGGTTCCTCTTACCTCGCGTGGGCACCTTCCGAGGTGCCGGCCCGCCGATCCTGGGGCGGCGGGCCACGCGGGGCCCAGCTGCCGAGTCATGGCCTAAAGCTTCCGCCAGCTCAGGGCGCGCAACGTCCCTGTTGCACCGTCGGCCGTAGCTGGAGACCACGCGCCTTGCTTGCGACGACCAGAGCAGAGAGGCCGGGCTCCTCCGCTGGACTGGTGCGGCTGACCAAGCACGAGGTGGTGCAAGGCTTATATGGACCGGGTGGTGTGCCGTTCCCTCCACCGCACCGTCCACCCGCCGGTCTGGGCGGAAACGTGGGGTTGGCCCTATGGCCCTGTACTCCCTGCTGCCCCAATCTGGGGTACGTGGCGGTAAACGTTCTGGTTGTCGACGATGATCCCGGCTTCCGGCAGGTGGCCTACGCGCTCCTGAGGGCGCGCGGCCTGCACGTCGTGGCCGAGTGTGCCGATGGCGCCTCTGCTATAGCCGCTGTGCGCGCGCACGACCCCGACGGGGTTCTGCTCGACGTCCACCTTCCCGACCAGGACGGCATGTCCGTTGCGAGAGTTCTGCGGGAAGGCCCGCATCCCCCGCGGGTGGTCCTGACATCGACCGATAGGTCGCCATGGTCGGGGGAGGAACTGGCTGCTGCAGGGGTGGATGCCTTCGTGACGAAGGACCTGCTCTACGACACTGACCTGGCCGGGCTGCTTAGCCCTTGAGATATTCCAGGGCCGCGACCACTCGTCGGTCTCCCGCCCGGTCCGTGCCCGGCAGGCATCCCGCTGACCGACCTCACCACCTCGGTGCGTTCTCGTTGTGCCGGCCGACCATCCGTTGGCGAAGCGCCGTGCCGTGCCGATCGCCGAACTGGCCGGTCCGGACCCCGTCGACTCCCTCGTGGGCTGCGGCAACCGGACTGTCGTGGATCGGGCCTTCGCCGCCGCCTCTGTGGCCCGTTGCGTTCGCCATCGAGATCACCGGCGTCGCCACCGGCGTGGCCTTCGTACGGAACGGCCTGGGTGGCACTGTTGCCACGCCTGGACCGGCCGCTGTCTCTGGCCCTCCGTCCGGGCGCACGCCCGGTGCCGCCCCACATGCCATGATCGCGACGAGTTCCTCACCTGAGCCGGTCCGTGCCGCGCCAGGCTCACCACCCACGGCCATGGCCGATACGGGTGGCCGGTGCGCCATCCGGCGCGGGCCAGGTCGGCGAGAGCTCGTACGTGATGCACCTGGACATCACCGGTGTCCCCGCAGACGTCCAAGACCGGGGGCCGCAAGATGACATCCACGACCGGACTCTCTGCACCGCCTTCAGCCGCCACAACCTCACCGGGTTCCTGCAGAACGCCGGCTTGACCGGCTCTAGGACGAGCTGGATGTCGCCGAGGCGAGCGCAAGGGCGGCTCCCTTCCGCGAGTCCCCCGACCCGAAAAAGGATAAATTGTTCATCAAGGGCGTCTCGATCCTTTCCTTCGATAGGTGGATCATGAGGGCACGGCCTGGGTATGCGGGTCCACGACTGGGGCTGA
>NZ_JBEOXF010000122.1:0-7147 GCF_040296405.1 Streptomyces sp. NPDC002133 | reverse complement strand
CCCGGCCGCTGGGCGGCGTGGTCGGCCAGGCCGACGAGGGACAGCAGCAGCTGCACGCGCTCCTCGCGCTCGCGCGGGTCCGCCTTGCGCAGCCGCAGTGGCACGCCGACGTTCTCGGCGGCCGTGAGGATCGGGATCAGCCCGAAGGACTGGAAGATGAAGCCGATGCGGTCGCGGCGCAGCTGCAGGAGGCCGTCCTCGCCGAGCGCGGAGATCTCCGTGCCGTCGACGGTGATGCGGCCCCCGTCCGGGCTGTCGAGGCCGCCGACCAGGTTGAGCAGCGTGGTCTTGCCCGACCCGGAGCGGCCCTTGAGCGCGACGAGCTCACCGCGCGGGATCTCGAAGGACACCCCCCGCAGGGCATGCACGGCGGCAGCACCGGTGCCGTACGAGCGGTGCAGGTTCTCCACACGGACCATCGGCCCGCGGTCGGGCTCCTCCGCGACGGCCTGACCGTGGCCGTGCCGTGTCGGCGCCGCCGAGCTGTCGGTCGTGCTCCCGCTCGGGCTCTTCGACATGCGGATCTCCGTGAGTTGCTGGGCGGCCCAGGAGGGCCGGATGCGGCTGGTGCGGTGTTGCCTTCAGCGGCTCGACAGGGGTGGCCGTCCGGCCCTCCGGGGCGCCCTGACCGCGGGCGTCCGGTCTGCGGCAGGAGCCGCGACGGTGCCGGGTGACAACCACACCTGCGGTGCCGGTTCGGAACTGATCCTGGCAGCCCCGAGCGACGAATGTTGGCACCGCCGACAAGGTCACGATCACATGAATCTTGAACACTCAACCGTTGCCTGTCCAGTGTCACATGTAGGTTCTCACAGCGGGGCTCAGGCCGATCCACGGACGAAGAGGCAGGAAACAGTGTGACAAGGTTTGTCCTTCTTCGCCTCAGAGCCCATCGATTGCTCCTGACCGCTTCCCTGCTCGCCGTCCTGTTGACGACGTGCGTCCTTGCCGTGCTCAGCGCGTTCTCCGGCGCCATCGGCAATGCCGCGTTGCAGCACAGTCTCGGCCACCGGGATGCGGTGGCCGCCGCCCTCGTCGTCAGCGCCGATGTGCCGTCCGCTCGGCGGCAGGCGGCCGAGGAGGCGGTGGTGCGCGGCGCGCGGCAGACCTTCGACGGACTGCCGGTCTCGGTGCGCGAGCTGGAGCGCTCGGGGCCTTATGCCCTGCCGCGTGAGCCGAGGGGTGCGGCCGCCGACGCCGAGTTTCCCGACCTCACGGAGTTCGCGGCGCTGGACCGGTCCCGCATCGAGCTCGTCGAGGGAACGCTGCCCGGGCCCGTCGGGTCGGCCGCGGAACCCTTGCCGGTCGCGCTCCCCGAGGCGGCCGCCCAACAGCTGAAACTCCGGCCGGGTGCCCGGCTGACGCTTGCCGACCGGGTGTCGGAGAAGCCGCTGGAGGTACGTGTCACCGGCCTGTACCGGGCCGCCGACGCGGCCGACCCGTACTGGCAGCTGGACAGCCTCGGCGGACGCGGGGTGCGGACCCTCGCCTTCACCACGTACGGGCCACTCATGGCCGACCCGTCCGTGCTCGCCTCTCCCCGTACCTCCCAGGGGGCCACGGCCTGGCTGGCCACGGCCGGCTTCCGCGATCTCGGCACCGAACGGATCGCCACGCTGCGTACCGCTGCCGAACGAGGACAGGAGGCGCTGCGCAAGGACCCGGCGTTCGCCGGATCGGTCACCGTACGCACCGGCCTGCCCGGGGTTCTCGCGCAGGCCGAACGCGCACTGATGGTGTCCCGCTCCACCCTCGTGATCGTCGCGGTGCAGCTGATCGTGCTGGCCGCGTACGCCCTGATGCTGGTCGCCCGCCTGCTGAGCAGCGAACGCGCAGGGGAGACCGGTCTGCTGCAGGCGCGCGGAGGGTCGCGCCGAAGGATCACGGGCCTCGCCGGGGTGGAGGCAGCTCTGCTCGCCCTGCCGGCGGCCCTGTGTGCCCCGCTGCTCGCGGGTCCGCTGTCCCGGCAGCTGGTGGAGCGTTCCTCGCTCGGCGGCATCGGGCTGCGATTCGACGACGCCACAGGACCTGCGGTCTGGCTGGTGGCAGGTCTGGTCGCGGTGTGCTGCGCCGCGGCGGTGGTCGCACCCGCCGTAGCGGCGAGCGCCGGCCGGCGTCGGGGCCGGGCCGCCGCGCTGCCCGCACCACTGCGCGCGGGAGCGGACGTCGCGCTGCTGGCCGTCGCCGCTGTGGCGTACTGGCAGCTGAACCAGCAGACGGCGCACTCCGGCACGGGTGTGCTCAGTGGGGACAGCAACGGCCGCCTGGGCGTCGATCCGCTGCTGGTCGTCGCGCCCGCGCTGGCGCTGCTGGCCGGCACGGTACTGGTCCTGCGCCTGATGCCGCCGGTCGCGCGGTTCGTCGAGCGCAGGGCGGCGGCCGGACGCACGCTGCCCTCGGCGCTTGCCGCATGGCAGTTCAGCCGGCGACCGCAGCGCGGCGCGGGGCCGGTCCTGCTGCTGGTGCTCGCGGTCTCGATGGGCATGCTGGCGATCGGACAGAGTGCTTCGTGGGACCGTTCGCAGAACGATCAGGCCGACTTCCGCGTCGGCGCCTCGATACGGGTACATGACAACGCTGTCATCAGCCCCGGCGACGCCGGCCAGTACGCGTCCCAGCCGGGAGTCCGGGTCGCCGCGCCAGCGCACCGCACCACTCTGGGCCTGTCGGACAACCGCATCGCCACCGTGCTGGCCCTGGACACCGCACGAGCGGAACAGCACCTGATGCTGCGGGAGGACCTTGCCGACGCGAAGGCCGACCGGCTGTTGGCCGCCACTCGTTCCCACGGGGCCGACGCCAGTCCTGGTCTCGTGCTGCCCGACGGGACCAGCGGCATCACCCTCCGTCTGCGCCTCCAGGACGAACGAAGGAAGACGGCGGTCACGCGATTCGTGCCGGCGGCCACCGTGGTGGTGGAGGACGGCTACGGCCTGGTGCACCGGCTGCCCTTGGGGAATGTCGCGGCCGACGGTGCGGTCCACGTGCTTGGCCTGGATCTTGACGTGACCGGCGGAGGCGGGCGGGCCGCCCCTGTCGGGCCTCTGACGATCACGGGCTTGAGGCTGGACGGGCGAGTGCCCCCGGGTGTGACCGGAAACCTGCGCCTCAGCGTCGAGCAGGTGCTGGCCGAAGGCGGTGACGGCGCGGCGCGGCCGGTCGCCGTGCCCAACGGCATGCGCTGGCAGGGCAGCAGCACCAGCACCAGCACGCTGTACGGCGTCGCGCAAACGCCGGTGACACTGCGGCCCTCGACCTCGGCTGCGCGGCCGCTGGCCGTGGCGTTCCGCATCGCATCGACGGTGGCCAAGGATGATCCGTATCCCCCCGCCGAAGGCACGGAGCTCCGCCTCACAGCCGAACGGCCCGCCCCTGAGCGGGAGCTCGCCGGCATCGCGTCGGACGCGTTCCTGCGGGCGGCGGGCGCGCGGCAGGGACAGAGCGTCAACGTCACGCTGGCCGGCGAGGACGTGCGGGTGACGATCGTCGACACCCTGCGGCAGTTGCCGACCACGGGTCCCGAGGCGAATGCCGCCGACTCGGCCCAGCACGGCTCCGGCCGATCCGCCACCGGCACGGGTCCGGTCACCGAGAACGACGACGGAGGCGCGCTGCTGCTCGACCTCGGTGCCGTCAACGAGCTGTTCGCGCGTCGCGCGAGCGCACCCCTCGCCCCCACCGAATGGTGGCTGAGCACCGCTCCCGGGAAGGCCGCCGCGGTCGCCGACGCGCTGCGCGAGCGGCCCGACGCCGATCCGGCCGATGTCCTGGTGCGTGACGAGGTCGCCGAGGAACTGTCCGACGACCCGCTCGGCGCAGGGCCGCGTCAGGCGCTGCCGGCCGTCGCGCTCGCGGCCGCGGCGCTCGCCGCGGTCGGCTTCGCCGTCAGCGCGGTCGGCGCCCTGCGCGAACGCTCCGCAGAGATGGCCCTTCTGAACGCCCTGGGCGCGCCGCGCCGCAGGCTCGCCCGGATGGTCGCCGCCGAGCAGGGCGTGCTGATCGCCACCGGACTGCTGGCCGGCGCTGCCCTGGGAGCAGCACTGACCCGCGCAGTGGTGCCACTGATCGTCCTCACCGGACGCGCCACTCAGCCGGCGCCGGACGTGTTGGTCGAACTGCCTCTCACTCATGTGTCGTTGCTGCTCGCCGGGGTCGCCCTCCTGCCCCTGCTGACCGTCGCCGCCATCGCTCTGCGCCGCGCCCACCCCGCACTGACCCTGCGCCACCAGGGAGATTCCTGAGATGACCACCCGTACGGGCGGGCCGGACACGACACGTCAGCGCCCGGTCGCCCCCTGGACCAGGACACGGCTGCGCACCGCGCCGGCCTCCGCGCTCGCCTTCGGTGCGCTGGTCCTGCTCACGGCCTTCCTGGCCGCAGCCTTCCCGCGAGCCGTCGACACCAACGAGTCCCGCAGCCTGCGGAAGGACATTTCCGGCGCACACCCGGCCCGCAGCGTCCTGGAGCTGACCACGCCGCAGCCCGGCCTCGAACTTCCGCAGTCCGCCAGGGAGCACGCACTGCGGCCTCAGGTGATCGAGGCCGCGTACCGCAGGGTGCTGCCGCTGCTGGCCGCACCGTTGCGCGCCGACACCGCGCAGTCCGCGTACGGCGTCCAGACCACCAAGTTCCTGGTCGCCAGGGACGCCTGGCTGCCGCGACCGGAAGGGGTCCCAGCCGAATTCATCCTCGCCGCGCAGGCCGGACTGTCCCGGCACTCCACCGTCCGTACCGGGCGGCTGCCGTCCGCCCCGGCCGTGGTGACGGCGGAGACGAGGGAGGTCGAGGCCGCCGTGACGGCAGCAACGGCCGAGAAGATGCGCATGCGCGTGGGCTCCCTGCTGCACATCGACACGTCGAACGGTGGACCGCTGGTCGTGCGGATCACCGGCATCGTCGAACCCGTACGACCCCAGGGCAGCTACTGGTCGGCCGAAGCGCTTCTGCGCAACCCTGCCCTGGCGATCACGAAGACGTTGCCTCCGGAACAGTACTGGCAGGCGGGGCTGCTCCTGGCCCCCGAAGCGGCGCCCGCACTGCTGGGCACCCTCGGCGAGCCACAGCCCTACTGGCGCGTCGCGCCGGACACCAGCGGGCTGACGGCTCAGCATCTTCCGCCCCTCATCGACCGGGTGGCCTCCCTTGAGGGCGGTCCGGATCTGCTCCGCCTCAAGGACGCGGCCGGCAGGCACGCGTCCTTGACCACCGGGATGGACGGCATCCTCTCGTCCCACAAGGCCATGCGCTCCGCCCTCACAGCGGTCGTCGCGGTGGCCGCGATCGGGACCGCCGCCGTCGCGGCAGTGACCTTGGCGATGACCGGAGGACTCATCGCCGCACGGCGCAGCGCAGAGCTGGCACTGCTGCGGGCGCGCGGTGGGTCGCTGCGCGGCATCGGAGGCAGACTGCTCGCCGAGTCGGCCGTCGTCGCCCTGCCCGCATCCGGCGCCGGCCTCGTGGCCGCCGTCCTGTCGATCCCCGAAGGCCGGCTGTTCCCGGCAGTCCTGGCAGCGGCGACGGTCGCGGTGATCGCCTGCCTGGCGCTGCCGGTCTGTGCGGTTGTGCTGCACCGCAGCCCCCGCATGCACGCCGAGCGGGCCGATGTGGTCCGCGCCAGGCCGAGCCGCCGGCGTACCGTCGCCGAACTGAGCCTGCTGCTCCTCGGGGTGGGTGCCGTGGTGACCATCCGCCGCCGCGGCGCCAGCGACCCGGGCGACTACCTGGTGAGCGGGGCCCCGGTGCTGGTCGGCCTGATCGCGGCGCTGGTGCTCGCACGGCTGTATCCCCTGCCGCTGCGGTGGGCGGCCCGGCCGGCCCGCCGGCTGCGCGGAGCACTCGGCTTCCTCTCACTGGCTCGTACGGGCCGCTCCTCGGCGACGGGTGTCCTGCCGCTGCTGGCGCTGCTGATCGCCCTGACCGCTGCGGCGTTCGGAGGTGCGGTTCTGGCGGGAATCGCCGACGCACGGGACCAGGCCGCGCTGACGGCGCTCGGCGCGGACGCACGGATCTCCGGCCAGAACGGCACCGGGGCCCTGCCGGACGGCCTCGAGCAGGCGGTCCGGGACGTCCCTGGCGTCCAGCTGGTGGCCCCGGTGCAGATCGAACCCTCGATCAACCTGCTGCCCCGAAAACACCCGGTCAAGGGTGTTTTGCTCCCCGCACTGGTCGGCGTGGAACCGCAGTCCTATGCACGGCTCACCGATCAGCTGGGGCTCGGCACGTTCCCGGCCCGCGCACTTCAGGGGGGCCCGGGCACGCAAGGAGACGCCGTCCTCGACGCGATCGCCTCGCCGGACGTCGCCGAGACTCTGGGCCGCAAACCGCAGCGCATCGAATCGATCGCCGGGGACTTCACCGTCCGCGTGACCGCGGTCCGCAGCCGGATCCCCGCGATTGCTGCCTCCGAATTCCTGGTGGTCGACGCCTCGAAGCTCACGAATCAGGCCACGACCACGCTCTTTCTGGCCACAGGTGACGAGGTGGACGAGGGAGCGCTGAAGGCCGCCGCAGGCGCCGTGGATCAGGATGTCGAGGTGGAGCTGAGCAGCGAGGTGCGGGCCTCGTTCGCCGACTCGCCCCTGCAGACCGGGGCGGAGCGGATCTACGCGGCCGCGATCGCCGCGGGTGCGGGCTACGCCGCGCTCGCGCTGCTGCTCTCGCTGCTGCAGTCCGCGCCGGAACGCACCGCGCTGCTGGCCCGGCTGCGCACCATGGGCCTCGCCCGCCGACAAGGCCGCCGGCTCCTTCTTCTCGAAGCGTTGCCACAGGCGGTGCTGGCCGGCCTCGGCGGCATCCTGGTGGGCTGGGGCACGGTCTGGCTGCTGGCACCAGGGGTGGATCTGGGCCAACTGGCGTTCGCTGCCCTTTCCGGTTCCGCGCCCGAGGGCGGTGTCTCCCTGCGTGCCGATCCGTGGTCGCTGGCGCTGCCCGCGGCCGGCGTGGTCACGCTGGCCGCGGCCGTGGCCGCAGGGCAGGCGTGGTGGGCGGGCCGCCGCGGATCGATCACCGAACTCAGAGCAGGAGACACCCGATGACCGACACGACGACGACCACGACCACGCTCGCGGAGCTGGAGCAGCGGGCGACGGCGCGCCGCGACCGGCCCGCGTACGGACACGACGCCCTGATCGCCTGCGACCGGCTCGT
>NZ_JBEOXF010000121.1:0-7489 GCF_040296405.1 Streptomyces sp. NPDC002133 | reverse complement strand
TCGGTGCTGGGGCCGGGCGACGTGCCATTGCCCCCGCCCTTCCCCCCGCTGCCGCCGGGCCGTCCCGCACCGTCCTTGCCGGAACCGGAACCGGAACCGGATCCGAAGCCCGTGCCGCAGGCCGCAATACCCATCGCCGCTGCGGCCCCAAGGCCCGCTCCGAGCAGTCGCCTCCGGCTGATCCAGCGCATGTCCCGGGGCACGGTCTTCTCCTCCGCGGCGGGGGCAGCGGTGGCGGGATCGTCGGGCTGGTGATCGGCGGCTTCGGCCTGTTGCCAGGTGACCTGCAGTGCATCGCGCTTGCCGATCTTCTGCAGGCGCCCGGCAATCAGGTGCTGGATGCGCTGGAGGCTGTCCTGGTCGGTGGCTTCGACGCGGAGTGTCAGCGAGTCGGGGCCGGCTTGCAGGGTGCACCGGCCCGAGCCGACGTCGATGGTCCCGTGTGTGTCGGACCATTCGACGTGCTGGATCTGGGGCGGTGTCTTGCCGTCGTGGTGCCGTCGGGACCGGTGGCGTATGTGTTCGCCCATCTGGCCGGGTCGCTTGCACAGTTGTGCCAGGTACCGGCTCGGGCGGTCGGTCCGGACGTGGGCTTCGGCGATCAGCATGAACGTCCTGTTCGAGGGCGTGGTGAGGATTGCACGGTGTTCAAATGCGGGTGAGGTGGGCGGCCAGGCCTGAAGGCCGTTGGGGTCGGTGATGATGTCGATGGTGTCTGACGCGATGGCGTCGGCCCGCCAGCCGTCGACGAACGCGGCGCGGGTCTTGTTCCGCGTCAGCCTCTGCATCCGCCCGCCCCACTCTCCGGGCTGCCGGACGCTGAGGCCGAGCATCGCGTAGCGGCCGCCTGGCGGGGTGCCGGAGCTCAGACCGTTGATGAGGAGGCGCGGCCCTGGTCGTTGCGCTTGACGTGGGCCCTGGGGGCCGTCACAGAGCATGCACGGGCTGGGCTTTGTACTGCGCCGGCCCACAACACCGCGCCTGAACTACCCGAAGGCCGCCTTTCGGAGAGGAGCGGAACGGCCAGGATGAGGCCGGCGCGGTTTGCCTCCCCACCCAGCGTCACGGCCGAGGTGCCCGGCGATCCCGACGCTCCTCGAGTTCTTCCGCGCTCACTGGTATGAGCACCGGCTGCCCGGGCACACCGAGCAGCATGGCCATCTACGCGCACCGACGGATTCGGGACCGATGCGAGGAGCTCCACCGTCGGCAGCGTCGTCTTGGGGCTTTCGACGTGCTGCGAATATTCGACGCTCATGATGGTGAACCCCACCTTCCGTGGTTGTCTCGTCTCTCATGACAAGGCGTCGCGGTGATCTGTGACACCGGATCAGCCTGTCAACCTTGATGTTTCACGACGGTCCGGGCCCCACGAGTGGTGGCCACCTTGACCTCGGCCCCGGAGGGGGTCGGGAGAGACGAGCGATTGTGGTGACAAAGGTCACCCGAGTTCAAGGCCGATGCCGTGGCCCTGCTCCACTCGGACCCTGATCTCAGTACACGGTCTGACTCCGCAGGGTGCCGTCCGGTGCGGTGGACAGGCGTTGCTCGGGGTCCTCCGGCACCACTCACGCGATCCGCGAGTCACAGACGCTGCGCATCGAGCGTGCCCACGAAGCCCACCCTCGCGAACCCGCCTGGAGAGTGGCCGCGTACGAGACGCCCGTCTTCGACCGGGTGTGACGCCTCATCGCGACTCGCGCCGCCCCGCTCCCTGTGCTCCAGGCTCTGCCGCACCATCTCGCCTACGGCGACGGAATTGGACTCCGTCATCGGTAGCCCTCCGGACGAGAAGTCCGTCACGGCTGCCACTGGGCCTGCCGGACGTGCGGGCGACGCTGCGCGGCGCGGGACCCGCGGACACCGTCGGCCATCGCGCCGGTACCCGCATCGCCTTAGGACAGTGTGTCCAAACAGTGGTAAATCAGTGGGCATGGTGTCTCCCCATCATCGTGCTACACCGCACCTTCCGTCCACGAGGACACCGCACCGACGGCTCCAGCGCGAACACCGCACCCCTGCAGACCATGCCATATCTGGACGATCAGCTGCATATCGGAGGTGGAGCCGGCTCCTCCCCCTTCCTCCCTCCGACCTCCGACCTCCGCGGGGAATCCGGCTGGGCGGGTCACAGTGCATTGTGAGTGCCACTGACACGCAACACAGTGTCACAGTATTACTATGCATCCAGCATCGCCCCGAAGTCGGGGCCGCCTCATCGCCCGTCGCTGCGTGAACGCGGGGCGCGGCACGACGGCCACTCAGTTCTCTTCGCAGTGACGGTCGTCGGCGGCTCCATCGGACCGGGCGGCGCCCACCTGATCTCATAGCAGAAAGACTCGGATGCGCATCAAGAACGTGAGCATCGTGCTCGCAGGCTCCGCCGTGATGGCCACCCTGGCCGCCTCACCGGCCGGCGCAGCCACCTCCTCCCTACCCAACCCTTCCGTCACCTCGGTCCTCAAGGTGCAGAAGCAGGCCATGGCAAACGGGGCGCCCGGTGCCCTCACCCGCATCGACTCGGGCACCTCGAGCTACCGCATCTCGATGGGGCAGGCGGACACCGCCGCTCACGTCGCGATGGACGCCGACCGCCGGTTCCGGGTCGGCAGCGTCAGCAAGAGCTTCACCACGGTGGTGCTCATGCAGCTGGTCGCCGAGGGGCGTATCGACCTCGACGCCTCTGCGAACACCTACCTTCCGAAGCCGCTGCCGGACGACCGCATCACCGTGCGGCACCTGCTCAGCCACCGCAGTGGTCTGTGGGACTACACCAACGAGATGTTCTACTACACCGTTCCGGGCTTCGAGTCCGTGCGGAACAAGGTGTTCACCTACCAGGAGCTGATCGACCTGTCGACGGCCCACAAGGTGAACAACGAGCCGGGAGCCGCCTACAGCTACTCCAACACCAACTTCGTGGTGCTGGGCCACCTCATCGAGCACCTCACTGGCGTGCCGATGGCCACCCACTACCAGCAGCGCATCTTCGAGCCGCTGACGCTCAAGAACACCTCCTACGTGCACCCGCAGACCACCATCTCCGGTTCGCACGCGCGTGGTTACCTGCGTCAGGACGACACCACGCTGCCGCTGGTGGACTCCACCGAGCAGACCGTCTCGTGGGGGCAGTCGGCCGGAGCGGTCATCTCCAACTCCGCCGACCTCAACCGCTTCTTCTCCTCGCTCGTCTCCGGCAAGCTCGTCCCCCAGGCGCAGCTGCAGGAGATGATGAGCATGGTTCCGGTCAACTCGGACGGCACCCAGTCCTACGGACTCGGCCTGCGCGGCCGCAAGCTCTCCTGCGGCGTGACGGTGTACGGCCACACGGGCACCGTCCAGGGCTACTACACCTACGCTTTCACCACGGCTGACGGCAAGCGCAGCATGACGTCCATGGCGAACACCTCCAACAACGGAACCGTGAACACCGTCCTCGGTGGCACGCTGGAGGCCGCGTTCTGCGGCACCACCGTCGCCAAGGCCGACAAGTTCGCGCCCTCCGAAGGCGAGGGGTTCACCGAGGACATCGCTCCTCAGGTGGTCCGCCACTGAGCGGCCCTGCTCTGATGGGTCTGTGACCGGATTCCGGCCATAGACCGACGCGCCCCCGCACACCGGCCCTGCGGCCGTGGGCGGGGGCGCGTTCACTGTCGCGCCGAAGCGTCCGGGGCGTGCGCGGCGGAACGGGTTCGTCCGACCAGCTCATGCCTGGCTCCCCCTTGCCACGGAGCCGTTGCCTCACCCGCCGCTCCTGCCGATGCCGTCGTCACGGGCGACGAACCGGGCCCGGCCGTGCGCGGCCCGATGGAGGTACCCCCCGCCGCCGTGCGAGGTGGTCTTCGGGAACTGGGACCGGCTCTCGTAACCGAGGCGCCTGGTGATCATCCCCGCGGGTGCGGGGAGCAGCGGTTCTTCGTCCGGTCGTACGGCACGTCGTTGGGACCATCCCCGCGGGTGCGGGGAGCAGTTCAGGCCGGTCATGGCTGCGTGGGCGCGCTCGGGACCATCCCCGCGGGTGCGGGGAGCAGTGTGCGTCGTCGCCGTTGCCGGGTGCAACGTCAGGACCATCCCCGCGGGTGCGGGGAGCAGATCGACTCGGCCGGCTACCCGGGCGAGTTCCCGGGACCATCCCCGCGGGTGCGGGAAGCAGCGACGCACCGCAGTGCCAGCTGATGCCCGACGGGGACCATCCTCGCGGGTGCGGGGAGCAGCGTTCGGGGCGACATCGGCTACGCGAATCCGGGGGACCATCCGCTCTCAGGGACGACCGCTCCCCGCCACCCTGGGCGGCGAGGCGGATGGCGTCGTGCGCCTGTGCGGCACATGGCGGTGGGGCGCTGCCGTGGCGGGTCCGGTACGCGCCGGCGAACGCGCGGGTCCGGGAATGGGCGGGCGACCGCGTCTGCGTACACGATGCTGATGCGCCATTCCTCGCACTCCCGCGGCAGGCGACGGACACGACATGCTCGTCCGCGGCCCGGGTGCCCCGGTGACCGGCGGCGCTGAGGGCCTTGGCGCAGGCCGCGGCGCGGGCCGGGGAGAAGCCCGCGAAGAGCATGGCACCGCCCCGTCTTGCGCCCTTTGTGGCCCTGCCATGCGCGGAATCCACCGCCGCACGCATCAAGTCGAGCACGTCGGCGGCACGGAGCTTGGTCGACAGGAACTCGCACAGCCGCTGCCCCACGCCGAGCTCGTGCCACTCGGCCAGGCGCCGTCGGCAGGTCATCCCCGACCCGAAGCCGAGTTCCGCTCGCCGGCGTGGTGCCCCCCGGTCCGTTCCGTCCCCGAGGTCCCGGAGCCGACCCCCCGCATCCGGTCGGCCGTCTCAGACTTGGTCATTGGGGTCTTTCTCGGATCGGTCCGTGTTCACTGACGAGACCTGGCCCTCCCGCATGATGCGCACCTTGTGCTCACCGCAGTTCAGGCACGTCGGCCGGGACAGCGGCGACGGAACGCGCACCCCGTCCGCCTTGTAGATGATGAAGTCGTGTCCTGCGGCGTCCGTGTGGTGCTCTATGTCGTACGCCTGCTCCCAGCCGTATCCACAGCGCATACAGGCAAAGGCATACGCCTCGTGTGCGACGCGGATACCTGCGTTCTCGCTCATGTGAGCTCCTCTGGATCTGTTGAGCGCGGTGTGGGCGGCTGGCCCGTCACAGTCACTAGGACCCGACAGCCACCGTGTTTGTGACACCAGCCGTCCTGAGCCCAGGACTTGGCTGAGTTTCATGTGGCGCAGGGCAGGGGGAGGGGGCGTTCTGGCCGGTCTGCGGCGCCGACCCACATGGTGTGCGTGCCGCCCCGGCCCGTACCGGTCCAGGCCGGGCCGGGCGTCTCCCACCGTCCGAAGGCCGCGACGCTGCGTGCTCCGGTCGATGACCTCATGGCACCCGGTCGTCGGTCGGCGCGGTCGCGCTGCGGCGGGCCCGGATGAGCTCGATCACGGTGTCGGTGGTGCGTTCGAGGTGGCTGCGGCCGGCGGGCAGCCTCGCCTCCGGGCTGATGTAGCTGCGCGGCCCGAGGTGGGTGGCCGGGTCGAGCCGATGCACGGTGATCTTCCCGGCGCGGCGGGCCCGGTTCCAACCGCTGCCCCGGAACAGCGGCCAGCGCTGCGGGAAGATCCAGGTGCCGATCCGCTCGATCCGGTCGTATGCACTGGTGAGCTGGTGGAGGTGTTCGGCGTGGGTGAGGTCGTTGGCGCCGTTGTGGAACCCGCCGAGCGTGATCAGCAGGAGCGGGGAGCGTAGCTGGGTGTGCAGTTCGTGGACCGCGCCGGTGGCGACCTGGGCGCCGCCGCTGTAGCTGAGCAGCACCACGGGAATACCGCTGTCGGGCAGGTATCCGGCGAGCCGGAGCTGCGTGGCGATCTGGCAGCCGACGGCCCGGTTGTAGAGCGGGCGGTAGCGGTGGTCGGCGGCGACGAAGATCTGCATGACATTGTGCAGGAACAGCGCCAACCCGGCACGGCGGCGCAGCCACACCCACACCGGCCGGTCAGCCAGCGGGTGGGCCAGCGGCGAGTAGGGCTGCACCTGGCCCAGCACCCGCAACTCCGGCGCTCCGGCGAGCAGGGCCTTGACCAGCTGGCCGCCGTCCCGGGTGTCGCGGACACGGCGTTTGCCGATGCCGTCCAGGTAGACCAGATAGGCAGCCGGGGGACTGTCCGGGGCCGCGCCCCGGGCATAGGGCACGCCTTCCGGGAGCTCGGTGGTAGGGGCCCGCCATCCGGCGCTGTAGGCCATCACCTCGTAGCGGGCCAGCAGAGCTTCGGCGAGCAGGGCCGGTCCGAGCGCGCAGACCCAGAGCAGGAAGTTGTTCATGCGATCGCCTCCGGTGCCCTGCGGGCACTGATACCGACGACCAGACGCCGAACGCCCTCTACAGCGACACCCAGACCGACCCCGGCGACGGCCACGCAGCCCGCGGCGGCCCACCAGCCCAGCCCGGTCGCCGCAGCGAGCGGACCGGCCAGACCGGCCCCGACCCCCACAAAGAGCAGCAGGTGGAGCAGGGGCCCGAGCAACGGGAACGCAAGGACGCCGGCGAGCATCAACGGGGCGACCAAGCCCGGTGTCCATACCAGCCCACCGCCTGAGGACAGAGGGGACTGCACCAGCTCGGCCAGGGTCCACGCGCTCAGCGGCCACAGCGCGAAAACAGCGGTCTCGACGAGGCCGGCGGGCAGCAGCAGCCCGATCGTGAACGTCCGCGACATGCCAGGCCGGCGCGATACCAGAGGCAGGATGCGCCCGGCGGCCTCCGACAGCCCGGCGAGCAGCAACAAGATGACGACGACGGGTGACATCACTCAACCCCGCTGTGACGGGTCGACGGGAGCCGGCTGACTGGCCGGGCGGCCATGCAGATACCGCTCGAGTTCGTCGGCGGCGCGCCGATATCCACCCGCCTCGTGCTGGGCCACCTGCAGCGTGGCCGCGGCCGCCCGGAACCGGGGCTCGTCGAGCAGTCGCCGGGCGAGGACACGCACGGAGTCCTCGGTCACATCCTCGGTGCCGATCGACAGGCCGGCGCCGAGTTCGACGATGCGACGGGCCACCAACGGCTGGTCTGCGCCCTGCGGGACCACCAGCATCGGAACCCCGGCATACATCGCCTCGTTGACACTGTTCATCCCGCCGTGGGTGACGAACAGCGCCGCGCGGGCCAGCACCTCCGGCTGCGGCACGAAACGGCGGGCGAGAACGTTGTCCGGCAACGGACCCAGCGCCGCGGGATCGGTCTGCCCGGTGGAGACGACCACGGTGCCGCCCAGCGGGGCGAGCGCGGTGGCGAAGCCGCGCAGCACATGCGGGGCCGCGTTGAACACCGTCCCCAAGGAGGCATACAGCACCCGGCCCTGCAGCCGGTCGACCGGGAACGACGGATCGACAGGGCGGGCGCCGACACTCGGACCGACGAACCGGTAGGACGGGTCGACACCCTCGACGGCAGGCTGGAACGCCCGCGAGGTGTAGACCAGATTGAG
>NZ_JBEOXF010000120.1:0-8080 GCF_040296405.1 Streptomyces sp. NPDC002133 | reverse complement strand
GACGACGACACCCCCAAGATCCGACGCAGGGGCTGTGGCCGACGGCGGCGTGGTGGGAGGCGAGCAGGTGGGCGGCAAGGGGATCGCCTGCGCCGCGTGTACCTGCCGGGTCGTAGTCGGCGGCGAAGTCCGCGAGGCGGTCGATATCGTGCTTGTCGACGGCGTCGGCTGAGCCCGCCGCCAATCAGGGGCGGCGGGCAGTCGGCACCTTCGGCACCGATGCCAGCGCCTGGGCGAGATCGCGCTGGACTTGGTCAAGGGTGTAGTCCTCGAGGCTGACGGTCTCGGTGAATCCTGACTGGGGCATGTCCGCGGGCCGTACGCCGTAGGGCAGCGCAAGGTCCTTCCACGCCGTCAGGACCGCGTGTTCGACGGCACGGGCATGCCGGCCGGGGAGCTTGACCGTCGTGACCACGGTCCAGCCGTGTGCGCGGTGCTGGAGAAGCCGCCTGCTGCCCACCTTGGCGATCCCGATCTTCGCGGCGCCGAGATTCTGGTGGGTGGTGAGATAGACAAGGGCGTTGTCATCGGCGCTGATGCCGTACCCGCCGCAGTAGCGGCAGGCACCAGTCCCGGCATGCTTGATGCTGTCCAGGCTGGGTGTGATGTCCCTGTGGCAGTTCAGGCAGCGCGCCCGCCACGGTTTCTTGATGCCGGGGAAGGCGGCCAAGGGTTCGGCCCCGGCCCGGCGCAGAAGGTCCTCCGCGGCGGCCGCCGTGACCGGACCGTTCCTGCGGCAGACGTCGCAGCACTTCGGCTGGCCCTGCCGGATGGCCTTACGGATGCTGCTGAGGGTGGGGGACGTGATCCCGCCGCAGTTGCCGCACTCCGACTCCCACGGTGCGTTGGTGCCCGGGTAGGGGACCAGCGGTGTCAGGCCGCGCTGCCGCATGATGGTCCGGGCCTCTGTCTCGGTCCTCTTCTGCGAGCCGCTGCACGGCCGGCACGGGCCCTGAGTGGACTTCGGGGAGCAGAAATTGCCGTACTTCGGGGCGCCGGCCGCCCCGCAGGTTGCGCAGTGGCCGGGCCAGGGAACCTCTGCACCGGGGTAGGGGACGGCAGGTACCCAGCCCTTGGCTCGGGCCCGCTGCTCGGCCACCTCGGGGGTCAGTCTGGCAGGCATGACCGCGGCTCCTGCGGAGCGTGATGGTTGGGGTCGGAGGGCGCACATGCGGCACCCGTATCCCTGCTTGATGTAGGAGAGACGGAACCGGCCGACAAGGCCGCAGATTTTGCACCTGGCGGTCCACGGTGTGGTGGAGGATCCGGGGAACGGCTCAGACGGGATGAACCCGGCCGCGAACATGATGTCGACAGCCGCCCGCCGGCTCGCCCACCCACGCCACCTCATGCGCTCCAGCAACGCGACACCTGCCCACACATACACGAGGGGTGAACCAGCCCGTCCGCGCGCCAGACAGGACACCCGGCTCCTACGGGCAGCGGAGCCGTCTGCCGCGCATCGCGCAGGACCCCGCGGATCGTCCCCCGCGGCATATGCGGGCCGACGAGCGTCTGCCCGCATGCGAGTGCGCGGAAGGGGCGGGAGGCTGCGCGCACGCATGTTCCGTTTGTCAGCAGTGGCCACGATTCAGGCCGGATGCGGAGTACGGTGCACCTCACACGTCCAGCGAAAGCCAGGAGTTCCGGTTCCGCTGCGCCGCATATGTGGGGGGTCACATGAAGAAGATCACGCTCGCGATGCTGGCGGCTCTGGCGTTGGCCGGCTGCTCCAGCGGGCCAACGCTGGCCGGCAGCGAGCCCGACGCGGCAGCCGTCGAGGAGACGACGTCGAGCGCGCCGCAAGAGTCGGCTGAGCCAGTCGTGCCGGAGGCTCCGGCCGTCGTCACGGTGGAGATCACGTGCTTGGACGACACCTACTCGTCGCATTCCTACGCCTTTCCCGAGGAGGCATGGCCGGCGAAGTACAACTCGTGCGAGGGCGAAGCCACCGATGGAGAGATGACAGAGCTCCAGAGAAAGGCCGTTGAGACCGCGTACGCCGACGAGGGCGGCATCAGCAGTCTCGGAACGCTGTACGGCATCTGCGCCCAGGCCGGACCCGAGAGCCTGAGCTACCTCGACACCGCCGGGAGCCCCGAGCAGATCGCAGAGATCAAGGGCGCGCTGGTGCTATGCCCCGACCACCCTCAGCGAAAGCAGATCGACAAGGCCCTGGGCGGGGCGGCGAAGCGGAACGTTCTAGAGGCCGACGGCAAGATCTTCGGCGAAGGCGTGTTCCGGGTGGGCGAGGAGATCAAACCCGGCATCTACTACACCACCGATGTCGAAGGCTGCTACTGGGAGCGCACGGACGCGAACGGCGAAACCATCGACAACAACTTCACCAACGCTGCGAAACGAGTGCAGGTGACCATCCGCTCGAGCGATTACTCGTTCAACAGCGAAAACTGCGGCCAATGGCGGCCAGTCGGAACGTGAAGGCCTGACGGTCGGCAGCGCGCGCAGAGGGCCGGGGAGCGCAACGCTCCCCGGCCCCCTTTCTGACCCTCGCCGACGCCGAAGTTGTGGAACCGCTCGACCCGCTGGGTCAGATCGCCGTCCGGGACCGATTCCAGCACGCGCGTGACGTTTGCGATCGGCGTGACCAGCGCTCCCCCGCGCCAGAAGGTGGGGCGCAGCGGTTCGGCCGCGGCGCGGGGTTGGTCAGCCCTGGACGAGTCGCAGGGCGCGGGCCTGGGCAGCCGCATCGAGCGGCGGGGCACACCACTGGATGCTGTCGAGGACGATCAGGTCGGTGACGTCGTCGAAGCCCTTGGGGGCGCCGGCGAGCATGCGGACGTAGCAGGAGAACGCAAGCGCGTCGAGTTCCCTGGCCGGGCCGTACTCGGGCAGTGGCGGGTTCGTCCGCAGGGCCGCGACGTAGGCGAGGGCGAGCAGGCCGAAGACGTCGGATTCGATGATCTCTTCGATCCTCCAGCCGGTGCGCTGCGTGAGCGGCACCATACGGGCCAGCAGGTAACCCATAGCGTCTTCCATCTCCGCCTCGGTGTAAGGCATTACCGGCCCGGGGGCCGGTGCCGGGGCGGAGACGGCCAAGATGTGACGGCGAGCATTCCCGTTCGGCATGGATCTCCTCGGATCGCAGTGTGCGCTTCGGCTGCCGACCGACTGCCACCGCCGGTCCGCATAGTTCAATTATGCATTCTCAGAGTATTCGTTTCAAGGGTTCTGGAACAATCCCCCGCCACATCCCCCTGCCCGGAGCGCGTTTCCGGCTGGGCCCACCCCGTGGTCTGCGCCGCAGGGGCCCTATCGTTCAGCCCATGCCGAATCGCAGCACGAGAAGACGAAGATTCGCCGGCATGGAGCGGTCGCTCGCCGGCTTCCTGGAGCAGGGAGAGCACCTGCAGCATCAGTGCACGGCGCTGGTGAACGACAATCATGCGGAACTGCTCGTGACACGGCAGGGCGAGCTCATCAGCGCGGTCATATCCGACCGCGCGCTCTACCTGCTCTTCAACTCCCGTCGCCCCCGTGAGGCCACGCGGATCGCGTTCGACGACCTCAAGCGGTTCGAGCAGACCAGCCCCAGGACGATCACCATTGAGACGTACAGCGACGCGGACAACTACGTCCTGGCGCCGCAGAGTGCCATGCTGCGCCGGACGACGGACAAGTTCGCCGCAGCGCTGAAGACCTGGGCACCAAACCGGGTGGTCGCCGCCCACCGCATCGAACTACTGGCTGCAGGCGGGGCCACCCTGTTCCAACTCATGCCCGGGCCGGACGAGGAAGAGCGATGGTCATGGTCCATCTCGTTCGACCTTGGGCTGCTGACTGAGCCACCCGAGCTTCTTCACAGCATGGTCAGAACACAGGTCCAGGAGATCATTGCCCGGGTGAACGCCGCGCCCGCCGGCTGAGCACATTTCCCTCCCTGGCCTGCCCGCCCGCTTCCCTACGCGGGATACGAACCACGCAGGCAGGTGCGCAAGGCCCGGTTATCGCGGGCGCCGGCGGCCTCGGCGAAGCTCTGGCCGGCTGGCTCCTGCCAGGCACCCACACGGGTCGGAAGGAGAAAGGGTAGAGATAGAGCACCGAAGCGGTGAGGCCGATGACTCCGATGAGAATGGTGTCGCGCAGGCCTATGACGGTGGCAGTGGCACCGGCCAGGAGCGCCCCCAGCGGGGCGACGCCCCACTGGAGCCACCTCATCGATGCGTTGACACGGCCAAGCATGCCTTCCGGGCTTTCCAGCTGCCGGTCCGCTGGGCAGTGTTGTCCTGACCAACCCGTCGCGCGGCAGGCGTGTCTCTCAGCCTTCCCGAGGTTCGACTGGGCCAGCTGTCTGAGCGCCTGAATCCTTGCGTTCCGCGAGCAGGAACAAGACCGCAGCGGCGGCGATGAAGCCTAAGCCGACGTTCATGCAGGCCATGACCGTCTCGAGGGAGGCGTCGGCGATCCGGGGGATGCTGTTGACGAGAATGAGGGCGTAGATGCACAGAACGCCGTAGGCGCGAAGCCGCATCCCGGCCTGTCGCTTCCGCAACCATGGCGGTGTCCACCCAGCCAGCATCGCCACCGGCACCGGCAGCACGAGCGCCGTCGACACTGCCAGCGCAATCAAGTGGTACAGCGGATTGCCGTTCACCCCGCCCCCCTTTCGTAGGTGATCACCAACCTACGGAGGGTTGACGAGGCACGTCCATGCCGAACACCGAGAGCTTCCGGCGAACTTATCCGGTCAGAGCACCTGGCAGAGGGCCAGGTTCACGAGAACGGCCTCTCCGAGCAGGGGAAGAGCTGCAGGGAATGACGGGCTTGGGTGCCACTGGTGCTTATCGTGACAGGGCCCATGATCGACACAGACATAGCGTCGCTGGCAGGTGGCATCGTGAACGCATCCGAAATCAACTACGAGGCGGTCTTCCAGGCGCTGCCCAGCGCGGTGGCTCTGTTCACCACGGACCTGGTGTACGCCGACGTCAATGAGGCGTTCCTGAGCAGCATGGGGCGTACCCGTGACCGGGTGGTGGGCCGCTACCTGTCTGATGCCTTCCCCGACGATCCCAAGGACCCCGCGGTAACCGGCATGCGCAAGCTGCAGGCATCGTTGCGGTGGGTGGCCGCCACCGGGGAGCGCGACGCCATGACGCTTCACCGCTACGACGTGGAGTACCCGGACCGGCCCGGGGTGTGGGAGGAGCGGTACTGGAGTCCGGTCAACGTCCCCGTCTTCGGCCCGGACGGGCGGGTGGCGCTGCTGTTGCACCGGGAGGAGGACATCACCGAGCTCATCCGTACCCGAGGCCGCAAAGACCGGGCAACGGCACTGGAAGCCGAGCTGTACACCCGTGCCCGAGAACTGCAGGAGATCAACGAACGGCTGCGCGAGGCCCACGCCCGCGAACGCGATGTAGCCCTGAGCCTGCAAGAGGCGATGCTGCCCGCCCCCGGGCCTTTGAGGCATCACCGCGCAGCAGTGCGCTACCGCCCGGCGGCCGGGTCCCTGAACGTGTGCGGGGACTGGTACGACCTCGTCGACCTGCCTGACGGCCGTATCGCGGTGGCCGTCGGCGACGTCGTCGGCCAGGGCCTGGCCGCCGCATGCGTCATGGGCCAACTGCGCAGCGCCCTCAGCGCCGCTTCCCTCGTCGCCGACGGCTCCGCCCAGGCCCTGGAAGCCCTCGACCTGTACGCCCGCTCCGTCGACGGCGCGGAGTCGACCACCGCGGTCCTGTGCGTCATCGACGACACCAACCCCGCCATCGCCTACAGCAGCGCCGGCCACCCTCCACCAGCCCTGCTGCACCCCGACGGCACCGTGGACTTCCTCGACCAGGCCACCGACCCCCCGCTCGGCGCCCGCCCCGAACACAGCCCCCGCCCCCAGGCCGAGTCCCCGTTCACCGAGGGGGCCACCCTTGTGCTGTACACCGACGGGCTGATCGAACGCCGCCGCGAGGATATCGATGCCGGCCTGACCCGGCTCGCCGCCTCCCTCACCCGCCACCAGGACACCGACCCCGAAACGCTCGCCGACGCCCTCCTGACCGACCTGATGCCCCCTGCCGGTCCCACCGACGACACCGCCCTGGTCGTCCTCCGCCTGTGACAGAGGCGGCTACCACAGCACCCACCACCACGTCCCCGACCGCCCCGCCGGAAAACCGGAACGGACGGCAACCCACGCAGGGGTGCTGGCTGCGAGCGCCAAACGCACGGCGGCGACCGCGTCGGCAGTATCGGCAATCAGGTCCGTACTGCCGCTCTCATGCAGCACCGAGAACACGCGCCGTCGTCAGGGTCCGAGTAGGAACAGACGAGCCACCCGAAGTACGCGGACGGTGGGTAGTTCACCAGGTTCTCGCTGAACCAGACCTGACTGGCTTTATCGACGGCTCACGACAGCACTTGTTCGCGACTGCGGGAGGCACCTGCCGCACCGGGATGTCGATGTCGACGAGCACGGGAGGCAGTGGGCCACCGCGGCCCGCATGGCGGCGTCGATGCCGCGCCATCGATCACCTGGCTCCGTAGCCAGCGCCTATAAGTTGGTCGGCTACGAGCCCGAGGAGCAGCCGTGACCGACTTCAAGACCGCCGACCCCGCCGCCGTGCACGCGACGCTGACCGTCGTCCGCGGCTGGCAATGGGCCTGGTCAGCCGACGAGGTCCCCGCGCTCATGGCGCACCTCGGCTGGACCACCGTCGAATCGGTCCCCGACGGCCCGATCATCGCCCGGGCGACGTGGGACCTCGGAAAACCGCTGCAGACGATCAACATCTCCCACGGGCAGGTCCGCAACCTCGACATCCGGTTCTCGGGCATCAGTCACTGGCCGGCCGTCGACGAGGACGCCGCCCCGATCAACGACAGCTTCGTCGAGGTGCTTGCCGCAGCCGAGGCGGTGTTCGGCCCCGCCGAGGAGTTGCACCCGGGCAAGACGCCCTCGCAGGTATGGCGCCTGCCCGACTGCGTCGTGCGGATCACCCGCACCACCGCGGGGGTCACCGCCCACTGGGCCGAGCGCAAGTACTTCGAAGAGCGGCACGACCTGGACGTGAGCGCCCTATGAACAACGTCATGCTCACCCTCGCAGGCGACCGCCCCACCTTCCCAGGCCGTCAACCCGCCACAGAATGACCCACGTGGGGGCAGAGCGCCTCCCCGCCAGTGAGCGATGCTGTCCATCGTCGTGAACAACGGCTCGGTGTCGACTGCCGATGTGCCTCCCGAACTGCTGTAGAAACGCTGCTCTTCGACGCGTACAGACCCACCTGACCGTCGCCCGGGATGTCGACGGCGACCCAGAAGCATCCAGCGCTGATGTGCCCGTCCTCGCGCGAGGCGATCCCCGCTTCCGCAAGAACCCCCTGTACATAGCGCCCAGCGGACTCAGCTGGTCATGCGCTTCCTCCTCCACGCTCTCGGTCGGGCAGGAGCACCACCCCCCCACCGCCAGGACAGCGGCGCAGCCGGGCAGCCGCACCCCGAGGTCGGTCAGCCCTGGACGAGTCGCAGGGCGCGAGCCTGGGCGGCCGCATCGAGCGGCAGGGCTCGTACGCGAGAGCAGCGGCCGTGTCGGGATCGGGGGCGTCTGGTCGGCGACCGGGCCGGGCAGGACGGCGGCGATGAGCAGCTCGCCGCTGTCGACGTCCAGGGTCAGGCCGATGACGGTGAACGTCCCGGTGGCTGCGCTCATGCGATCAGCTCGAACGTCGCGTCCTCGATGGCCTGGGCGCTCAGGTCGCCCGCGAACGCCGCGACGACGTAAGCGCCGCCCTCTCCGCCCCAGAGAGTCTCGGACCTCTCACCCCGTCACCCTCGGCACGGTGCGGGAAATATTCCAGGACGGCCCCGGCCGCATTCCGCCTGACCTCCTCGAGGGAATCCCCATCGGCGACGACAGCGAAAGTCGAGACGAGATCCCAGCAATCGAACCAGCCGCCGACGATCGTGTATTACATGGCTCCCCCATACTCGGTTCACCGAAAAGGCCAGGCCCCGGAATTCACTACCCTCGATCTTTCTTGATGGGCCGCCGACGAAGTCGGCGGCCCATTTCGTTGTCGAAGGCCGAGGCCGGGCAGTCCGAGGGCCCGAGTGTCGTCTC
>NZ_JBEOXF010000119.1:0-8447 GCF_040296405.1 Streptomyces sp. NPDC002133 | reverse complement strand
CTACGCGAAGCACCCCGAACGCTTCGTCCGCAAGCCACCGGAGCCCCCGAAGGTCCCCGCAGCGGCCTGGATCAACAAGCCGGCACCAGACGGCCTCCTGGAGCGCAACCTCGGGCAGGGCCTCAAGGACGACGAGCCGACCACGACCCCGGTACGCCGCGCCGTCAAGGCCTTCACCAACTCCTTCATCTCCTCCCTGCCCAGCGGAAAGATCAACACGTTCGGAAACCACACCCTGCCGGACGCCGTGATCGTCACCCTCCGCACCAGCCGCCCGATCAGCTACGTCTCCGCCTTCGAGAAGGCCGTCGTCGCGGGCGAGGAGGCAGGCGGATACATGAAGCAGGCCTGCCAGCGGCTCGCCGACTACGTCCCGCAGATCGAGAAGGCCTACAGCGACGAGGAAACCACCCAGCGCTGGGTGCTGGCCGTCGGCCCCGCCGCCAAGCCGGTCTCCGTCCTCGGCACCCAGACCGAAAGGGTCGAGGAACTCGTCGCCGCCGTCGGCCAGGTCGTTGCCGAGCGACTGGAGCAGCGCGCATGACCAGCGCCACGACCGCCGCCGTATCCGCCGCGGACAGCGCCCCGACGGAGGCGGACCGCACCGCCGTGCTGGCGCTCCAGCTGGCCGGGCCCCTCCAGTCCTGGGGGGTCTCGGCCCGCTTCGCCCGCCGCACCACCGAACCCGCCCCCACCAAGAGCGGCGTCATCGGCATGCTCGCCGCCGCCCTCGGCGTCGAACGCGACGACGAGGCCGAGCTGACCCGCCTGGCCCGCCTGCGCTTCGGCGTCCGCATCGACCAGCCCGGCACCCGCGTCCGCGACTTCCAGACCGCCCGGCACTTCGACACTGGCGACGCGATGCCGCTCTCCGAGCGCTTCTACCTCGCCGACGCCGTCTTCGTCGCCGCCGTCGAAGGAGACCACGCCACTATTACCGAGCTGCGCGAGGCACTGCGGGCTCCGGTCTATCTGCCGTACCTGGGCCGCCGGTCCTGCCCGCCGGCCCGCCCGGTCGACTTCACCCCCGACCGTGACATCCACACCAGCACGCGGCTGGAGGACGTTCTGAACGGCGAACCCTGGCACGCCTCCGAATGGCACCAGCGCCGCCACGCCCGCCACGCCGCCATCAAACTCCGCGCCCTGGTGGAGCCCCCAGCCACGATCCCCGCAGACACCGAATTGACCGTCCCGCTCGGCGACTCCCAGCGCGACCAGCCGCTCAGCTTCTCCAACCGGCACCGCCGCTACGGCCTGCGCACCGTCACCGAGATCGATCCGATCCGGGTGCCGAACCCCTGGCACCGGCCGCAGAACGGCCCAGGCGGCCTCTTCGACGACCACGACCCCATGACCGCCCTGGCAGGCAACTGATGACCCATTACCTGACCCGATTCCGGTTCAACACGCGCCGCACCGACGCCCGACGGCTCCTGACCTCCCCGCAGGCCATGCACGCCGCAGTCATGTCGTCCTTCCCACACCTGCTGCCCGGGGACCCCGACACCCCCCGGGTGCTGTGGCGCGTCGATCACACCAGCGCCGCAGCAGTGCACCTCTACATCGTCAGCCCCACCCCGCCCGACCTCACCCACCTCGTCGAGCAGGCAGGATGGCCCGCCGCCGAAGGCCCCCACTGGCAGACCGGCGACTACTCCCGCCTCCTCGACCGCCTGGACAAGGGCACCACCTGGTCGTTCCGGCTCACCGCCAACCCCGTTCACTACGTCCGCAACCAGGACGGCGCCCCCACCAAGCGAACCGCCCACCGCACCCCCAAGCACCAACTGACCTGGCTCCTCGAACGGCAGGAACGAGGCGGCTTCGCCATTCTCACCAAGCCCGAGAGACAGCGCCTCGTCGAGCACGGCGACGAACACCTGGTCACGGTCCGCTCGCCCCGGCCCCTCAGCTTCACGAAGAAGCAGGACGACCAAAAGCATCACGTCCGTGTCACTGCGGTCACCTACGACGGGCGCCTGGAAGTCACCGACCCCGACCGGCTCCGCAACCTGCTCACCCAGGGCCTGGGCAAGGCACGGGCCTACGGCTGCGGCCTGATGACCCTCGCCCCCATCGGCTGACGGCCCGCAGGAGAAGAGGATCCCGTGTCCACCGTCAGCCGGCGCGCCCAGCTCACCCCGCGCGAACTCACCCGCGTCGGTGACCGTCTCTCCTTCGTCTACCTGGAGAGATGCACCATCCACCGCGACGCGAACGCGATCACCGCCGAGGACGCCGAGGGGGTACGCCACATCCCCTCGGCAACCATCGGCACCCTCCTGCTCGGCCCCGGAACCCGCATCACGCACCAGGCGATGAGTGTCCTTGGGGAAACCGGCGCTTCTGTCGCCTGGGTCGGCGAGCACGGCGTTCGCTACTACGCCTCCGGCCGAGCCCTCACCCGCTCCTCCGCCCTCGCCGAGGCGCAGGCCACGGCATGGGCCAACGTCCGTACCCGCCTTGACGTCGCACGCGCGATGTACCGGCTGCGCTTTCCCACCGAGGACCCGGCCGGGCTCACCCGACGCCAGCTCCTGGGCGCCGAGGGCGCGCGGCTCAAGGAGTGCTACCGCCGCGAATCCGCCCGTACCGGCGTCCCCTGGAAAGGCCGCCACTACACCCCAGGCGACTTCGCCTCCGGTGACACCGTCAACCAGGCCATCACCGCGGCCGCCCAGTGCATGTACGGCATCACTCACGCCATCGTCACGGCTCTGGGCTGCTCACCGGCCCTCGGCTTCATTCACTCCGGCCACGAGCTCTCGTTCGTCCTGGACATCGCCGACCTCTACAAGACCGACGTCGGCATCCCCATCGCCTTCGACATCGCGGCCGAGAACGACGAGGACCCCGGCCCTCGCACCCGCCGCGCCCTGCGCGACCACATCGCCCGCACCGGCCTCCTCGACCGGTGCGTCAACGACATCAAGATTCTGCTTCTGCCACCTGGCACCGAGACCACTTCGGACGTCGATCACGTCACCCTCCAGACCGACGGCGGCCACCACATCGCCGCTGGCCGCAACCACGACCCCGATCCCAACTACGACCTCGGCCCCGACTCCGCTCCCGGAGGCCAGTGGTGACCGTCATCGTTCTCACCAACTGCCCACCGGGCCTACGCGGCTACCTCACCCGCTGGCTCCTGGAGATCTCACCCGGCGTCTTCCTCGGCAATCCCTCGGCCCGAATCCGCGACCTGCTCTGGGACGAAGTCTGCGCCTACGCAGACCAGGGCCGAGCCCTCCTCGCTCATACCACCGACACCGAGCAGGGTTTCACCTTCCGCAGCCACGACCATGCCTGGCACCCCCTCGATCACGAAGGACTCACCCTGATCCACCGACCCCACAAACGCCCGGCCGAATCAGCTTCCCCAGCCCTTCCACCGGGCTGGAGCAAAGCCGCGAAGCGGAGACGCTTCCGCCGCTGAACACGTAATCCCTCACCGAGGCCGGCGCCTCGTGGAGGAGGTTCCATCGTCGGCCACGGACTACGAAGGATCTTTGGGTTTTTTGATGTGATATATGGAGAACGCCGGATTCTTAAGAAGTGGCTCCCCAGCACAGGGACACTGCATATCGCGCCTGGTCAACAAGACTGCTCCCCGCGCACGCGGGGATGGACCCGTTGCCTCGTAGGTCTGCGTGATCTGGTCCGCCTGCTCCCCGCGCACGCGGGGATGGACCCTCGGTGTACGGCAAGCTCGCACAACAGCGGCCCTGCTCCCCGCGCACGCGGGGATGGACCCCACATCTGCGCTCTCCTGTCTGATATCACGTCCTGCTCCCCGCGCACGCGGGGATGGACCCGAATACCGCCGGACAGCAGATATTCGACAGTTCTGCTCCCCGCGCACGCGGGGATGGACCTGACGTTGCGCCCGGAAACGGCGACGACGCCCACTGCTCCCCGCGCACGCGGGGATGGACCTCATCGGTATTCACGTCCTGGCCGGAAAGGGCGGCTGCTCCCCGCGCACGCGGGGATGGACCCCGTCCGTATCCCTTGGCAGTGCAGTCAAGGCACTGCTCCCCGCGCACGCGGGGATGGACCCCCCCGCTGACCTGCGTGTCCGTAGTTTCTCCGCTGCTCCCCGCGCACGCGGGGATGGACCCCACCCGGCGATCTTTCCGGGGAGTTCCCCGAGCTGCTCCCCGCGCACGCGGGGATGGACCCGAGTGGAACAGGGACAGGTCGGGGACGACGATCTGCTCCCCGCGCACGCGGGGATGGACCCGCGCCGTGCACAAAGGTGGCGCTCCCGGCGGCCTGCTCCCCGCGCACGCGGGGATGGACCCCGGTGGGGCCGCGTGGGGGCGCACGGTATGTCCTGCTCCCCGCGCACGCGGGGATGGACCCCAGGACTGGCTGTCACGCGCCAACGGATTCCGCTGCTCCCCGCGCACGCGGGGATGGACCCAACGCCGACGACGGCTTCACCGGAGAGTTCACCTGCTCCCCGCGCACGCGGGGATGGACCCGGCGCCGGGTCAAGGTGAGCCAGCGTCTGCTGCTGCTCCCCGCGCACGCGGGGATGGACCCGTTCTGCAGGATCGTCTCGAGTTCGCCGACGACTGCTCCCCGCGCACGCGGGGATGGACCCAGCGGTCAGTACGACGTTGGAGCAGGTCAGCTGCTCCCCGCGCACGCGGGGATGGACCCAGCTTCGCGGACTCGGTCTCCTCGACCTCCTTCCGCTCCCCGCGCACGCGGGGATGGACCCTCAGCGAGCGGGACGCGAACGAGATCCGCCAGCTGCTCCCCGCGCACGCGGGGATGGACCCCTGCCCTTGCTGTCACGCGGGTGCAGGGCCGGCTGCTCCCCGCGCACGCGGGGATGGACCCTCGCCTCGACGGTGGGGAGGGGGAAAGAGGGGCTGCTCCCCGCGCACGCGGGGATGGACCCGAGTACGCCTGGCCCTTGTCGGACCACGCGCGCTGCTCCCCGCGCACGCGGGGATGGACCCGTGCCGGGGTCTCCGTCCGCGCTGATCCCGGTCTGCTCCCCGCGCACGCGGGGATGGACCCTCCAGGCCAGCCATGGCCGCACGGATCTCCTCCCTGCTCCCCGCGCACGCGGGGATGGACCCGTCCGGCGACGGCTCAACATGGACCCCGACGACTGCTCCCCGCGCACGCGGGGATGGACCCACGCTGCCTTCGACGTCCGCGGAGAGGCCGGCCTGCTCCCCGCGCACGCGGGGATGGATCCCCCGAGGCTCCGGCCCAGGCTGCGGCCGGCCGCTGCTCCCCGCGCACGCGGGGATGGACCCATCGCGCAGTACTACCCGGCCAGCTCCCGGTCTGCTCCCCGCGCACGCGGGGATGGACCCCAGGAGATCGAGACCCCCGCCTCGAGTCGACCTGCTCCCCGCGCGCGCGGGGATGGACCCGAGGGCCCGCCCCCGGGGCGAATCCGGCACCCCTGCTCCCCGCGCACGCGGGGATGGACCCCATCGTGACCATCGTCGGAAACCTGGTCGACGCTGCTCCCCGCGCACGCGGGGATGGGCCCAGCAACGGCAACGTCGAGTACCGACTGATCAACTGCTCCCCGCCCACGCGGGGATGGACCCTCACCGAACGCTGCCGCGCCATCAACATGGCCTGTCGACAACGCGTGAAATCGAGGCCACTTCCACCGGATGAATTGTGGTCCTCCTCGAAGGCGGGCTCTGACCCTGCTCCCCGGACCTGCGGGGATGGTCCCTTGCCGCGGCCGTACATCTGGCCGCCTCGCTGGTGCCGTGGTTCAGCATCGGGAGCGGTGCGGCGTCATTGATCTCCTGCGCGGCACCGCCCCGAGGGCCAGGTGCCGCAGGTGCGGATGCCCAGAGCGACCGCAGGCGCGCCAGAGGCTTGTAGCAGCTCGGGGCTGGTGCTGGGCACGGCCGCCCTCGCGCCGGGCGATCGAGGGGCGTTCGGTTCGACCATGCGTGCGGCGATGATCTGCAGACGGCGCCGTTGGCGTGCTGTGGTGGCCATTCAATGGGAGATCGTTTCAGACCTGCCTGCCCGAGTTCGACGGGTGTTCGCGCCCAATCCGGTCATGGCGGCCGATATCGAGGCCGAGACGCAGGGCACCTGGGTGACGTTGCTGTACCGGCAGGCGGTTCCGCACACCATGCTGCCCTGTACGAACGGTGTCTGACATGCGTCGGGACGGCCTCCCATTACGCGGGAAAGTGTAGGACTTTCCCGCGTAACGCTGTCAGACGAATCCTGCGGCGCGTCAGGGGACGCCCGACCGTACCCACGGCCCCCGACAGCCACCCTCAGCCGCGAGCACGCGGCTTGATGCCGGTGGCCGCGTGGGCGGCGTATGGGTCCACGAGTATGGGCTCGCTCATGGCTCCATGGTCGCCTACGGCCGTCACTCCACCAGATGCGAGCGTCCGCCAGCCGGGTGAACCTGGTGGAAGTGCCCTGACCCCCACAAACCAGGGAGACCCCAATGATCAAGATGCTGCATGAGAGAGGCCTGCGCAGCGAGCACGCCTACACCGCAGCCTTCATGTCCATCGGCTTCTCCATCTTCACCTGGGCCGCCTCGCTCAAAGTCGAGCCAGGCGCCGGGCTCGATCGCGCAGACCGGTGGGGCATCTTCGTCGGCGAATGGGCGCCCACATTCTTCGGCCTCGGGCTCGCCCTCTCCCACTACGAGCAGCACGACGGCACCCTGACCGCCAACGTCCGCGACATCCGCAAGGCCCGCAAGGAGGAACAGGAAGTCGTGTAGCCATCTGGAAGCGCCCGCCCCTGTCTGAGATCCGGGGGCGGGCGTGGCATGTCAAGGCCGCGTGCAGGACCCGCACGCACAGACCGGCGTCGCCCCCACATTCGAAAGATGCCTCGGATCAGCAGGCCACCCGTCCCTCAGGTCATCGACGGTGAGGACAGGTCGCTGGGCGGTAGCGCACTGTACGTATCAGCGCTGGAAGGCGTCCTTCGTCTTCTCCTTAGCTGGACGTCACCCTTCGCCTTTTCGGCGTGACCCTTGGTAGCCAAACCCTCGTTGAATCTACGGATGCGGTCGGACCGGAACAGGATTTTGTGACATCTGGATTTTGGTGAACCCTCAGGCGCTGCCCCACATGGGCTTTGTAGAGGAATTTGCAGTAGCAGGAGCGGCTGCGGCCCCAGTCCGACGACCCAGGATCCCCATGCCGGCCGTTAGACGATGGCAAACGGGATTAGCAGTTCGATCCCAGGGGTAGACGCGGCTCGTGCCGCCGGCTTGCCGGACAGCGCGATCCCCCGGGGGGCGAAGCAGATCCAAGGAGTGCTTCATGATCCTCATCCTCGGACTCGTTGTTTTGATCGCCGCAGTCACCATCGGCGTGGTCGGCGTGTTCTCAAACAGCGCGCACGGACTTACCGGCGGGTTCTCGGTCTTCGGCTACGAGGTCACGGGTTCCACCGGCACGCTCTTCCTCTTCGGCATCGTTATCGGAGCGGCGGCTGTGCTCGGACTGGTCCTGCTGCTGATCGGCGCGCGGCGCGCCAGCCGCCGCAGCACGTCCCGCCGCGAGCTCACCCGGTCACGTGGCGCGCCCAATGTCGACCGGGAGCGCCATGATCAGATCAGTAAAGGCGATACCCGGGCCGCCGAAGCGACCCAGGCTCACACGGAAGATCGCCCTGCAGCCACGGGGCCACGTCACCGTGGCGGGCTGCACTGGTTTGGCCATCGGTCGGCTCCACGATGACTTCGTGCACGGTTTCGGCCACCTAGCCGGCGCTTCGTTTGCCGGGCGGGTCCTGGGGGTCCACCCCAGTCGATGCGGAGGCGTCCCTGGTTCCGCTGGGACGTTGTGAGGGACCTCTGCGGCCCTTGTCATGCATGCCCTTTTCGCCAGAGCCCTTGCCCTGCTGTTCCCCGCGGCGGGTGGTGCTCTCGACGGTGTCAACGGATTCCGACTCCTCCTTGGAGACCTTCCTGCCGCTGCCCTTCGGGGGGGCGTATTCATCCGGGTGGAAGGAGCGGTGGGCGCTCGGGTTTTCCTGTTGACGAGTTTCGTCCACGTCTGAGGCCCAGCCGTGCTGAGCGCCCTTGTGCCTGCTCGGCCCCTCGCCCTGTGAGGGCTGGGACGGCTTCGGCTGCTTGGGCATGACCTCACCTGCCTGTCTTCGGAGTACCTAAGCACGTTCTGTGGTGATATCGAAATTCTCCCACCTGTGGTCGGAGCGGTCATATCAGGACCGCAGACGGTGCGAATTGGTGCTGACTCAGCAGAGCGGCAGTCGCGCAGCCTGCCTTGGCGCGGCCTGGCACAGAGATCGTGGGTCGTCCCCACTCGGCCATCTTCTCAATGCTGGCCAAGAGTGCAGTGCTGGTCAGGGCTAGTGCTGCTCCGCGGAAGTTCGTGGAGGGGTGTTGGGGTCGGTCAGGCGGGGGTGTCGAGGTAGAGGCCACCGGCGCAGTCGAGGCAGTCTTC
>NZ_JBEOXF010000118.1:0-8532 GCF_040296405.1 Streptomyces sp. NPDC002133 | reverse complement strand
CCTCCTGATATCTGCGCATTTCACCGCTACACCAGGAATTCCGATCTCCCCTACCACACTCTAGCCTGCCCGTATCGACTGCAGACCCGGGGTTACGCGGCGGCACCCGCACCCGCCGCGCCCGCGGCACCGCCTGCCACGATCCCGGCCGCCTTGAGCGAGTACCCGGCGGCGAACCAGCCGATGACCGCGACCGGCAGCAGCGCCGGGATCCCGGCGTTGACCTGCTCCAGTTCGCCCGCGGCCAGCCGGCACTTGGCGCACTCCTCCAGGTGCTTGCGCAGCCCCCGCTCGGCCCGCATCCGCAGCCCGCCCCGGGCGAAGGCCCCGAGCCGGTCGGCGTAGCGCGCGCAGTCGCCGCCCGACGTGAGCGCGGTGCTCACATGGGCCTGCAGATAGGCTTGCTTGAGACCTTCGCGCGCCCGACTGGCGAGTACCGCCGTGGCATTGGCGGTGAGCCCGAAGAGCGGTGCGACCTCGCTCGGCGACTCCTCCTCGACGGTCGTGTGCCAGAGCACCGCCTGCCAGCGCTCGGGCAGCGAGCGGAAGGCCTGCAGCGCCAGCGACCGCTCGGCCTCGTGCATGGCCCGTACGTCCGCGCCCAGATCGAGCGTCTCCTGGTCCGTCGCCTCCGAGGCACGGGCGGCCTGCTCGGTGAAGACCGCGAAGTCCGCGACCAGTTGCTCCCGTTTCGAGGAATTCATCCAGGCGGCGGCGACCCGGCGCACGGTCGTCAGCAGATACGCCCGTACAGCCTGCTCGGGCCCGGCACCGCCCCGCACCGCCTGCAGCGTGCGGGCGAACACCTCGGCCGTCAGGTCGTCCGCCGTGTGCGCGTCGCGACAGCAGGTGCGCGCGTAGCGCCGTACCGCCCCGGAGTGACGGCGGAACAGCTCCTCGTACGCACTGTCGTCGCCGAGCCGCAACCGCTGGATCAAGTCACCGTCCGACGTCTGCAGACCGGCGGCCATGGCCCCGCTTCCGCCTTCGCGCTGCGACGGCACACTTGCGTCGACGTCCCGCCCGAACTCGGCCTCGGAGGCATGCCCGGCAGCCATCGGGTGCCCGGGTCCGCCCTGGCTCGGGACCTGCCGATGGCGCCCGCCACCGCCGGCCTCCGGGCCGGTCGCACCGCCGAGTGGTTCGTCCCGCCCGTCACCGCTCATCGAGGAAGCCCCTGTACGCACCCAATGACACGAACACCGGGCAAGAGTGCCACAGAGCGACGGGCCTCAGGACACAGTCTCCCGGCAACCACTCATCCGGGGAAGCCTCCCGGAACCGGGCACGAGCCTTCACCCGTACGAGGAATGCTCAACAGACTGTACGACTGCGCCGTACGACCGGTGGCCATCTGACGGGCCGTGGGCCGTGCACCCGCAGCCCGCTGCGTTGCGCCGGGCCATCACGCCGGCCGCGACCGCAGGCCCTCCAGCAGGATGTCCAGCAGCCGGGCAGAGGCCGCCGCCTGCTGTGCCGCGTCCGGCAGTGACGGTGCTGCCGTGGCTATCACCAGCAGCACATCGGCCACCGTGACATCGCGCCGCAGCTCACCGGCCGCCCGCGCCCGGTCGACCAGCCGCCCCACGACCTCCAGCAGTTCGCCCGCACCCGCGTCGTCCTGCTCGGCCACCGGCATCTGCACCGACGCCGGACGCGCCCCGACGACCCGCAACTCGGGCTGCCCACCGAAGCCGTGCCGCTGCTGGGGCACGCGCGACTCCTCCCGGCCGTCGCCCCGGCCGTCCCGTTCGCCGCCGCCCAGGACCTCGGGCACGACCGTCGAGTCGTCCACGTCCACGCCGACGCGCAGCACCTGCGGCGGCAGCAGCCTGCCCGCGCCCGACGCGACCGACGTCCGCAGGAAGCGGGAGAGGGCCGACCACGGCTCCTCCTCCTGCCCCAGAGCCGTACGCGCCTGCTCCGTCAGCCGGGAGGTCTCCTCCTCGGCTATCCGCCGTACCAGCACGTCCTTGCTCGGGAAGCGGCGGTAGACCGTGCCCACACCGACGCGCGCCCGGCGCGCCACGTCCTCCATCGGCGCGCCGTAGCCCAGCTCGCCGAACACCTCGCGCGCGGCCCGCAGAACATGCTCCAGATTGCGCTGCGCGTCCACGCGCAGCGGAGCCGAACGCCCGGCCGGACCGGTTCCACCGGGCCCTCCGGCCACGGAACCGCCCAGGCCCCCGGCGGTCCCCGCTCCGGCCACCGCCCCCGTCACCGCGCGTCCGTTGCCGTCGGAAGCGACAGCGGCCTGCCAATGCGAATCCTGAATGTGCATAACCGTTCCCCCGGTGATGAAGTCGTCTCCCCCCGGAGACGCCCCGCCCTGACAGCCGGGGTGAATCAGACGAGTCACCGACCCGACACCCCGACGGAGTACGAACATAGTTGAGTCGAGGTCAATTCAGAAGGGGCTCTTCCGCACGGTGTGCCCCCCGATCGGAGCAAGAGCCGGAACGTTCCCGATTCGGCACCCTCCCGCCACCCCCCTCGCCCACCCTGACCTGCACACCTTCCCCGGCACCCGGGTTGCGGCCGTAGAGGTCCGGCGAAAACCTCCGGTCACACAATTTGCCGGGCCTGTGGACAAACTCCTGGGGCCGTTGCGTCATGGGATGGTGAAGGCTGCATACTCCCGGGACACGGCACCCGGCTCCTCGCCGCGCACGCGCATTCTCATCGTCGGCGGCGGCTACGTGGGGATGTACACCGCGCTCCGCCTCCAGGACAGACTCAAGGCGGAGCTGGCGCGAGGAGACATCGAGATCCTCGTCGTGGCGCCCGAGCCGTACATGACCTATCAGCCCTTCCTGCCCGAGGCGGCGGCCGGCGCGATCTCGCCCCGCCATGTGGTGGTCCCGCTCCGCCGTGTCCTGAGCAGATGCAAGATCCTCATCGGCGAGGTCAGGACCGTCGACCACGCCAAGCGCACCGCCACCGTCACGACCCTCGCCACCGCCGAGGAGGGCGCGGGCGGCATCCAGCTCGGGTACGACGAGCTCGTCATCGCCCCCGGCTCGATCTCCCGCACGCTCCCGGTCCCCGGCCTCGCCATGTACGGCATCGGCTTCAAGTCCGTCGAGGAGGCCATCGGCCTGCGCAACCACGTCATCGAACAGATGGACATCGCCTCCTCCACCCGCGAACCCGCCCTGCGCGACGCGGCCCTCACCTTCGTCTTCGTGGGCGGCGGCTTCGCAGGCGTCGAAGCGCTCGGCGAGCTGGAGGACATGGCCCGCTACGCCACGCGCTACTACCACAACATCAAGCCCGAGGACCTGAAATGGGTCCTGGTCGAGGCGAGCGACCGCATCCTCCCCGAAGTCGGGGAGCAGATGGGCCGGTACGCCGTCCGTGAGCTGCGCGCCCGCAACATCGAGGTACGGCTGGACACCCGCCTGGAATCCTGCGAGAACCGCGTCGCCGTCCTGAGTGACGGCACCCGCTTCCCGACCCGCACGGTCGTGTGGACCGCCGGCGTCAAACCCGCTCCCGTGCTCACCTCGACCGACCTGCCGCTCAACGAACGCGGCCGCCTCAAGTGCACCGCCCAGCTCACCGTGGAGGGTGTCGAGCACGCCTGGTCGGCCGGTGACGCCGCCGCCGTACCCGACCTCACCGCGAAGGAGGCCGGCAAGGAGACCGCGCCGAACGCCCAGCACGCCGTACGCCAGACCAAGGTGCTCGCCGAGAACATCGTCGCCTCGCTGCGCGGCCGGCCTCTCAAGGAGTACGCCCACGCCTACGTCGGATCCGTCGCGTCGCTAGGGCTGCACAAGGGCGTTGCGCACGTGTACGGCCGCAAGCTCAAGGGCTACCCGGCGTGGCTGATGCACCGCGTCTACCACCTCAGCCGCATGCCCACGTTCAACCGGAAGGCACGGATTCTGGCCGAGTGGACGCTGTCGGGGCTCTTCAAACGTGAGATCGTCTCGCTGGGCTCGTTGGAACATCCGCGCGCCGAGTTCGAACTCGCCGCGGGCGCCGTCCCGTCCCGCCCCCTCACCCGCCACCACGAGGACCCGCCCAAGGGCCCGAAGGGCAGCAGGAACCCGGGGCCGGGGGAGGACCCCGGGTTGTACTGACGACGTTGTCAGTGCCGGCGGTCACACTGGACGTGTGACGATAGGTGGGCCGACACCTGCACAGAGTGACCTGTCCCCGCGGCGCGGCCGAGCGCCCACGACGATCAGCAATCGACACACGAGGCTAGAAAATCCGTGAACTTCACGCGTTGGAGCGCCCGGCTCCCCGGTACGCAGCGTCGCGCCGCAGCGCGGATCGACCGCGGGTCGGTGCCCGCGGCCCGCGGCGAGTACGACCAGCGGCCGGAGTCCCCGTCCGACGCCACCGCCGTGCCCGACTCCGGCGTAGCCACGCTCGACCACTTCTCCGTACGGGAGCTGCTCGGCCCGCTCCCGGCCCTCGTCGCTCTCGTCCACGGCCCCGAACACCGGATCGGGTACGTCAACGATGCGTACGCCGCCGCGTTCGGGCCCCGTGCCGTCGGTGCCACCGCCGCCGAGGCCTGCCCCGAGCTCGCCGAGATGGGTCTGCTCCCGTTGATGGACCAGGTGCTGCGGAGTGGAAAGCCCCGCACCGTGAAATCCCGCCGCATCCAGGGCGGCGGCTCGTACACGATCACCTGCCTGCCCGCCGAGGCCGCGACGCCTGCACCCGGAGCCGGCTCCGGAGCCAGGCCGGTGACGGACACCGGCCGCGGTGTCCTCGTCTTCGCCGCCGACGTCACCGACCACGCCGAGGCCGCCGAGCGCCTTCGCGCCAGCGAGCGCCGCCAGCGCGAAACCGCCGTCACCCTCCAGCGCTCCCTGCTCCCTCAGGAGCTGGAGCAGCCCGACGACCTCCGCATTGCCGCCGACTACCGGCCGGGCGGCACGGACGCCGCGGTCGGCGGCGACTGGTACGACGTGATCACGCTCGGCGCCGGCCGCACGGCCCTCGTCATCGGCGACGTCATGGGCCGCGGCGTCCGCGCCGCCGCAGTGATGGGCCAGCTGCGCACGGCCGTCCGCGCGTACGCACGCCTCGACCTGCCTCCGCACGAGGTGCTGCAACTCCTCGACGGACTCGCGGCCGAGATCGATCCCAGCCAGATCGCCACTTGTGTCTACGCGGTTCACGACCCCAACGAGGGGCGGCTCGTGTACGCGTCGGCGGGCCATCTGCCGATCCTCGTACGCGACGAGGACGGCACGGTCCACCGCGCGGAGGAGCCGACCGGGCCCCCGCTCGGCACCGGCGGCTGGCTGCACACCTCCGGCACGATCCCGCTCCAGCCCGGCTCCACGGCCGTCCTCTACACGGACGGTCTGGTCGAGCGGCGCGGCGAGGACATCGACGAAGGCGTCGCCGCCCTGGAGCGCGCGCTCGCGGGGGCGACAGGCACACCTCAGGTGGTGTGCGACCGGCTGATCCGTTCCCTGGGCGTGACCGCGGAGCATGACGACGATGTCGCGGTCCTCGTCCTCCAGCACCCGACCCGCAGGGGCCCGGACGCGGAGCTGTTCCACAACGCGGCCCTGGAGCTGCTCGGCGGCGTCGAAGCGGCGCCTCGCGCGCGTGCGTTCGCGTCGGGGGTGCTGGCTTCCTGGCGATTCCCGGGCGAGCTGCGCGACCTGGGCGTGCTCGCCGCGAGCGAGCTCGTGGCGAACTCCCTGCAGCACGGCACCCCGCCCATGCGGCTGCGGCTCCGCCGCACCGACCGCCGCCTGATCATCGAGGTGACGGACGGGGACGACCATCTGCCGCGCCGCCGCCGCGCCGAAACGGAGGACGAGGCGGGTCGCGGAATCTCCATCGTCGCGACGATCGCCTCGTCCTGGGGCAGCCGCCGCACCCCCGGCGGCGGCAAAGCGGTGTGGTGCGAGTTCGCGCTGCCCGACGACTAGGCGACCGGACGACGAGTGGGCAGCCGCCGATGGGCGGCGGTCGAGTCGGACGCCGGCCGTCGTCGCGGGCCGGCCGTCGTCAGACGGCGGTCTCCACGCGGCCGCCCTGCTCGGGCAGGTGCCTGGCCACGACCCGCGACTTCGAGACGAGCGACGGCTGGTCCTGTACGGGCGTGAGCCGCTTCCCCAGCCGCAGCGCGAGCGCGGTGATGCCGAGCGAGAAGAGTACGAACGTCACGATGTACGGGCCGTGCAGCGCGGCGCCCATGGGCCCGCCCACGGCCGGACCGATCGCCAGCGCGAGCTGCTTGACCAGAGCGAACGCCGAGTTGTACTGGCCGACCATCGACTCCGGCGCCAGGTCGGCGACGAGCGGCGCCACCGTCGGCGACAGCATCGCCTCACCGAGCCCGAAGAGCGCGTACGTGGAGATGAACGCGGCCGTCGCCATCGCCTGGCTGCCGTGCCCGAGCCCCGCGTACCCCGCGAAGAGCCACGCGACGGCCCAGATCAGCCCGACCGCCGCGATCACCCGCGTACGCCGCCGCCGCTCGACGAACTTGAGCACGACGAACTGCGCGACCACGATGACGGCCGTGTTCGCCGCCAGGGCGAAGCCGAGCGTCGCGGGGTCGATCCCGGCGGCCTCGGTGCCGTACGCCGCAAGGCCCGACTCGAACTGTCCGTAGCAGGCGAAGAAGAGGACGAACCCGAGGACGCACAGCTGCACCATCGCCCGGTGCCCGAGCAGGGCCCGCAGCCCACCTCGGGCCTTCGCCTCGGTGTTCTCCGGCATCGCGTCCGGGATCGACGGGCACGCGGGCATCCGCACGGTCGCCGCGATACCGGCCAGCACGACGAACATCGCCGCCTCGATCGAGAACAAGAGCGTGAAGCTGCCGGGCCGACTCTCGTCGACGATCTGCCCACCGATCAGACCGCCGACCCCGAGCCCCAGGTTCTGCAGGAAGAACTGCATCGCGAACGCCCGGGTCCGGGTCGCCGGGCTGGAGCACCAGACGATCATCGTCGCGAGCGCCGGCTGCATCACCGCCGTACCCGCACCCAGCAGCGCGGCGGACAGCACGGCCATCGGGACATTCCCGGACAGCCCCATGCTCAGCGCACCGGCGGACGCGAGCAGCGAGGCGACGATCACGACAGGCAGCGGACCCCGGCGGTCGATGGCCCGCCCGGTGAAGGGCAGGACGACGAGCGCGGCCATGGCGAAGACGGCAAGGACGGCCCCCGCCGTGCCGGCGCCCAGGTCACGCACCTGGGCCACGTACACATAGAGATACGGAACGGTGAACCCGAGCCCGAACGCGCTCAGCACGTTCCCCGCCTGGATCCGGCGCATCGCAGCGCCCATCTGCCTGGTCATACTCACCTGCCTTGGTCTGTCCGCCGGCACGGAAGGACTGAAGTCTGAAGACTTCGAAGCTAAAGTTAGAACGTTAACAATACATATCCAAGGACTTAGAAGCCAACTCGATGCGTGGGATAGTGGCCGCATGCCCGACACCCCCGACGAGCAGCCCGCCCACGGGCAGGCGCCCGGTCCCGCCTCGGTCCAGGCCGCGAAGAACACCCGCGCCGCACAGACCCCGCAGGTCGTGGAGGCCGCGGGAGCCGCGCAGGAGCCGAGCCTCGACGAGCAGATCGCCGCGTACCAGCGTGAATTCCTCGACCTGGACCCCCAGGTCGAGAAGGTCGTCTCCGCCCTCGGCCGGCTCAACCGCCGGATGAACGTCGCGTACGGCCGCCAGATCGCCGCCCTCGGCATCAGCAACGCCGAGTGGGAGGTCCTCAAGACCCTCGTCCTGGCCGGCGCTCCGTACCGCCTCGGCCCGGGCGAACTCGCCAAGCGCCTCGGCCTCACCCCGGCCGCCATGACCCACCGCATCGACCGCATGGCGAGCGAGGGCCTGGTCACCCGCGACCGCGACGAGAGCAACCGGGTGCGCGTCATCGTCGAGCTCACGGACGAAGGCCGCACGAAGTGGCTGGAGGCAATGCGCATGGCCACCGCCTTCGAGGAGGACCTGCTCCAGGACCTCACGAGCGGGGAGCGGGGCGTGCTGGGCGAGATGCTCATCCGCGTCCTGCGTCGGGTGGAGCACACCCAGCCGGACGCGGGCGGCCGGCTCACCGACCTGGACTAGCCGGACCGGAGAGCTGTCCCGAAGGTGTCGGGAAGATGGACGGCGGGGCGGGTTGACAGACCCCTCGCCGATCCGTAAGGTTCTTCGAGTTGTCACGGAGCCGGAACGGTTCTGCGACGACCGATCCCGCCGCTGATGCGGCAACCAAACTCTGCACGAACTCCCAACCGGGATGAATTTCGGCATGCCGGAATTCATTTCGATGGCTCGATTATGAGTCACCCGGGAAATCCGCTAGAGTTTGAAACGTCGGAACGGCCCAACCGCCGGGACGGCAGCCCCCTCTGACTGGGAGTCAGGCCCGAAAGAGTCTGATAGAGTCGGAACCGCCGGAAAGGGAAACGCGAAAGCGAAGAACAGCCCGGCAGCCCGCTCCAGCGGGTGGCGGAAACGGAAATCGGATCTGCTAAGCTGGAAACACCGAAGGGAAGCGCCCGGAGGAAAGCCCCAGAGAA
>NZ_JBEOXF010000117.1:0-9118 GCF_040296405.1 Streptomyces sp. NPDC002133 | reverse complement strand
CGGCCACGGCGCTGGGCACGCGGGAAGGCGAGAGGCTCGCCGCCTGGCTCGGCGCGGACGCCGGTGCGGCGCCGCTGGTGCGGCGCGTGCACGAGCCGAACGCCGAGGCCCGGCCGCACTGGTGGGACCGGGCACGGCAGGCCGCGCGCCACATCGTCGTCGAGAGCAGGGAACGTCTCGCTCTCCAGCGCGACTTCCCGCGGGCCTTCCAGCGGCTCGGGCGCCCGTACTCCGGATCGGGCCGCTGCTACCACTGGTCGGCCCTGGAGACCCAGTGGTTCGCGGTGCTGCCCGAGGACCGCGAGACGCTGGCCGCCTGGACACTGCCCGAGGTTGCGGCCTGCGCCACCGCCGAGGAGCGCGGCAACGCGGCGCTGCTGCCCCGGCTGACCGAGTGCGGCGGCCCGGCCGGTGAGGCCGTGCACCTGGCGGTCGCGTACGGGCTCGGCGCACGGCACGCCGAGGACCGGCTGGCGGCGGTGGACGCGCTCCTCGTGCTCGCCGCCCGCGGCGAGCTGGACGGCGGACGGCTGGGCCGCGATGCGGCCGAGCTGCTGCGGCTCGGCGCGGTGAAGCCCAACCGGCTTGCGGATGCGGTCCGGACGGCCGCCGCGACCGGTGCCTACGCGACGATGTGGTCGGTGCTGGGCTCGGTCCTGCCCGGTCTGCTCGACGCCGGTGATCCACCGCGCGGGTCGGGCGGGATACTGGCCGTGGCCGCCGACTGCCTGGAGCGGTGCGGGGCGGCCACGGAGCCCGGCAGCGTCGCCGAGCCCGCCGGTCTCCCGGAGCTGGCCGCTCGCGGCGGCTCCTCCCAGCTGGTGGCCCAGGCCGACCGGCTGCTGACCGCTATCCGTCACAGCCGTGATCAACCCAGGACGCAAAATGCCGAAAACAGCCACTAACCCGCTAGATCCATGCTTAACCAGTCAGTCACAAAGCGTTCGTGATCACGCAACACCGCTCGGTCACAGTGATTCCATGACTGAAGTGACTTACGCGAAGCGCACCCGCCGCCAGCACCACTGGCGGCGGGACCTCGTCGAGCTGGCCGCCCTGTTCACCGCCGTCGCCGTCGCCGACGCCGTGGCGAACATGATCGCCCACGGTCCCGACGGCCCGTATCTGCTCGTCGCCTCCGCCGTCGCGCTCATCGCCACGGCCGCGTTCCACACATGGTGGGCACGCCGCCACGGCCATGCGCCTCCGGCCGCCGATACCGGCGGTCCCGGGGCCGACGGCTCCGGGACCGCCCGCCTCTCCGCCCCGACCGGCGCGTCGGAGGGCGCCGGCGGATCCGACGCGCCGCGCGAGACCACGCTGTGGCGGATGCGCACGACCGTGCGGGACGAGCCCGGGAGTCTAGCCGCGCTGTGCACGGCCCTTGCCAGGCACCACGTGGACATCCTCACGCTCCAGACGCATCCGCTGGCGGACGGGACCGTCGACGAGTTCCTGCTGCGGGCCCCCGCCGCGCTCCAGGCGCAGGAGATCACCCGCGAGGTCTCGGCCGCGGGCGGCAGCAGCACCTGGATCGAGCGCGCCGACGCCCACGACCTGGTGGACACCCCGACCCGGCTGCTCGGCCTCGCCACACGCACCGCGCTCGATGCGGCCGAACTGCCCCTCGCACTACGTCAGTTGCTCGGCCGCTGCACCATCCACTCCGTGCCCGCAGTCAACCTCGCGGGCCGGCCGACCGGCGAGCCCGCCCCCGTCGAGGGCGTCCTCGATGAGACCCTGATGCGGCTGCGCGATCCGAGCGGCGGCACGATCACCGTCGAGCGGCCGTATCTGCCGTTCACGCCGACCGAGTTCGCGCGCGCCCGCGCGCTCGTCGAGCTCGACGCCCGCCTGGGCCCGCGCATTCCGCGCAGCCAGGCCGTGCTGACCCTCCCCGAGGGCAACGAGATCACCGTGCGCCGGGCCGACCGCGGCGACGTCGCCGCCGCCCGGGCGATGCACGACCGCTGCTCCACACGCACGCTGAGCCTGCGCTACCACGGCCCGGTCGGCGACGCGGACCGCTATCTGAACCATCTGCTCAGCCCTCGTTTCGGACGCACCCTCGCCGTCGAGACGTCCTCCGGCCGGCTCGTCGCCCTCGGCCATCTGCTGTGGGACGGGGACGAGACCGAAGTCGCCCTGCTGGTCGAGGACGAGTGGCAGCGCCGCGGCATCGGTTCCGAACTGCTGGGCCGGCTGGTCGCGATGGCCGTCGAGGCGGGATGCGAGAGCGTGTACGCCGTGACGCAGTCGTCCAACACGGGCATGGTCGCGGCCATGCGCGCTCTCGGCCTCCCGCTCGACTACCAGATCGAGGAGGGCACCCTGGTGATCACAGCGCGGCTGGGCGCGGCTCCCGTGGCGTCCCGGCTGCCGTACGAGATCCCGCACGGACTGCCTCGTGAGCTCCCGCAGATCCGGCCGCTCCCGCACGGGCGGAGCGAGCAGGCGTAGCGCCGCTCAGCGCCTCGCACAGATCCGCCCAGAGATCCTCGACGTCCTCGAGACCGACCGACATGCGCAGCAACCGGTCGCTGACGCCCGCGGCACGCCGGTCTCCCTCGGCCACGATGCGGTGGCTGATGGAGGCCGGGTGCTGGATCAGGGAGTCGACGCTGCCGAGACTGACCGCGGGCGTGATCAGCCGTACGCCCGCGATGACGTCGCGCGGCTCGCCGTACACCTCGAAGGAGACCATCGCGCCGCCGATCTCCGGGTAGTGGACCCGGGCGACGCGCGGGTCGGCGGCGAGCCGCCGGGCCAGGTCGGCTGCGGTCACGGAGGCCGCCCTGATCCGTACCGGAAGCGTGGACAACCCTCGCAGCAGCAGATAGCCGGCCATCGGGTGGAGCACCCCGCCGGTGGCGAAGCGCACCTGCCGCAGGGCGGACGCGAACTCGTCGTCGCAGGCCACGACGCCGCCCATCACATCGCCGTGTCCGCCCAGGTACTTGGTCGCGCTGTGCAGCACGATCCGGGCCCCGTGCTCCACGGGCCGCTGGAGGACGGGGGTGGCGAAGGTGTTGTCCACGAGCAGCGGCACCGAGCCGCAGGAGTGGGCGAGCGCCTTGATGTCGGTCTCGGCGAGGGTCGGGTTGGCGGGCGTCTCGACCATGACCAGCCCGGTGTCCGGCCGGATCGCGTCGGCGACGCCCGCCGGGTCGGTCCAGGTGACCTCGGTGCCGAGCAGTCCGCCGTCCAGCAGATGGTCGCTGCATCCGTACAGCGGACGGACCGCGACGACATGGCGCAGGCCCATGGCGGACCGGACCAGCAGCACCGCGGTCAGCGCCGCCATTCCGCTGGCGAAGGCCACCGCGTCGGCCGTCCCCTCGAGCCGGGCCAGGGCGGTCTCGAAGCGGGCCGTCGTGGGATTGTCGAGCCGGGCGTAGACGGGCGGTCCGTCGAGCCGGCCCCCGCTCGCGGCGAAGGCGTCGATACGTGCCGCCTCCGCCTCCACGTCATGGGAGGGGTAGGTGGTGGACAGGTCGATCGGCGCGGCGTGCACGCCCAGCTTCACGAGATCTTCGCGGCCGGCGTGCACGGCTTCGGTGGCCAGCGCCCTGTTGGCGGGGGTGGGCGCGGCGGAGGAGGCGTAGTCCATGGCCGCACTCTGAACAATTACCGGAGAGTAGCGCGATCGCTCCGTGCTACGTTCGGGCCATGGCTGATTCCGTCGTTCTCGATCCGGTGGATCTGCACATACTGCGCATTCTGCAGAACGACGCCCGGACCACGTACCGGGACGTGGCCTCCGAGGTGGGCGTCGCGCCCTCCACCTGCCTCGACCGGGTCGCCCGGCTCCGTCGCAGCGGGGTGATCCTGGGCCATCAGCTCCGCATCGATCCGGCCAAACTCGGAAGAGGGCTTGAAGCACTCCTCTCCGTTCAGGTACGCCCCCACCGCCGGGACCTGATCGGTCCGTTCGTCGAGCGGGTGCGGGCACTGCCCGAGTCGCGCGCGCTCTTCCATCTGACCGGCCCCGACGACTATCTGGTGCACGTGGCCGTCGCTGACGCGGCGGATCTCCAGCGGCTCGTGCTCGACGAATTCACCTCACGGCCGGAGGTCGCCCGGGTGGAGACCCGGTTGATCTTCCAGCACTGGGACTGCGGACCGCTGCTGCCCCCCGTCCCCTGAGGTCGCCGCGCAGGCTCGTTTGTCAGCCGACCGAGATCGGACGATGGTGACGCGGGCCCCTCGCAGCGGTCAGGATGAGCACATGCCAGAGACACCGAGCAGCGCGCTGCCCCGCCAGGTCGCCGACGCCTACGTCGACGCACTCATCGACCTCGATCCGATCACCGGTACCTACCTGGGCGTCCCGGAGAGCGCGAGCCGCCTCCCCGATTTCTCCCCGGCCGGCCAGGAGGCCGTGGCCGAACTCGCCCGCGAGACGCTGCGCCGCCTCGACGAGGCGGAGCGGCAGCCCGGAGCGGGTTCGGATGCCGAACGGCGCTGCGGGCGCCTTCTGCGCGAGCGGCTCACGGCGGAACTGGCCGTGCACGAAGCCGATGAGGGACTGCGCACCGTCAGCAACCTGCGCTCCCCCGCACACGCCGTGCGCAACGTGTTCACGCTGATGCCGACGGAATCGAAGACGGACTGGGCCACGATCGCCGAGCGACTGCGGGCGGTCCCCGACGCGCTGGCGGGCTACCGGGCCTCACTCTCCCTCGGCCTGGACCGCAAGCTGCCCGCCGGTCCGCGCGCCACGGCCGCCTTCGTCACGCAGCTCGACGAGTGGTCGGGAGCGACCGGCTCCGACGGGGAGGGCCGGAGCTGGTTCCAGGAGTTCGTCGCCGCCGGTCCGGACAGTCTGCGCGCCGAGCTGGACAGCGCGGCGCTCGCTGCCGCGGCCGCGGTCACCGGCCTGCGCGACTGGATGGGCGAGGTCTACGCCCCCGCGGTGGAGTCCGCGTCCGACACGGTGGGCCGCGAGCGGTACGCGCGCTGGGTCCGCTACTTCAACGGCACCGATCTCGACCTCGACGAGGCGTACGCGTACGGCTGGGCCGAATACCGCCGGCTGCTCGGCGAGATGAAGGCCGAGGCCGACAAGATCCTGCCGGGCTCCGGCCCTTGGGAGGCCCTCGCCCATCTCGACGAGCACGGCACGCACATCGAGGGCGTCGAGGAGGTCCGGGTCTGGCTGCAGAGCCTGATGGACGAGGCGGTCGAGGCGCTGGACGGTACGCACTTCGAACTCGCCGAGCGGGTACGGAGGGTGGAGTCCCGTATCGCCCCGGCCGGGAGCGCGGCCGCCCCGTACTACACCGGTCCGTCGGAGGACTTCTCGCGGCCGGGCCAGACCTGGCTGCCCACGATGGGCGAGACGCGCTTCCCGGTGTACGACCTGGTCTCCACCTGGTACCACGAGGGTGTGCCCGGCCACCACCTGCAGATCGCGCAGTGGGTGCACGTCGCCGACCAGCTCTCCCGCTACCAGGCGACGATCGGCGGCGTCAGCGCGAACGCCGAGGGCTGGGCGCTGTACGCGGAGCGGCTGATGGACGAGCTCGGTTTCCTGCCCGACCCGGAGCGCCGGCTCGGCTATCTGGACGCGCAGATGATGCGGGCCTGCCGGGTCATCGTCGACATCGGCATGCACCTGGAGCTGGAGATTCCCGCGGACTCGCCGTTCCACCCGGGCGAGCGGTGGACGCCGGACCTGGCCCAGGAGTTCTTCGGCAGCCACAGCGGCCGGCCCGCGGACTTCGTCGAGAGCGAGCTGACCCGCTATCTGTCCATGCCTGCCCAGGCCATCGGCTACAAGCTCGGCGAACGCGCGTGGCTCCGCGGCCGCGAGGCCGCGCGCGCGGCGCACGGCGACGCCTTCGACGCCAAGGCCTGGCACATGGCGGCCCTGTCCCAGGGCCCGCTGGGCCTCGACGACCTGGTCGACGAACTCTCGAAGCTCTGACCTCGGCGCCGTACGGCGTCGACGTCACCGACCCCGGCCGCGCCATCGGCGCGCGGCCGGGTGCCGGCACGTGAGCGCCGCCGGTGCCCGCGGGGCTGCTGAGGGCGTCCGGCGCCCGGTGTGTGTGTCGGGGTGTCGGGGGTGTCCGGTGAGCCAGGGTGCCCGTCCTCGAGCGCCGGACGAGCTGAGAATGCCCGGCCCCCTCCGCCGGCCCCGGCCGCCCGTCCTCGGACACGGACCAGGCTCGGGCGGAGCCGTGCCGTCCCGTCCCGTGCCGTGCCGTGCAGGCTCGTGTCGCCCCACCGGACGCACCGAACCCTCAGGAACGGCGGAAGCCCCCCTCCGAGTCGATGACCTGACCGGTGACCCACTCCGCCTCCTCGGGCGGAGCCGTGCCGTGCCGTCCCGTCCCGTGCAGGCTCGTGTCGCCCCACCGGACGCGCCGAACCCTCAGGAACGGCGGAAGCCCCCCTCCGAGTCGATGACCTGACCGGTGACCCACTCCGCCTCGTCCGTCGCGAGCCACGCGATGAGCCGGGCCGGATCGTCCGGCATACCCCACCTGCCCGCCGGAAAGAGCGCCGCGATCGCGTCGTACGCGTCGCCCGAGAGGTAGTCCGTGTCCACGGGACCGGGGTTGACGGTGTTGACCGTGACCGCGAGGTCGCCGAGGGCGGTGGCAAGGGTGCGGGTGGCCGAGGCCAGGGCGCCCTTGGCGAGGGCGTAGGCGAGCTCGTGGGGCATGCCGTCGGCGATGTCCTGACCGGACGTCATCATGACGATCCGGCCACCGGGCGTGCGGGGCGGCAGAGTTGCCCGCAGCCGCGCATACGCCTGCGCCAAAAGGATCACGGAACGCGTGTCGATCGCCCAGTGGGCGTCGAGCATCGCCGCGTCGATCGCGTCGAGCGTGCCGTCGGAACCGCTGAGGGCATGGTTGGCGACGAGTACGTCGACGCGGCCACCGAGCGCCTCGGCCGCCCGGGCCATCAGTTCGGCCGGGGCCCCGGCTTCCGAGAGGTCGCCCGGGCCGTGGAACACGCGGGCATCCGGGTCGCCCAGTGCCTCCCGTACGCCATCGGCCACAGCCTCCGGGCCGCCCGGCTCGGCCCCCCAGGGCTGGGCGGCGTCGTGGGGGACATGGTGGTGGAGATAGACGCTCGCGCCGTACGCGGCGAGCCGGCGGGCGACGGCATACCCGATGCCGCCGCGTCGGCTGGCGCCGGTGACGAGGGCGGTGCGGCCGCGGAGCGGCAGGGGGGCGCGGCGCAGCGCCGCCGCGTCGGGGTTCGGAATCCTGGGCATGGCAGCCCATCCTGGCGGCCACGTCCGCATGCTGTCACCCGGAATTCGGGTGGGGTGGACGACGTGGGGGCGCACACGCCGCCCCGGCCTCAACAGCCGCAGTTCTCCGCGGCGACCGGCGCGGTCAGCGGGTCCGGTGTCCGCCGCTCCTCGCCCTCCCGGGTCTCGTACGGGAAGCCCTCCCGTACCCAGTACTCGAAGCCGCCGAGCATCTCCTTGACCCGGTAACCGAGTTCGGCGAGGGCGAGCGCGGCACGGGTGGCGCCGTTGCAGCCGGGGCCCCAGCAGTACGTGACGACCGGTACGGACGGGTCGAGGAGCTGCCCGGCCTGCTCGCGCATCAGGGCGGTGGGCAGGTGGATCGCCCCGGGGATGTGGCCCTGGTCCCAGGACTCGGTGGAGCGTGAGTCGATCACGACGAAGCCGGGGTCGCCGTCGGCGGCGAGCGCGGCGGCGACATCGGAGACATCGGCGTGGAAGGCCAGACCGGCGGAGAAGTAGGCGGCGGCCGCGGCCGGGGAGGCCGGGGGAACACGGAGCACGGGGTTCGGGGCCGTGGTGAGCTGTGGCGTTGTCATGTCCCAGAATCTACGGTCGCTGATCGTCACGCTGAAGTGGGATTTCCCGGCACTTCTCTTGATGGGCCGGGGAATCCCCTGCTATTTCTCGGGGATGACGGGATATTCACCGGACGCCACGGACTGGCGCATCCTCGACGCCCTGCAGAGCCAGGGCAGGGCAAGTTTCGCCGAGCTGGCCCGGACGGTCGCGATGTCGCCGAGCGCCGTGACGGATCGGGTCCGCAGGCTGGAGGAGGCCGGGGTGATCTCCGGGTACACGGCCGTGGTGGACCACGAGCGCCTCGGGCTGCAGGTGCTCGCGTTCGTACGACTTCGCTATCCGAACGGCAACTACAAGCCGTTCCACGATCTGCTCGCGGCGACGCCCGAGATCCTGGAGGCGCACCATGTGACCGGCGACGACTGCTTCGTGCTGAAGGTCGCCGCCCGGTCGATGCGCCACCTCGAGCAGGTCTCCGGGAAGATCGGTGCGCTCGGGTCGGTGACGACGAGTGTCGTCTATTCGTCGCCCCTGCCCCGGCGGGCCGTCACCCGCTGACGCTGACGGAACCCAGGCCGCGCAACCGTACGGCGGATCCGTGCCGTTCCTTGACCACCTCCAGCTGGGCGGGAATCCGCCGGCGCAGATCGCCCACATGGCTGACGATGCCGACGCTGCGGTCACGCTCGCGGAGCGAGTCGAGGACGTCGAGGACCTCGTCGAGGGTCTGGTCGTCGAGGCTGCCGAAGCCCTCGTCGATGAAGAGGGTGTCCAGGCGCACTCCACCGGCCTCGTCCGTCACGACATCGGCAAGGCCGAGGGCGAGGGCGAGGGAGGCGAAGAACGTCTCGCCGCCGGAGAGCGTCGCGGTGTCGCGCTCGCGGCCGGTCCAGGCGTCCACGACATGCAGGCCGAGTCCTGCGCGCTTGCCGCCGGAGCGGGCGTCGGAGTGGACCAGTGTGTAGCGGCCGGAGGACATGCGCTGCAGGCGGACGGTGGCGGCGGCCGCGACCTGCTCGAGACGGGCCGCAAGGACGTACGACTCCAGGCGCATCCGGCGGGTGTTGTCTGCGGAGGTGCCCGCGGTGAGCCCGGCCAGCCGGGCGACCCGGTCGTACTCCTCGCGGAGCGGACCGACGCGGCGCACCTCGGACATGGCGTCGCGCGAAAGACGGGCGAGCTCGGCGCAGCGCTCGCGCGCGGCGGCGAGCGCGGACGCGCATAAGCGGGCCCAGGAGGAGACAGTACGGCGATTGCGGCAGAGAATCTTCACGGCATCGCAGGCAGGGGACCTCAGAAGGGTCCGCAACTTGCAGAAACTGA
>NZ_JBEOXF010000116.1:0-9149 GCF_040296405.1 Streptomyces sp. NPDC002133 | reverse complement strand
GCACGCGGTGGGCCGGATCGCGGACATCACGGCGGACAAGCACATGGAGGGCGTGCGGCTCACCCGCTGGCTGCTCTCACCCTGGGGCATAAATGCCCCTATTGAATTCCGCCTTTCGGCGGAATTCCGCAGGAATTCGCCTGTCGGCGAATTCGAGGCGGTTTGGGATAAACCCCTTCGGGGTTTATTGTGAGCGGGGTTTAATTGCCTTTCGGCAATTCTGGTTGTGGGTTTTTGAAAGCCTTTCAGGCTTTCTTGGATTCCCGCGTTGCGGGAATTGATGGAGTGTTATGTGGGGGTGCATGTGACGGGGTGTCCGCCGGTGGCGGACACGCGGGGGCCGGGAGTGGGGGCCCCTGTCGGGGCCCGAGGCTCGGGGGGTGTTTCAAAGTGGAGACGTGGCTAGAGTCTGGGCTCACGCCTGGCATCCCCTGCCTGGTAGGCAGGGTGACAGGGTATCGGACGGCGTAGCGGGCCCCTGTCGGGGCCGAGGGGGTGTGGTGGTGGGTGACAGTACCCGTACAGCAGTACCGGGTACAGGGAACCGGAGCACTCCCCGCGCGGTGCGCGGGGAGTACGGGAGGGGTACGCGAGGGGCGAGGCGCGGAGCCCTGACGGGCCCGCGCTGACACACAATCAGGATGCTCGAACAATTCACGGGCGATAAACCGCCGGCGCAGGAATTCAGACACCGCCTGACGGCCGAAAAACGCGACGCCAGAATTCACGCACAGGCACACGATCGAGGGAGCCAAGAATTCCCGCGACACCGAACCTGACGGCGCGCCGGAAGCTCTGAATCTGACGACACGTCACACATGCTCGGATGAAAACCAAACCCCACCAGAAACACGAAAACCGAGACCAGGGAAAGGGGACAAGAAAGGGGCGAGAAAAAGAAAAGAGCCCCTTACGGGGCCCTTTCTGGCGCACTTTCAGATTGCCAATTCAATTGCGAGGGCGGTGCCCATCAGAAGTGCTCCGGCGGACACCGCCCTTATACCCCACCCTTCAGGAAGTAGGGGTGGTGGCGCCCACGTCGTGAGTTTCGACGTAGCCGTCACGGGGATGGTGACGGGCGGTGTAAGCAGCTGCCAGGCGGGCGTAGTTGGCCGGGATCATCTCCGCCTCCCAGTCGGCCAGGGTGCGCACGTCCCATCCATCGTGCTCATCCGCGTCCAGCGCAATGGCGCCCAGCTGGTTGGGGGTGAGGGTGCCACCGTCGAAGATGAACCCGATCCGGGGCACCGTCCATGCCTTGTCAATGGTCGCGAAGTGGGTGAGCAGCAGCGGCCGGGCGCCGGTGAGGACGATGCCGGTCTCCTCGCGGGTCTCGCGTACGGCGGTCTCCCACGGTGTCTCTCCTGCGTCCATGACGCCGCCGGGAAGCTGCCACACTTCCCCCCTATTCGGGGAGCGCAGGCACAGAGGCCGGTCCTCGGTGTCAGTGAAGAACATCGAGGCGTAGACGATCGCCTTGGGGACTTGCTGGATGTACTCGTGGCGGGGCAGCCACGTGGTGGGGCGGGGCATGGCGTTGTTCCTTCCATCGAGGTGGGTACGGCCATGCGGCCCGTGCCCCGGGCGCCCGGTGTCCGCAGCGCCCAGGGCACGGCCCGCTCATGTCAGCGGACGTGGCTGCCAGCGGGGAAGAACCCGCCGATCTGCCCGCGCGGGTACAGGATGGTGCCGGGGCCGATCAGCGTGCCGGGCTGGAAGACCGTCCCTGCGGGGACCGCGAGGTTGTCGGCGATGACCGCACCGAACTTGGTCTGCCCTGTGCCGACGCGCCCACCGCCGACGAAGACGCTGATCTCCTTCGTGGCAGGCTCCGTGACCCGGCCACCGTCGATGCGCAGACCCGTGGTGCAGACGAACGCGCCAACGTTGACGTGACGGCCGATCACCGAGTCGCCGATGAACCCGGCGTGCTTCATCCGGACGTCAGACACGAGCAGAGAACGGGTGATCTCCGCCCCGAACCCGATGTGCGAGTTCGGCCCGATGATGGAGTGATCGCGAATGCGTGCGCCCGTGGCGATGACCGTGCCGGGGCCGATGTAGGCGGGGCCGTCGACGATCGCGCCGCTCTCGATGACAGCACCCTCACCGACCACAACCTGACCACGGATCACCGCGCCCGGCTCGATGGTGCCACCGTCGGAAGGCTGGGTGCTTCCCGAAAGCAGCACCGCCATAGCGTGCTTGATGTCGAACACAGTCGCGCAGCTGGTCAGCAGACCCTTGATGAACTGGTCATCGACCCCGGCCACGTCGATGAAGTACGCGGGCTCAATGGACACGTGAACTCCTCTGAGAGTGGGTGTTCTCGGTTTCGCTGGCCGACTGCCACCGCCAACCAACAAGACAACTATACCCTTCATCAGTCACACGCGTCCAGTGGAAACAGCACCCCCGAAGAGCAAACCCCGCAGGCCACAAAGGGTTTCACTCGCCGGGGCGGGGCACGGTGCGGGCCGTGCCGCCGCACCTCTGACGCGGAGCGACAGAGGCAAGGGAGACGGCAGCGCGGAGCGAGGGAGCAGGGCGCGGAGCGTCCTGGGCGACCGACTGCCGGATCCCGCAGCGCGTGAGAGCGCGTAGCGCACGGACCGGGGGCCGCGAAGCGGACAACCGGGCACGCGTGCGTGGTCCGAGGGAAGCGCAGCGGACCCGGACCACTGCGCGCGCGGGAAAGCGCAGCGCACCGCGCGCCCCACCCGGCGGCACGGACCGCGCCACGCCCCGCCCCGGCGAGTGAAAGAGCAGGGTGCTGCGCCCCACCCCACCCAGTACCCAGCACAACGCCACACCCCCAGGGAAAGAACGAGCGCAGCACCCCAACGGGACTACGCCCGGCCGCAACGGGGCTCCGGCCCGGCCGACCCTGCGCCCAGGCCGGAGCGACACCACAGCAGCACGCACGGGGCCGGCCGTTGGCCGGCGCGGGGACTGCTCCCTGACGGGAGCAGCAGGAGTGGCGCGGCCGGGCCCCTGCCGGGGCCCGGGACACCAAAGGTACGGACCGGGAGTGATCCCCTGCCTGCCGCTGGCAGGCAGCGGCTGCTCCCTGCCGGGAGCAGCGGGAGAGACAGGGCCGGGGCCCTGACGGGACCCGGGCAGGCCGGGAGCAGCACCACGCGGGGCCCGGGCCATACGAAGGGCGGCATGACTGGGGGACGGCGCAGCAGGAGGACTGCGGCGCCCGGCGGTGGGGGCCGACAAGTGGGCCGGAGTCCGACGGACGGACCTAACCCGGACCGCCGCGCGAGGGCAGCCAGCAGCCGATAGATGTGACCGGATTTTGCCCAGACCAAGGTGTGACCTGCTATGACGCGTACTCGGAAAAGGGACGTCAGTTTGCGGTGCCTGGCGGTCGCGCTGGATTCCCGGGTGGGCTCGCTGCCACCATCGGGGCATCACGGCAGCGGGCCCCACACCGCGCCGCGGGCCGGAGCCGATGCGCCTCCGCCGCCCGCTTTCAGCGCCAATTCCCCTCCCGGAGGCCCATCATGTTCCATCCGCCTGCCCCCGAGCCGCTCCCCGGCCCCCAGCGCGCCCGCGCCCACACCCCTGTTCCGGAGCACACCGCCGACGGCACGGGGCAGCACGGGCGGCTGGCCCCCGCCGAGGCGGCCGTCGTGATCGCTCTCGTCGGCGCCGTCACCGTGCTCGCGGTAGCCCAGCGCCCCCTGCCGGCCGTCCTGGTCGCCCTGTGCGCGGCCGCCGGCGCCCTGCTGATCCGGCTGCCCGCCGCCTGCCTGCTCGGACGCTGCACCGGAGGCCAGGGATGACCCGCCGCCCGGCGCCCGGCAGGCGCCTCGAGCCGGAACTGCAGCAGCTCATCAACTGGTTGCTGAGGCACAAAGGCGACCGCACCTACGAGGGCCTCGCGCGCCGGTGCCACTACGACCCATCGACGCTGCGACGGGCGGTGGACGGCCGCATGCCCACCCAGAAGGTCGTCGAGGCCTTCGCGCGAGCCGCCGGTGCCGACCCGCGCGAGGCCCTCCGGCTGTTACGCGCGGCACAGTACGGCGCCGAGGCGGCCCAGGTCGCCGCCGCCCGTGCCGGCCTCAAGCCCTACGTACCCGGGCGGATCGCCAGCCTGAGAGGACTGGCCGCGGCGATGCGCCGAGTCCGCCAGGAGGCCGGATCACCCTCCCTGCGCACCCTGGAGAAGAAAGGCGCCGACGACCTGCCCAGAAGCACACTGACCCTGGTGCTGCGCGCACAACGGCTGCCCACCGCCCGGCTCCTCGCAGCGTTCCTCACCGCCTGCCACGCCACCGAACAGGCCACCACGGCACTGACCGCTGCCCGTGACCGCCTCGACCCGCACGTTCCCCCGCCGCCCCGCCCGCCCACCGCCTACCTCTGCGCCGACACCGACCCCGAACTCCAGGCCGCCCTCGAACGCCAAGAGCGCGCCAGAGAGATCCGCACACTCTGCGGCATCGCCCCGGAAGAGGAAGAAGACTGGTACGACCAACAGCTGCGCGAGGAAGAAGCCCGGCTCCCGCCATGGGGCTGGACCGACGCCGAGATCGAAGCCTGGGAAGCCGAAGAAACACCCCCCACAGACGAAGAGGAACAACACCCGCACCCGGCCACCAGCGAATTCCGCCCCATCCACAAGAAGACAGCCGCCCAGGCACCCCGCACCTCACACGACTCACCGACGAAATGGCGAACTTCGGGGTGCCGGAATGCTGGGGTGGCATTTACCGCTTGACCCGTCCGCGGATGGCGAGGCAGGCACGGGGCCGGCCGTTGGCCGGCGCGGGGGCTGCCCCCTGACGGGAGCAGCAGGGATGGCGCAGCCGGGCCCCTGCCGGGGCCCAGGACACCAAAGGTGCGGACCGGGAGTGATCCCCTGCCTGCCGTTGGCAGGCAGGGGCTGCTCCCTGCCGGGAGCAGCAAAGGCCGTGAAGACCGGGCCCCTGCCGGGGCCCGGGTGGGTACGGGCGCGGGCCCGGAACCCTCGAGGCCGCGGTGGGGACACGGAGCAGCGCGGCAGGCGCAGTGCCGACGACGAGACCAGCAGGGGGCGTGCGCGGCACGGGGCCGGCCGTTGGCCGGCTGTGGGAGCAGCCCCCGACGGGGCTGCGCGAGTGGCTGTTCCGGGCCCCTGACGGGGCCCTCGCTTCCCAGGTGCGGCGGGTCGGTCGACAGGGGCGGTCGCGCAGCGGGCCAGTACGGGCAGGCGGGCAGAGGCAGCTGTGGTCGGCGCCTGCCGGCGCCTCGGAAGCGGTGCTGCCCGGGCGGCGGGCGCCGTCAACACCGGCACCCCGGCGGGCTGCCCAACTGGCCTATGATCCGGTCTTCCTGCATTGGAAGGTGACCCGCCCATGCCTGTGCCGAGCCTGCTCGCGGTCTTCGCTCACCCCGACGACGAGTCCTTGTGGTCGGGCGGAGCGCTCGCCCGGCACGCAGCTGCAGGCGCCCGCACCGCCGTGGTCACGGCAACCTGGGCCGAGGACACACCGCGCGGTGCGGAACTGGCCGATGCGCTCCAGATCCTCGGTGCCGGCAAGCCACGCATGCTCGGCTACGCCGACGCGGGCGCACCGCAGTCGGCCCCGGGCAGGATGCGGTTCTGCGACGCACCGCTCGAGGAGACGGTGGGACGGCTGGTCGCACACATCCGCGAGTTCCGCCCCCAGATCGTGGTCACACACGACGCCTACGGCGGACTGACCGGCCACCCCGATCACGTGCACACCCACCGGGTCACCATGCTCGCCGTCCAGGCAGCCGGACTCGACCAGCTCTACCCGCAAACCGGCGACCCCTGGCAGCCAAGCGCCCTCTACCTGGCCACACACCCCCACTCAGCCGTGCCACAGCTCGCCGAGCACCTCACCCGACCGGGCAAGCCCACCATGCACAGCGTCCCGGACGAACACATCGCCGCCACCCTCGACGTCACCCCCTGGCTCGAACAAAAAATCGCCGCCGTACTGGCCCACCACACCGAGGTCCAACGAGGAGCCGTACCCGGCCTGCTCGCCGGCCTTCCGCCGGCCACCCGGAAACAGATCCTCGCCACCGAGTACTACACCCGCCACAACCCCCACCCCACACCAGCCCGCCAGACGGAACTCACCACCTGAACCCCACCACCACGGCCCAGCACCGGGCCCACAACCGGGTAAGCGACCGACGGTGCACCTACGGCGATGATCCGTCGCGGGGCGTGTGCTCCCCGCGCTACCCGGATGACTTGCCCGACCAGTCGGGCCGGCGGGCAAAACGCTGACGGCGTGGGCGCTGTGCACGAATCCGCCGCGATCGCTCGAGGGGAAGCGGCGGGGCGGTCGGTAGCGTCAGGGCGTATGAACAGCATTGAACTGACAGACGCCGTCGATGACTTCGGGCGCCTGGCCGCCCTGGTAGAGGAAACCGGCGAGCGCGTGAGCATCACCGCGGACGGCGAGCTGACGAGCGTGCTCCTCCCGGCAGCCGAGCTGGCCGAACTGGAGCACTGGGCACAGCGGGGCTACGGCCACCTGCTGCCCCTTCCAGATGCAGCACAGCAGAGCCCGCCGGGACCGGAGCAACAGAGCCCGCCAGGACCGGAGCAGCAGGGCCCATACGTTCGGTACGTGCATGCCGACGGAGTGCGTATGACGTTCACCCGGGACCGACTGGTCGTGGCCGAGCTGCGGTCTGCGGACGACCTTGACTGGCTGGAGGAGTGGGCACGCAACGGACGCCAGGGATACATGCACCCAAAGCAGGCAGCGGCGTTCACGGAATTCCTCGCCCGACAACCCCCACACGGCGAGCAGCAGAAATGAGATGCCCGATGTCTGCCACCCACCCCATGACACAGAACACCGCTCACTCCGTACGTGACGAGACGCAGGAATTCAGCCCGTCGACCTCGATGAATCCGACCGAGTCGCAGAGCGCGTCGGCGGCCCTCCGGTCGCGTTCGCCTCCGGGCGGCGCGTCGACGACCACGTAGAGGATCACCGCCATGGCACCAAACCCGACCCCGGGAGCCGGACGCAGGGCGTAGGGCGCACCACCGAGCGACAACCTTCAGACACGGGGCCGGCCGGAAGCCGGCCCGGGCCCCCTGCCGGGGCTTCGCGGGCGGCAGGGGCGGGGGACCACAGGGGCCCCTCGCGGGGCCCCCTTCTGGCGCTCAGGCCAGTTCGAGCTGCTCCACACCGGGTTGGACCGGGCTGCACACCTGTGGCCCGTAGACGACGCTCCACGGGCCCACCGCCGGCTTCGCCTCGGGCGCCAGCACCATCACCACCGGCTCACTGCCGTCCGACGGGATCACCGTCCGGCGGGGAGCTCGGTGCGGTCGAGGGCGGCGCGCAGCGGCGGACAGGGCGGTCCCCAGCGCAGCCAGGCAGTGGCCGGCGACGGTCGGGCGGCTCGACCCCCTCTGGGAAGAGGAATTAGCGGCGCTTGCCCAGCCCGGGAAGGCCGCCGGACACGACGCGCACGCCGCTCCCTGGGACAACACGCCTCTGCGTGGCCAGCTTCGGCTTCATCGACTCAGGTACGTCCCACGCGGACGCGGACCGACGCCCGGGGGACTCCGGGTTCTTCTGCTTGGGCTTCCTCCCCTTCCCCTGCTTGGGCTTCCCCTGCTTGGGTAGGACAGGCGGAGCTAAAAAGAGCTGCTCCGGAATCGGTGGCCGGTCCCGTCGACCACGTGGGGGAGGCGCCGGTGCCGAACTGAACATGACTCCCCCTCAATAGGACTGCGAGGCGTGGGGGGTAATCATGATGCTCCTTTCATGTTGGCTCGGGTAGATCTGGCCCACTGCCGTCCGACGGGATCACCGTCCGGCAGGCCGCATCGGTCCGCTCACCAGGCAGCCACTTCGACACGACGCCGGAAAGCGTCCGCCCGGTCTCCGGGTGCTGCCACGTCACCCATTTGCCGGGCGAGTAGGCCCCGGTGGCAGGCTTCGGTGCCGTGCCGTTGCGACGATCCCGCTGACACGCCTTGCGCACCCGCTCCGGAGTGTCAGCAGCCCCACGGACAGTGCCGTAGACCCCGACGGGCCCTGGATGCCACTACTTGGCCTGCCAGTACCCGAGGTTGTTCTCGCCCGCGTCCGCGGCGCACTGAAGCGCATCCGTTCGGCCCAGAATGCCGTGCGGCAGGTAGCCGGAGCGGACCTCCAGCTCCCACCCGTGCACCTGGACCGCGAGGGCTGCCAAAGCGAGGGTGTCGAGCGGCAGCAGCGTCCGCGGGACGGGGTCCGCGCCGACGCTCTCACGGTGCTCAACGAGCCGGGCCACAAGGGCCTGCTCAAAGGCGCTCCGATCGTCGTCGAGCAGGACGCGCAACAGCCGCTGATCCGGCGTCAGGGAGCTGGCCGCGTCCAGCCGCCCGGCCGCCTCGGCGCGCTCCTGGGCGTCCGGCTTGCGCAGGGGCACGGTCGGCCAGTCGCGGGGCAGGTGCCCGCTCGCCTCGGTCAGGTAGAGACACAGCGCCTCCATCGCGGCCAGATCGGCCGGCTCCGACGTCGACGTCAGCTTCGAGTACGGCACGCCGTCGCGGATCGCGGCCGCGAGGTCGCCGCGCAGCAGCAGTCCCGTGACTCGCTGCCAGTCCCACACCAGGCCGCTGACCACGGCGGCCGCGAACGTGTCGAGCCACGTCCGGGCCGTGGGCGCCTCGTCGACGACGTCGTGGAAGGCGAGCTCCTCGCTCGTCAGCTGCTCGCCGACGAGCGGAAAGGGAATTTCCTGGTCGCCGTTGGGCCAGCAGCCGAGGCTGATCACGCCCAGCGAGCACTCCGCCGTCGTCCTCAGCACGGTGCGCGACTGCTCGTCGAGCGCGGGGTCCTCCAGAGTGCGCGCGGCGACGTGGTCGAGCAGCTCGTCGCCCATCTCCCGCAGCATCCTGAGAGAGAAGGTGTCGTAGCGCATGCTGTGCCACCGGCTGAAAGCCCGCCCTTCGACATCGTCGAGCGCTTGGGCTATGCGCTCCTCGCTCACCTCGTGGCGCGCCACTTCCTGCACGGCTCCGTCCCTTCATGATCGATCCGGCCGAAAAGCGGCACGCTATCAACAGACGACGACACCCCCAAGATCCGACGCAGGGGCTGTGGCCGACGGCGGCGTGGTGGGAGGCGAGCAGGTGGGCGGCAAGGGGATCGCCTGCGCCG
>NZ_JBEOXF010000115.1:0-9168 GCF_040296405.1 Streptomyces sp. NPDC002133 | reverse complement strand
GAACCGCGGTCCACGTCTGCCGTCGGTGCCACACGACCTCGGGGTCGTGCGGGATGTCATACCGGGGTAGGACATCCCGCACGACCCCGAGGTATGACGCCGCACGGCCAGCCGGCTGCCTAGGCTGAACCGGCCATGAGTACCGCGTCCCCGCCCCCCGACACCCCCCGCCGGACACGTCCCCCCGCCGGGAACGGCCGGGTGCGGTCCTTCCTGCGGAACGCCGCGCGTTCGGACCGCGCGCGCCACGCCCGCGCCTCCGCGCAGGGCTCCCTGCGATCGCTCGGCACCGCCCTCTCCACGCCCACGTCCCCGTCCATGCCGCTGCTCGGACAGGCTTCCTCACGGTGGCAGCGGTGGATGCCGTACGCGGTCGCGGTCGCCTTCGTCGCCACGCTGCTGCCGGTCACGATCAGCGTGCTCACCCAGGACTACAGGGTGAACGGGGCCCTCGCGGGGGCGCTGGCCACGGCACAGACGGCCCCGCTGCTGCTCGCCGTGGTCCGTCCCCTGCAGGCGTGGTGGATCGTCTTCGCCGCCGATGCGCTGGGAGCCGTCGCCCTGCTGGGAGCGGACGGCACAGCGGGCAGGAGCTGGCCTTGGACGCCGATGATCGTCGTCGGCTACCTGGCGCTGATGCCGGCTCTCGGCCTGCGTGAGCCGCGCCGCACCCTGGTGGCAGTCTGGCTGGTGACCGGTGCGACCGGGTTCGCCTTCGAGCTGGTCTCGCAGAAGCACAGCGACGGCATCCATGTGCTGCTGTTCGTGCTCAGCGGCGTCGTCCTGCTGATCGCCCACATTCTGCGGACACGTGGCGACGTCCAGCGGAAGCTGGCCGAGCAGGAGACCATCAGCGAGGCCGAGCGGGCGCAGCGCACGCTGCTGGAGGAGCGGGCGCGTATCGCCCGCGAGTTGCACGATGTCGTGGCCCACCACATGTCGGTGATCACGGTGCAGGCGGACTCGGCGCCGTACCGGATCAGCGGGCTGCCGGACGCCGCCCAGGAGGAGTTCGCCACGATCGCCTCCAGCGCGCGGGAGTCGCTCGCCGAGATGCGCCGGCTGCTGGCGGTGCTGCGCAGCGACGGTTCGGAGGGAGAGCGGGCGCCGCAGCCGGGGCTCGGGCGGGTGCAGCAGCTGGTCGAGGCGACGGTACGGGCAGGGGTGCCGGCCGAGCTGTCGCTCCCGGCCGAGTTGGGCGACGCACCGCAGGCCGTGGACCTGTCCGCGTACCGCATCGTGCAGGAGGCGCTCGCGAACGTGGTGCGGCACGCCCCGGGCGCGCCGACGCGCGTGTCGGTGACCGCGAACGACGGGTGTCTGACGGTGCTGGTGGTCAACGGCCCCGCTGCCGAACCCGTTTCCGCGCTGGAGACCACCGGCACCGGGCACGGGCTGGTCGGGATGCGCGAGCGCGTACGGTTGACAGGCGGCAGCCTGGACACCGGTCCGCTGCCGGACGGCGGCTTCCGGGTCGCCGCGCGCATGCCCCTGACGCCCGCGGCACCCGCGGCACCCACGGCGCCCGTGACGGACTCCGGCACGACCCGGAAGGACCCCCGTTGACCATTCGCGTGATCATCGTCGACGACCAGGCCATGGTGCGCGCGGGTTTCGCCGCGCTGCTGTCCGCACAGGCGGACATCGACGTCGTCGGCGAGGCTCCGGACGGCCGGCAGGGGGTGGAGACGGCCCGTTCCACGCACCCGGACGTGGTCCTGATGGACGTACGGATGCCGGAACTCGACGGACTGGCGGCGGCCCGCGAGATCCTGGCGCCACCGCCGGGGGTCGTCCACGTACCGAAGGTGCTGATGCTGACCACCTTCGACGTCGACGACTACGTGTACGAGGCGCTGCGCGCCGGCGCCTCCGGCTTCCTGCTGAAGGACGCCCCGCCCGCCGACCTGATCTCGGCGGTGCGGATCGTGGCGGCGGGCGAGGCGCTGCTCGCCCCCTCCGTCACTCGGCGGCTGATCGCCGATCTCGTCACCAGGCGCCCGGCCCGGCGCAAGGACCGGGCCTCGCTGCGCCTCAACGGCCTCACCCCGCGCGAGACCGAGGTCCTGGAGCTGATCGCCCGCGGGCTGTCCAACCAGGAGATCGCCGCCCGGCTGGTCGTCGCCGAGCAGACGGTGAAGACCCACATCGGCCGGGTCCTGGCCAAGCTCGACCTGCGCGACCGCGCACAGGCGGTGATCTTCGCGTACGAGTCCGGCCTGGTGACGCCGGGAGACCAGTAGTACCCGGGTATCACCCGGGAGTTGGCTCCCTGGTGTGACGCTCCCTCAGGCACCGTCTTCCTACCTTCCTCCCCGCCACGCAGTCGGAGAAGGAAGAGGGGATCATGCGACGGTTCAGGAGGACTCTGGTCGCCGCGGTGCTCGCGACGACCGTCGTCGCGGGGACGGCCGGGTGGGCCTCGGGGACCGCCCAGACGCCCGTCACCGGGCCGCCACCGGGCACCGCCGAGTGGCGGGCGGACCGCTCGCTCGGGCGGGAGCTGCCCGACCCGGCGAGTGCGTCGCCGGGTGACGTCGCCGCATTCTTCGCCTCGCTGACGGCGACTCAGCAGCGCGCGCTGGTCGCACGCCACCCTCTCGTCGCCGGCAATCTCGACGGCGTCCCGGTCGCCCTGCGGTACGAGGCCAACGCCCGCACCCTGCGGAGCGACGCGGACGGCCGGCAGATCCTCGCGTACGACCCGCGCGGGCGCGGCCAGCTCGTCGAGGTGTACGGGGACCTCGACCGTGCCCGCCGTGTCGCCGTGATCGTGCCGGGCTCGGACATCGACGCGAGGACCTTCGACCGTACGAGCGCGATGGCACGCTCGCTGTACGAGGCGACCGACGGCGCCACGGCCGTGATCGCCTGGGCCGGCTACACCACGCCCGTCGGTCTCGGGCTCGACGCCGCCACCGGTGGGCTTGCGGAGGCGGGCGCCGAGCGGCTGGTCCGGTTCACCGACGGGCTCACCGCGACCGGCGCCGCGAAGGCCGCACTGTTCTGCCACAGTTACGGCTCCGTCGTGTGCGGGCTCGCCGCGCACGAGGCCGACGCGTCGGACATCGTCGCGTTCGGCTCCCCCGGGATGCGCGCGGACGACGTCGCGGACCTGCGCACGAATGCCCGGGTGTGGGCCGCCAAGGCGCCGGCCGACTGGATCTCCAAGGTCCCGAACGTCGAGTTCGCGGGCCTCGGCCACGGAAACGACCCTGCCGCGCCGGAGTTCGGCGCCCGGCGCGTACCCGCCGCCGACGCCGAGGGCCACACCGGATACCTCGCGCCCGGGACCTCGACGCTCCGTGCCTTCGCCGCCATTGCCCGGGGTGAGGCCCGATGAGCACGCTCGCACCCCTCTCACTCCTCGCACCGCTCGTCGCGAGGATCGAGTCCTCGACCCCCGCCCACCGCGACCGTGCGATCGACGGGCTGCGCGCCCTCGCGCTGCTCGCCGTGCCGACCGGGCACTGGATGCTCGGCGGCTTCACGCTCGACGCGGACGGCGCGATCCACAACGCCAGCCCGCTGTCCGCCCACGGCTCCTTCGCGCCCGTCAGCTGGGTGCTCCAGATGCTGGGGATCTTCTTCCTGGTGGGCGGCTACGCCTCCGTACTGTCGTACTGCCGCAGGTCCGGCGGCACCGCGCAGTGGCTGGGTGGCCGCGTCGCCCGGCTGGGGCGGCCGGTGCTCGGGGTGACGGCGGTGTGGGCCGGGCTGATCGCGGTGCTGTCGGCAGCGGGGGTGCCGTCCGACAGCCTGCACACCGCCTCGACCCTCGTCGTCCAGCCGCTGTGGTTCGTGGGTGTGTACGTCGTCGTCACCGCCCTCACACCGGTGTGCGTGCGGGCGGCTCGGAGCCTGGGCGGGTGGGCCGCGGCGCCGCTGCTGCTGTCCGTCGCCGTCGTCGACTTCCTGCGGTACGGGCCGTACGCGGAGGGCATGCCGTCCTGGCTGAGCGTGCTGAACATCCTTCCGGGCTGGCTCTTCGCGTACCAACTCGGCGTCTCCTGGGGCGAGAAGCGCATCGGGAGACGGGGCGCGGTGCTGCTGCTGGCGGGCGGGGCGGTGCTGTTCGCGGCGCTGCTCGTCCTCTTCCACTACCCCGCGTCGATGGTCGGCGTGCCCGGTGAGGCCCGCACCAACTCCCACCCGCCGTCGCTGCTGGTCCTCGCCCTCGCCGCGGTGCAGAGCGGTGCGGCGATGCTGCTGCGCGAACGGCTGGGGCGGGTGCTGGCGCGGCCCGCACTGTGGGCGCCGGTCGTCGTCGTCAACCTTTCGGCGATGACGATCCTGTGCTGGCACCAGACGGCGATGCTCGCGGCGGCGGTCCCGGCGTCGTACGCGGGCGCGGTGCCGGGCCTGACGACCGCGCCCGACACGGTGGTGTGGGTCCTGGCCCGACTGGCCTGGCTGCCGCTGTTCGCGGCGCTGCTGGTGCTCATCGGGCGGTACACACGGTGTTTCGAGGCCCCCTGGACACGGGCGACCACTGCCCGCCGCGCGGTGGCGGGCGTGCTCTCCGCGGGGTTCCTGGCCTTCGCGCTGGGCCTCGCGTGAGTGTCCGGAGCACCCCGCGCACCGCGACGGGCCCGTGTGTCCGTCCTTCCTCGAACGCCGGACGGGCTGGGGACGACCGGGGATGTCGGGCACCTGTCGGCTGCCGTCCCGGGCCCCGCGGGACCGGCCCCGCAGCGGCCGACGGCGAAACCAGCCGCCGAAAGCGGCGTGCGGCTCACCGCCGGCCCCGAGGAGCCAAGCCTCGAGCGGTGTCGGCCGGCACCGTGTGGGGGCGAAGGCCGGGGCGGAAGCGGAGGCGTCGCGGGCGGGGAGCTACTCGCGGGCCGTCGCAGTCGAGGACATGTCCAGGTAGCGGTGTCCCACCACCTGCCCCGCGATCGGCTCGAGCAGGGCCAGCTCCGCCTCGGTCAGCGTGATGCGGGTCGCGGCCATGTTCTCCTCGAGGCGGCTGCGCTTGCGCGTGCCCGGGACAGGGACGACCGTCACGCCGTGGACCTGGGCCCGCTGCTGGACCCATGCGAGCGCGATCTGTGCCGCCGTGGCCCCGTGTGCCGCCGCGATCTTCTTCACGGGCTCGAGGAGCGCCGCGTTCGCCACCGCCGCGTCCCCGACCATGCGCGGCTGGTAGCGGCGGAAGTCGCCCTCCGCCAGCTCCTTGCCCGCGTCCGCGAACGCCCCGGTCAGGAAGCCCCGGCCCAGCGGTGAGTACGGCACCACACCGACGCCCAGCTCCGCCGCCGCCCCCACCGCGCTCCGCTCCACGTCGCGGCTGAAGAGCGACCACTCGGACTGCAGGGCGGCGATCGGGTGCACGGCGTGCGCCTCGCGCAGCTCCGCGCCGGTGACCTCGCTCAGCCCGAGGTGCCTGACCTTGCCCGCCGCGACGAGCTCGGCCATCGCGCCGACCGAGTCGGCGAGCGGCACCTCGGGATCGCGCCGGTGCATGTAGTAGAGGTCGACGACGTCGACGCCGAGTCTGCGCAGACTGCCCTCGACCGCCTCGCGGATGTACGCGGGGTCGTTGCGTATGCCCCGGTACTGCGGATCGTCCGTCCGTACGATCGAGAACTTCGTGGCGAGCGTGATCTCGTCCCGGTGGGCGGTCACGAAGGGCCGCAGGAACTCCTCGTTCGCGCCCCGCCCGTACACGTCCGCCGTGTCGAAGAGCGTGACGCCCGCCTCCAGCGCCGCGTCGAGGGTGTCGCGGGCGGCGGCCTCGTCCGTGTCGCCGTAGAACTCGCTCATGCCCATGCAGCCGAGGCCCTGCATCCCGACCTCGAGGCCTGCCCCGGAGCCTTCGGCCTGGGAGGTACCCCCAGTACCGAGGCGCACCTTGTCCATCGTGCCGTTCTTCTCGCTCGTCCTGTCGCTCGTCATGGGCTCAGGCCCTCTCCGACGCCCGGTGGGCGTCCGCGTAATAGCCGATCTTGTGGTCGAGCACGGCCAGCGTGTCCTGGAGCTCCGCGATCCGCGCGTGTACGTCACGGCGCGTCGCCTCCAGCAGCTCCTGCCGCTCCTCGAAGGTGTGGTCGCCCTCGCGTACGAGCTCCGCGTACCGGACCATGTCGGCGACCGGCATCCCGGTGCGCCGCAGCTTTCCGACGAAGTTCAGCCAGTCCAGGTCACGGTTGCGGAAGCGCCGCTGGCCGGTGTGGGACCGGTCGATGTGCGGCATCAGCCCGATGCGCTCGTACCAGCGCAGCGTGTGCGCGCTGAGTCCGGTCCAGGCGACGACCTCGCTGATCGTGTAGTAGTCCTGCCCCTCGGGCCGCGGATGGGCGGGGGGCGCCGTCACACAGATGTCGGTTGTCGCGGGTGTGGTCTCCAGCACCGTCATGACCTCCACGCTAGAAGGTTGGAGTGCACTCCAGGCAAGCGAAAACCTGTCCGTGTTCCGCGGTGCGGTGGTTAGCCTCCCCCTCATGAGCCTCGCACGCCGCGCACGTCCCGACGACGCCGAAGAGCTGGTACGTCTCCGTACCGTCATGCACGAATCGATCGCACGCCTCCGCAACCCCGACACCAGCTGGCAGCCCGACGCCGTCGCGTCGCTGCGCACGTGGCTCGCGAACCCTGACGGCAACCTGACGGCCTTCGTCGTCGACCGGCCCGGCGGACTCGCCGCCTGCGCGGTGGGCACGATCGAGTACCGGCTCGGTGGCCCCGGCAACCCCACCGGCACGACCGGCTACGTCTTCAGCGTCGCAACCGACCCCGACCAGCGCCGCCGGGGCCACTCGCGCGCCTGCATGGAAGGGCTGCTCGGCTGGTTCCGGGACCGCGGCATCCGCAGGGTCGACCTGCGCGCCTCCGAGGAGGGGGAGCCCCTGTACGCGTCGCTGGGGTTCGTCAGGACCCCCGATCCGGCGATGCGGCTCACCCTTTAGGGTCGTAGGCATGCAGAGCCTGGCCTTGACCGAGAACTGGCCCGTCCCGACCGCGGCCGCCGCCGTCGTCCGTGCGGACGGCACCGTCGCCGGGGCGCACGGCCCCACCGCGCACCCCTTCCCGCTGGCCTCGGTCACCAAGCCGCTCGCCGCGTACGCCGTGCTCGTCGCGTACGAGGAGGGCGCGGTGGAGCTGGACGAGCCGGCCGGGCCCCAGGGCTCCACGGTCCGGCACCTGCTCGCGCACACCAGCGGGCTCGCGTTCGACGAGCACCGCGTGACGGCCGCGCCCGGTAAGCGCAGGCTGTACTCGAACGCCGGCTTCGAGGTGCTCGGCGACCACGTCGCGAAGGCGACCGACATCCCGTTCGCCGAGTATCTGCGGCAGGCCGTGCTGGAGCCGCTGGGCATGACGTCCACGACGCTCGACGGCTCGCCCGCGAAAGACGGTGTGTCGACGGTCGACGACCTGGTGAGGTTCGCGGCGGAGGTGCAGGCGCCGCGGCTGCTCGACGCGCGGACCGTGCTGGAGGCGATGACCGTGGTCCACCCCGGGCTGTCGGGCATCCTGCCGGGGTACGGGCACCAGAAGCCCAACGACTGGGGCCTGGGCTTCGAGATCCGCGACGGCAAGTCCCCGCACTGGACGGGGGCGACGTCCTCGCCGCACACCTTCGGGCACTTCGGCCAGTCCGGCACGTTCCTGTGGATCGACCCGGAGGCGGGGGCGGCGTGTGTGGCGCTGACCGACCGGTCCTTCGGACCGTGGGCGGTCGAGGCCTGGCCCCCGTTCACGGACGCGGTCCTGGCGGAGCTGCGAGGCTCCCGCTAGGGCTCGCCTTCCGGCCGGTCCGGACGGCACGGCCTAGGACAGCGTGGGCAGGACGGTCGGGCTCGGCCGGGGATGGACGCCGAGGTCGACGTCGGCGTCGCAGCCGGCCCGCTCCAGCGCTCCGTCCGTTCCTCTCAGGTGCACCGGGGTCAGCCCTTCGGAGTCCCGGGAGAACGCGATCGTGCAGACCAGCTGCCGTATCGCGAGGTCGTCGAGGCCGCCCAGCGCGATCGGCAGGGTGACCTCGACCCCGCCCTGCCCGGGTGGCATGGAGCGGACGTCGGGACCCCCCGGGCCCATCGCGGGCAGCCCGTCGGTGAGTCCGGCCGTGCGTTCCTTGCCCTGCGGGCCGCGGAACAACCCCGTGATCGCCGCGGCCGTCCGCTTCTCCCGGTTCGCGGGAACCGCCGTCCCGGCGCCGGAAATCCCGGAGTTCCCGGGGCCCTCCCCCTCCGGGTACCGGATCACGGGGGTCAGCTCCTTCTGCGAGGTGCGGAAGAACAGCACCAGGCCGACCTGGCTGTTCGGGAAGACCTGGATCGTGGCCGGGCCGCCGGCCTCGATGACGTCGCTCTCCTGGATGCCGCAGCCGCTGAGCGCGGCCGAGGCCAGCGCGGTCAGTGCCGCCGCGGTGACGGACAGTCGTCTCATGCCGTGGCGCCCTCCGCGTACAGGGGTATCTCCACGGTGAACACCGCTCCGCCGCCGGGGGCGTTCGCGGCGCGCACCGTGCCTCCGTGCAGCCGCACGTTCTCCTGGGTGATCGCGAGTCCGAGACCGCTGCCCGCCGAGCGGGTACGCGCGGCGTCGGCCTTGTAGAACCGGTCGAAGATGTGCGGGAGGACGTCGTCCCGGATGCCGCGGCCGCTGTCCTCGACCTCGGTGACCAGCACGTGCGCACCGTCCGCGCGCGCCTCGGTGCGCAGCCGTACGGTCACGGGCGCGCCACCGTGGCGCAGTGCGTTGCCGACGAGATTGGCGACGACGATGTCGAATCGGCGCGGGTCGAGGCGGACCCGGATGCCGGGCAGCATCAGGTCCAGCAGCACCAGATCGGGCCGGAACTCGCCGAGCGCGGCGAGCCCTGCCTCACCGGTGGCGGCGGACCGTACGTCGTGGCCCCTGCGGCGCAGGCCGAGTTCGACCCCTTCGCGTACGGACGGGTCGTCTTCGATGAGGAGCACACGGGGCATGGGTGCAGTCTCCTGGGGGTGTCAGCGCCGGGTCAGCCGCCGGCGGACGCCGGACAGCAGCGCGTCGAGTTCGGTGAGCCGCAGCGGGCGGGCGAGGAGCGCGAAGGTCAGCGCGACGACCAGCGCGCCGGCCGCCGTGGCCGCGGCGGCGTCGGGGACACCGAGGAGAAGAAGAGCCGTGACGACCTGTTGGCCGCCGAACCTTCGTCGGGAAAGGAAAAGACAAGCGCCTGGA
>NZ_JBEOXF010000114.1:0-9561 GCF_040296405.1 Streptomyces sp. NPDC002133 | reverse complement strand
ACCGGCGGGCGTCTGTGTGGAGTTCCTCGGGCAGCTCGATCTCGGCGAAGACCTCGCCCTCGCCGCGCCAGACCCGACGTATGCCACGGAACGCCGCCCCGTAGTCGTATCCGAAGTCGACGAGCCGCTCGTACACGCCGTCCAGACCCATCTCGACCGCCCCGGCCGGCGGCCACACGGTCGGACCGCTCGCGTCGCCGGAGCCGTCGAAGGGCCCACCGGCCAGGGTGCCGTCGGCATGACGTACCCACGCGCCGTCGTCGTGCCGCGCGTGCACGCTCACCGTTCGTCGGCCGTTGTCGTCGGCCTCGCCGACGACGACCTGGATCCGTATGCCCTCGTGCTCGGGCAGGATCAGCGGGGCCGACACCGTCAGGTCCTCGATCACCCCGGCGTCCACCTGCTCACCGGCACGGCTCACCAGCTCCACGAACGCCGCCCCCGGCAACAGGACATGACCCGCCACCGCGTGATCCGCCAGCCACGGATGCGTACGCAGCGACACCCGCCCCGTGAGCACATGCTCGTCCCGGTCCGCCATGGCAACCGAGGCGCCCAGCAGCGGGTGGTCCGCAGGACTCAGACCGAGCCCGTCGGCGTCGCCCGCCTCCGTCGGCGCGTCCAGCCAGAAGCGCTCGCGCTGGAAGGCGTACGTCGGCAGCGACACCGCGCGAGCCCCGGGATAGACCGTGGACCAGTCGGGTGCGACGCCCCGCAGGGCCAGCTGGGCGAGCGCCCCCATGACCGTGTCCTGCTCCGGCCTGCCCTTGCGCAGCGCCGTGAGCAGTGAGCCGGCGCCGTCGTCGCCGAGGCATGCCGGGACCAGCGCGCTGAGTACGCCGTCGGGGCCGAGCTCCAGATAGTCGGTGACGCCCTCGGCCTCCAGATACCGCACACCGTCGTGGAAGCGGACCGCTTCACGGATGTGCTGCGCCCAGTAGTCGGGCGACGTCAGCTGCTCGTCGGTGGCGAGCGTGCCGGTGACGTTGGAGACGAGCGGGATCGTCGGCGCGTGGAAGGCCAGGCCCGCGGCCACCGTACGGAACTCGTCCAGGACCTCCTCCATGTGCGACGAGTGGAAGGCGTGGCTGACCACGAGGCGCTTGGCCCGCGCACCCTTCTCACGCCAGGCGGCCGAGATCTCGTCGACAGCGGAGGCGTCGCCGGAGATCACCACGGCCCGGGGGCCGTTGACCCCGGCGATGTCCACCCTGCCGCCGTATCCGTCGAGGGAGCGGCGCACGTCCTCCTCGCTCGCCTCGACGGCGGCCATCGCACCGCCCTCACGGGCCGCCTGCATCAGCCGGCCGCGCTCGGCCACCAGCACCGAGGCGTCCGCCAGATCGAGGACACCGGCGATGTGCGCCGCCGTGACCTCGCCGATGGAGTGGCCGAGCAGGTAGTCGGGGGTGACGCCGTGGTGTTCGAACAGCCGGTAGAGGGCGACCTCCACGGCGAACAGCGCGGCCTGAGTGAACGCCGTCTCGTCGAGCAGCGCCGAGTCGGCGGAGTCCACCGGGGCGAACAGCACGTCCTTGAGCGGGCGGGCGAGTTCGGCGTCCAGATGCGCGCACACCCCGTCGAGGGCCCGGGCGAAGACCGGCGAGGTCTCGTACAGCTCACGACCCATGCCGAGGCGCTGACTGCCCTGCCCGGTGAAGAGGAACGCGAGCCTGCCACGGCGGGACGAGCGGCCGCGCACGACCGCGGGCGTCGACTCGCCGAGCGCCAGCGACGCGAGGCCCTGCACGAGGGAGTCGTGGTCGGTGCCCAGCACGGCGGCGCCGTGCTCCAGGAGACCGCGGGTCGTTGCGAGCGAGAAACCGATGTCGGCCGGGCGCAGTTCGGGGCGGTCCAGAACGTGCCGGCGCAGGTTCTCGGCCTGGGCCCGGACCGCCGCTTCCGTGCGGCCCGACACGATCCACGGCAGCAAGGACGGGGCACCGGGATCCGACTCGTCGGGGGAGCCGGCCGTGGCGCCGGACACTGTTGGTGGAGCCTCGATGACGACGTGGGCGTTCGTGCCGCTGATGCCGAAGGAGGAGATTCCGGCTCGGCGCGGACGTCCCCGGTCGGACCACGGCCGCTGCTCGGTGAGGAGCGAGATGGCCCCCGCCTCCCAGTCGATGTGCCGGGTCGGTTGGTCGATGTGGAGGGTTTTGGGGAGTGCGCCGTGGTGCATGGCCTGGATCATCTTGATGATGCCGCCGACGCCGGCCGCTGCCTGGGTGTGGCCGATGTTGGATTTGAGTGAGCCGAGGTACAGCGGCCGGTCGGTGGGTCGGTCCTGGCCGTACGTCGCCAGTAGGGCCTGGGCCTCGATGGGGTCGCCCAGCTTCGTGCCGGTGCCGTGTGCTTCGACTGCGTCCACATCTGCGGGTGTCAGGCGGGCGTTGGTCAGGGCTTGGCGGATGACGCGTTCCTGGGAGGGGCCGTTGGGGGCGGTGAGGCCGTTGGACGCGCCGTCCTGGTTGACCGCCGAGCCCCGTACGACCGCGAGGATGCGGTGGCCGTTGCGCCGTGCGTCGGACAGCCGCTCGACGAGCAGCAGGCCGACGCCCTCGCTCCAGCCCGTGCCGTCCGCGTCCTCCGAGAACGACTTGCACCGGCCGTCCGGGGACAGGCCCCGTTGCCGCGAGAACTCGATGAAGGTGTGCGGGCCGGACATCACCGTGACACCGCCGGCCAGGGCCATGTCGCACTCGCCCGACCGCAGTGCGTTCGCCGCAAGGTGCAGCGCGACGAGCGACGACGAGCAGGCCGTGTCGACCGTGACCGCCGGACCCTCCAGACCGTACGTGTAGGACAGGCGGCCCGACAGGACGCTCGAGAGGTTGCCCGCGAGCAGGAAGCCCTCGAATTCCTCCGGAGTACTGGCCAGCCGCGAGGCATAGTCGTCGTACATCGCCCCGGTGAACACACCGGTGTTCGTCCCCCGCAGCAGCGCCGGGTCCAGACCGGCGCTCTCGAAGGTCTCCCACGCGGTCTCGAGGAGCAGCCGCTGCTGGGGGTCGGTGGCGGCGGCCTCGCGCGGTGATATGCCGAAGAACTCCCGGTCGAAGAGGTCCGCGTCGTGCAGGAAGCCGCCTTCGCGGGTGTACGAGGTCCCGACGTGGTCCGGGTCCGGGTCGTAGAGGCGCTCCAGGTCCCAGCCCCGGTTGTCCGGGAACGCGCTGACCGCGTCGACACCGTCGGCGACCAGTCGCCACAGGTCATCCGGCGAGGACACCCCGCCGGGATAGCGGCAGGCCATGCCGACGATCGCGATCGGTTCGTCCGCTGCGATCCCGGCCTGGGTCCGGGGCCGGGTCAGGTTCCGGGACCGTGCATGGGCGGCGGACTGCGCCGGTGCGTCGGCCTCCTGCGCGAGTGACAGCAGGAACGTCGCCAGGGCGGCCGGTGTCGGGTGGTCGAAGACCGCCGTGGCGGGCAGGCGCAGACCCGTGGCGGAGGTCAGCCGGTTGCGCAGCTCCACACCGGCCATCGAGTCGAGCCCGAGCAGGTTGAAAGCCCGCTCCGGATCGACGGCGCCCGCGCCCGTGTGGCCGAGGACGGCGGCCACCGCGCCACGGACCAGGTCCAGCGCGGCGTCCCCCCGCTTCCTCTCCGGAAGGTCCGCGAGCCGGCGCACCCACTCCGTACCCGCATCGGCGTCGGCACGGGCGGCCGCACCCGGCCGGGCGGCGCGCCGCGGCGGTGTCCGTACGAGCCCCCGGTACAGCGCCGGCGGCAGCTCGGGGCCGCCGCTCCGGAGTGCCGCCAGGTTCAGCGCCACGGGCACCAGCAGCGGCTCCTCGCGGCCCAGCGCCGCGTCGAACAGCGCGAGGCCCTGCTCCGGGGTGAGCGGGACCGTGCCCGCCCGCTCCCACCGGGCGAGGTCGGCGTCGGTCAGGGTGGCGCCCATGCCCCGAGAGTTGTCCCAGAGTCCCCAGGCCAGCGAGGTGGCGGGCAGCCCGCTCGCCCTGCGGTGCTGGGCGAGCGCGTCGAGGTAGGCGTTGGCCGCGGCGTAGTTGGCCTGGCCGGCCGTGCCGGTGAGGCCGGACACGGACGAGAAGAGGACGAACGCCCGCAGGCCGAGATCCCGGGTCAGCTCGTGCAGATGCCACGCGGCGTCGGCCTTGGGCCGCAGCACGGTGTCGAGCTGTTCCTGGGTCAGCGTCTGCACGGTTGCGTCCGCCAGGACACCGGCCGCGTGCACGACCGCCGTCAGCGGATGCGCCTCGGGCACCTCCGCCAGCAGGCGGCTCACCTCCGCCCGCTCGGCCATGTCGGCGGCCAGTACGGTCACCTCGGCGCCCAGCGCGGTGAGTTCCGCGACGAGGTCGTCGGCACCGGGGGCCGCCGGTCCACGCCGGCTGGTCAGCAGCAGGTGCCGTACGCCGTGGCCGGTGACCAGGTGACGGGCGAAGAGCGCGCCGAGCCCGCCGGTGCCGCCGGTGACGAGCACGGTGCCGTCCGGGTCGAGTTCGAGCGGTGTGACGGGCGGTGTGGCTCCTGCCGCGCGGGGTGTGCGGGGTGCGCGGGCGAGCCTGAGCGCGTGCAACCGACCGTTGCGGACGGCAAGTTGAGGCTCATCGGTGGTCACGGCGGCGGCAAGCAGCGCGGCGGTCGCGTCGTCCGCGTCGTCCGCGACATCCGTCTCGTCTGCGACACCCATGTCGACCAGGACCAGACGGCCCGGGTGCTCGGACTGCACGGAACGGACCAGGCCCCACAGGGCGGCGGCGGACAGATCCGTGACGTCCTCGCCGGGTAGCGCCGCGACCGCGCCACGCGTGACGAATACCAGCCGCGAATCGGCGAACCGTTCCTGAGCCAGCCACTCCTGGATGAGGCGTAGCGCCCGCCCGGCCGTCTCACGCGGTCCGTCGGACTCGGCACCTTCGGCACCGGCGACGTCGGCGGCACCGTCCTGGAGCACTTCCCTGCGTACGACGACGACGTCGACGGCGCTGTCCGGGCCGGACAGGTCCGATGTCAGCTCCGCCCAGGTCAGTTCGGCCGGCTCGACCGTCTCCGGTGTGGCGATCGCCGGCCACTCCGGCACGTACAGCGAGTCGTCGTCGCCGACGACAGGCGCCGCCGCCTCCGCGATCCGCCGCTTCTCCACCGGGCGCAGTGTCAGCGACTCGACCGTCGCGACGGACGCGCCCGAGGCGTCGGTGAGCGTGAGCGCGACCGTGTCGGTCCCGGTCGGTGTGATGCGTGCGCGCAGCTGCGTGGCACCCGTCGCGTGCAGCTCGACACCGCTCCAGGCGAACGGCAACCGGATCATCCGGTCGCTGTCCTCGACGGCCTCGCCGTTCTTGTCCGTCTCCCCGGCCGCCCTGTCCTCCCCGACCGTCGCCGCGTCCAGCACCAACGGGTGCAGCACGGCGTCGAGCAGCGCGGGGTGCACCCCGAAGCCCGCCGCACTCTCGTGCAGTTCGGCCGGCAGCCCCACCTCGGCGTACACATCCGCGCCCTGCCGCCACACGGCCCGCAGGCCCTGGAACGCCGCGCCGTACGCGTACCCGAATCCGGCGAGCCGCTCGTACACGTCGTCCAGCGGCTCGGCCACGGCATCGGCGGGCGGCCACTGGGCAGCCGGCTCGTCGGTCGTGACCCCGCCCGCCGCCCCGACCAGCACACCACCGGCGTGCCGTGTCCACGCGGCTGTGTCGCCGCTGTCCGGCCGTGCATGGATCGCGAACGTCCGGCCACCCGAGGGATCAGGGGCACCGACGGTCACCTGGAGCCGTACCGCATCGCCCACCGTGAGTGGCAGCGGCGCCTCCAGCGTCAGCTCGGCCACGCGCGGCGCGCCCACGTGGTCGCCCGCCGCGACGGCCAGCTCCAGGAATGCGGTGGCGGGCACCAGCACGGTGGTGCCGATGGCGTGATCCGCCAGCCACGGGTGGGTGCCGAGCGAGATACGGCTGGTGAGCAGCGCCTCCTGGCGGTCCGCGAGGTCGACGGCGGTCGTCAGCAGCGGGTGCTCCGACGCGTCCGGACCCAGGCTGCGCACATCGGCGGCCGACGAAGGCGCCAGCCAGAAGTGCTCACGCCGGAAGGCGTACGTCGGCAGCCCGACGAGCGCAGCCCCCGGGAAGAACGTCCCCGCGTCCAGGCGCGCCCCCGCCGCGTAGGCGGATGCGATGCCCGCCGCGACCGTCCACGGCTCGGCGCGGCCGGCGCGCAGCAGCGGGACGGCCGTGCCGGCTCGGCCGGCGAGGGCGTCCCGGACCAGCGCGGTCAGCACGGCGTCGGGGCCCACCTCGACAAAGACGGTGGCGCCCTGCCGCGCCAGCTCGTGGGTGGCATCCAGGAAGCGCACGGCCTCGCGGATCTGCCGCACCCAGTAGTCGGGCGAGGTCAGCTCGGCGGCCGTGGCGAGCGCCCCGGTCACCGTCGACACGAGGGGGATCGCGGGCGGCCGGAAGTCCAGACCGGCGGCCACCTCGCGGAATTCGGCCAGGATCGCGTCCATGTGCGGTGAGTGGAAGGCATGGCTCACCTGCAGTCGGCGGACCCTGCGGCCCCGCTCACGCCACTCGTCGGCGATCCGTCCGGCGACGGTCGCGTCGCCGGACACGACCACGGAGGCGGGGCCGTTGACGGCTGCCAGCGAGACCTCCGCCTCGTGCCCCGCCAGGGACGCCGTGACCTCGTCCTCCTCGGCCTCGATTGCGATCATCGCCCCGCCGGGGCGGGCGGCCTGCATCAGTCGGCCGCGGGCGGCGACGAGCTTCGCGGCGTCGGCGAGGGTGAGGACGCCGGAGACATGGGCGGCGGCGAGTTCGCCGACCGAGTGTCCGGCGACCAGATCAGGCGTCACGCCGTGGTGCTCGAGCAGCCGGAAGAGGGCCACCTCGACCGCGAACAGCGCGGGCTGGGTGTACGTCGTCTCGTGCAGCAGGTCCGCATCCGCGGAGCCCGCCTCGGCGGCCCCTTCGGCGAACACCACGTCCCGCAGCGGGCGTTCCAGCCACTGGTCCAGCTCGGCGAAGGCGGCATCGAGGGCCTCGGCGAAGACCGGCGAGGTGGCGTACAGCTCTCGCCCCATGCCGAGGCGCTGGGCGCCCTGACCGGTGAAGAGAAACGCTGTGCGGGTGTCGTCCTTCGCTGTGCCGAGCACCACGCCCGCCGCTTCGGCTCCTTCGGCGACGGCGTCCAGCCCCGCCAGATAGCCGTCCAGGTCTTCGGCGAGCACAACTGCCCGTTCCTCGAAGGCGGTGCGGGTGACAGCCAGCGACAGACCGACGTCAGCGAGGTGAGCGGCGCCGTCGTCGTCGCCGACGGCGTCAGCGGTGCCGGAGGCTGTACCGGCGTCGGTGAGGTGCTCGCGGAGCCGGACAGCCTGCGCCCGCAGGGCGTCCGCGTCGCGCGCGGACAGCAGCCACGGCGCGGGGATTCCGGGAACCGGGACGGCGGACGGCCGCGATCGATCGGCCCCGGACGCGACCTCGGTCCCCTTCCCGGCCTGGCCCTCTGCTCCCTTCCCGGCCACGCCTTCGGTCCCCGTCGCGGGTGTCGGCTGGGCATCCGTCCCGGGCGTCGGCTCGGCCTCCGGCGCCTGCTCGACGACGACATGGGCGTTCGTCCCGCTGATGCCGAAGGACGAGACGCCGGCGCGGCGCGGCCGGCCCGTCTCGGGCCAGGCCCGGTTCTCGGTGAGCAACTCCATCGCGCCCTGCGACCAGTCCACGCGCGGCGACGGCTCGTCGACGTGCAGGGTCCTGGGCAGAACGCCGTGACGCATGGCCTCGACCATCTTGATGACGCCGCCCACGCCCGCGGCGGCCTGTGCGTGCCCGATGTTGGACTTCAGCGAGCCGAGATAGACCGGCTCCAGACCGTCCCGGCCGCTGCCGTACGTGGCCATGAGCGCCTCGGCCTCGATCGGGTCACCGAGCTTCGTGCCCGTGCCGTGCGCCTCGACGGCGTCCACGTCGGAGGGGGCGAGCCCCGAGTCGGCGAGCGCCTGGCGGACGACGCGCTGCTGGGAGGGGCCGTTGGGGGCGGTCAGGCCGTTGGACGCGCCGTCCTGGTTGACCGCCGAGCCCCGTACGACGGCGAGGACCCGGTGCCCGTGGCGTCTGGCGTCCGAGAGCCGCTCGACGAGCAGCACTCCGACACCTTCGGCCCAGCCCGTACCGTCCGCGGCCGCCGCGAAGGACTTGCAACGGCCGTCCGGGGAGAGTCCGCGCTGCCGCGAGAACTCGACGAACATGCCGGGCGACGACATCACGGTCGCGCCGCCCACCAGCGCCAGGTTCGTCTCGCCCTGCCGCAGTGATCGGACCGCCATGTGGAGGGCGACGAGTGAGGACGAGCATGCGGTGTCGATCGTCACAGCGGGGCCGATCAGCCCGAGCTGGTAGGCGATCCGGCCGGACATGACGCTGGCCGTACCACCGGTGAGGACATGGCCCTGCACGCTCTCTGGAGCGTCGCTCATCCGCGGGCCGTACTCCAGCGCGGTCGCGCCGACGAAGACACCCGTACGGCTGCCGTGCAGCGAGCGTGGATCGACACCGGCCCGCTCGACGGCCTCCCAAGCGGTCTCGAGGAGCAGCCGCTGCTGCGGGTCCATGGCCAGCGCCTCGCGGGGCGAGATACCGAAGAAGGCGGCGTCGAACTCGCCCGCGTCATGAAGGAATCCGCCGTGCCGTACGGAGCTCTTGCCCTGCCTGCCCGGGTCGGGGTCGTACAGGGCCTCGTCCCAGCCCCGGTCGACGGGAAACGCGGAGATGGCGTCGCCGCCCCCGGCCACCAGCCGCCACAGGTCCTCGGGCGAGGACACTCCTCCCGGATAGCGGCAGGCCATGCCCACGATCGCGATCGGGTCGCCGGAGGCATCCTCGGGCATGACCCCGGCGGCCGACTCGCCGACCGCGTCCGGCAGCGCACCCAGCAGCTCCGCCTCCAGGAACGCGCCGAGTGCCTGCGGGGTCGGATGGTCGAAGAGCAGCCCGCTGGGCAGACGCAGCCCGGTGGCGGCGGTCAGCGACGCCCGCAGCTCCGTGCTCATCAGCGAACTGAAGCCCAGCTTCTGGAACGGCGTACGCCGCTCGACCCGCTCGCCGGGCCCGTACTCCAGAACCGCGGAGGTGTGCTCATCCACCAGCGTCTGCACGGCCCGTCGGCGTTCGGCGGGGGACAGGCCCGCCAGCCGCTCACCCAGTGCGCCGCGCGGAGCCTGCGGAGCAGCCGTCGGGGCCGCGGTGGCCGAGGGAGCATCCGTGGCCATCGGAGCCGGTGCGGCGGTCTTGCGGGCGGTGGTGGTGGTGTCGAGCCAGTGACGCCGGCGCTGGAAGGCGTATGTGGGGAGGGATACGCGGCGGGCTCCGGAGTCCGCGTACAGCGCGGACCAGTCCACCGCGACGCCCCGCACGAAGACCGACGCCGCCGCGGTGACGGCGGTCCGTGCCTCGGGGCGGTCCGCGCGGAGCAGGGGCACGGCGGCCACGGTGTCCGGATCCGCGACCGAGTCGGCGATGAGGGCGCTCAGTACGGTGTCGGGGCCGAGTTCGAGGAATGTGGTGGTGCCTGCGGTCTCGAGGGCGCGGGTGGCGGCGA
>NZ_JBEOXF010000113.1:0-9740 GCF_040296405.1 Streptomyces sp. NPDC002133 | reverse complement strand
TCCGCGAGCACACCCCCGCCGACCACGGTCAGTCACCAGAATCCGACGCCGAGGGCGACATGCGCACCGGTTATCCATTGCGTTGGAGGCGTGATCACGCCGCCTTGAGGAGTTCCCTCCTCGGTCGGCGTGAACCGGCCTTCCTCGACCACACCCGCTCGCAGCCACTGCCCGACCTTTTCCCGCGCGGGGAATGTGCCGAGCTGCTGGAGAAGGTGGTCGTGGTCGATTCGGTCGAACGCCGCTGCCAGGTCTGCGTCCAGGACCCACCGGCGGCGGGCTTTGCTGCCTTTGGCCGTCCAGTAGATCGCCGCGATCGCGTCCTGACAGCTGCGGCCGGGCCGGAAGCCATACGACTTCGGCTCGAACCGCGCTTCCCACTCCGGTTCCAGTGCCTGGGAGACCCGGGCTTGCTCGACCCGGTCCAAGATCACGGGCGTGGTGGCTTCATACTGCCCCTCCTGCTGTGGTGGTTCGGGTTGTGGGTGGGAAGTTCTTGGTTCGGGTGGTGAGTTGGTGGCATGCGGCTTCGACCTCGTCGTTCCATGGGATGCTGACGCGGCCCGTCTCGGTGCGGTGGGCACCGAGACGCCGGGTGCGGATCCAGTAGTAGACGGTGTCAGCGGGGACGGCCAGTCGCGCGGCTGCCTCCTGGACGCTGATTTCGCTGTCTGTCTGCCCTGGGAGCGGGCGGGCGCCTGGACCGGTGGGGTTGAGGTGTCCTGACCGGGCGATCCGGTCGCGGCAGTCGGCCTCAATGGTCTGGTCCCAGGGCACGCACCAGCGTCCGCTGTGGTCCTTGCGTGCGGGTAGCCGGCCGTGTGTGATCCAGTAGTAGACGGCCCCTGCCGTGACCTGCAGGATCCGGGCGACCTCCTCGACAGTGATCTCGCCCTCGCGGAGCGGGACCGTGCGGGGGGCCCGGATTTTGTAGGCATGACGGGCCCAGCGCACGGCCTTGACGTCGAACGGGCGTCCCTTGCCGGTGTGCAGGCCGGCCGCGGCGAGTTCGACGACCAGGGCGTCGTCGGTCAGCAGCGGGCCGAGCCGGGTGATCAGCTCGACGGCGGCGGTCGGGGTGCGCGGGGCGTCGTGTCGGTCCAGGGTGGCCTCGTCGGTGGCACCGGTGTGCCAGCGGATGCCGATCCTGGCCCGGGTCCGGTCGAGCTCGGGCAGCAGAGTCACATCCGCGATCAGCGTCCTGAGCAGGCGTTTTCGGTCCTTGTCCTGGGTTTCTGGTGCGTCCCAGAGACGGGGGAGGTCGGCGGCCAAGGCCTGCAGGCCGGCCCGGTCGGGCAGTGGCGGCCGCGTTTCCCGGGCGGCGGTCAGGGCGGTCTCGGCCTCGGCCAGGGCTGTCAGCCTGGCCTCCCAGCGGGCTTCCAGCGTGCGGGCGACCAGCCGGTTCTCCGGTTCGACCGCGGTGAAGGCACGCTCCGCGCGGTCCGCGTCGTAGCGGGCTCGCTCCACCGCGAGCTCGGCGGCCCGGTGGGAGTGGGTGTGGCGGGCGGTGACCTCGTCCGCGGCGGCCAGCGCGAGAGTGATCTGCTCGGGGGTGAGCGCGGCCAGCAGCCGGGAGACGACCGCGTCATCGACGGTGCCGGCGGTGATTGACCGGCAGGTCGCGGTGGCCTGATGGTCCGCCCGGGAGGCGGAGCACTCGTAGGCGGCCCTGCCGCCGCGGTGGTAGCGGGTGGTCATCGGCCGTCCGCAGGAACCGCAGGCGATGATCCCCTGACACAGGGCCAGGCCCTCTCGCGGCGGCCGGGCGCCGTCGTGTGTGCAGTTGGCCTTCAGCCTCGCCTCGATGTCGACGAACTCGGCCCAGGTGAGGTAGCCCTCGTGGTGGTCGTGCAGCACGATGGGCCACTGATTACGGGGAAGGAGGCGTACTCCGGTGCGGATCGTGCCGTCCGGCTCGACCCGCCGCCGGGTCGCGTACCGGCCGTAGACGTAGGTGCCCGCGTAGCAGGGGTTGCCCAGCACGCCCAGCGCCCTCGCGTGGGTGAGGTTGCCCCACCGCAACTGCCCTGCCCACACTCCTCCGTAAGCGCGGAGCGGGAAGCGGCGTCCGACGAACGCGGAGACCACCGCGTAGGCGGAGCCGCCCGCGGCGAAGGCCGCGAAGACGTCCCGGATCGCGGCCTGGACCTCCGCGTCCGGGTCGATCACGCACTCGCCCTCGTCGTCGTAGACGTAGCCCACCGGCAGCGGGAACCGCAGTTCGCCCCGCTCGGCCGCGGCCCGCTTCGCGCCCTGCAACCGGCCCGAGAGGATGTGCAGCTCGGCCTCGCTCATCGACCCTTTGAGCCCCAGCAGCAGGCGGTCGTTGATGTCCGCCAGGTCGTAGACCCCGTCGCCGTCCACCAGCAGGGCGTCGGTCAGCCGCGCCAGCTCCAGCAGCCGGGTGAAGTCCGCCGAGGAACGCGCCAGGCGGGACACCTCGAGGCCGAAGATCGCCCCAACCTCGCCCAGGCAGACCTTGGCCACCAGATCCCGGAACCCCTCGCGGTCGGCTCCGAACTTCCCCGACACCCCCAGATCGGCGTCGATGACCAGCACGTCCTCCCGGGCCCAGCCCATCCGGACGGCGGTCTCCGCCAGCGCGTATTGCCGGGCCGTGGACTCGGTGTTGTCCCTCACCTGCACCAGCGTCGACTGCCGCAGGTAAACCGCAGCCGTCCGCGCACGGTGGGACGCGGTGATCTTCGACTCTCCGTTCACGGCCGCCTCCCAGCACGGACTCGACCATGTTGGCCAGCACCATCACCGTCTCGCGGCTCGCTCCCGGCACGGTTCCTCGCTTCCGCCCACGCCGGGGCTGGTGCACGACACTGCAGTGGTGTCATCAGGATCCGCCCCCGTCCTCACCGGCACCACGGCTCACGAGGGCGTCCACCAGCGCACGCGCAGCACACAGCCCGTCAACCGCGAGCCGGTCCGCAGCCGGCACCGGGCCGCGATCCGTCCACTCCTGCGGCAGCGTCACACTCCCGTCCGTACCGGTCGCGCAAACGAACACCAGAGCGCCGCCACGACGCTTGACGAACAGAATGTCCAACTGCTGGCCGGCCAGCACATGGAACGGGTGGGTCACCGTCAACGAACCCAAGGACTGCCTGGACGATACGGCCCTATGCGATGACCGTCGGAATGCCGAGCGGGCGTCTCTTGCCGCCTGGCTTGGGGATATACACCCGCTTGACGGGCCGGGCCGTGCACGGGCTCGCCCGGTACTGGACCCAGTGGGCCAGTTCCGTCTTGCCCGAGGCGGTCAGGACGACCTGACCGTCGATCCCGGCCGTCTTGCGTCCTGCGTTGATCTCCGTCACCCGTCGCACGCTGACCAGCGTGTTGGCTCGGGAGCGGAGCATCAGTTTCTGCAAGTTGCGGACCCTTCTGAGGTCCCCTGCCTGCGATGCCGTGAAGATTCTCTGCCGCAATCGCCGTACTGTCTCCTCCTGGGCCAGCCAGTCGATGGCGTCCCAGTCGAGCGGAGTGTCCTCCGGTCCGTTCACCGGAGCGGTGCTGGTCGCGGCCTGGTCGGCAGCGGGTATGACCGTCACGGTGTCCAACTTGCCCTTCGGTTCTGGTTTCTTGCTCGACAGCGTTCTTCACAGGCTCACCCGGCCCACGTCAGCACCCTTTCGGGTCCGGGCATCCGCCCGTATCCGGCCAGTTATGCGGGACTCGGCGGAGGTGCCGGTGCTGTCCCGGTTTCCTGCTGCCTTTCGGCGGCCGGCGTTGGCTTCTTGGGCCGTCCTGCACCCGCTGGGGAGCTGGGCCTTCCTTGCGGTTGGCTGACCAGACCAACAGGTCTGGACCCCAACGGGGTTGTCGCGTTCCGCACGCGTGAGATGCGACCGGGGTGGGCGCCCTCATTACCCCGGGACGGTGGTGTCCTCCCGGTCGACTCGGTGTCTTCGACCGGCACCTGCCGCTTCTCAGCGGCCAGTCCTGCACCCCGCTCTTGCTTCCCATCTGCGAGGTTTGCCATCACGGAGCATCGTTGAGGGTTCAGTGAGCTTCACCCGTCCGGTCTTCCCCTTGCCTGTGGTCCCCGGATGGAACGGGGGCTCTTGGGCTTCTTCCCCGAGCTTCGCACCCCGCCGTTACCAGCGACGCACGTCGGGGAGGGGACGGGCCTTGGACACTGGCCCGGGTTACGTCATCGGCGTCATGCCGACCTCCTCCCTACGTAACCACTCACAGCGTGCGACCTCGCGTCGCACCGCCGATCTGACAGTTCTCGGTGCGGCCGGCAGTGCCGGAGTACTGGCGCTGCACCCCGGCGGAGGTCACGCCCTTCTTGACGAAACCGGTGTCGTCAAGAATCAATACCCCGCCGTCCTCGCCGAGTTGGTCGGCAACGTACTGCTGGAGATCGTCACGAACAGAGTCGGCGTCCCAGCAGCTCCTCGCCAGGAGATGCTGCAGTCCGTCCGGGGTCGCGTGACCTGCGTACTCGGCCAGCTGCCAGCCGTTCTTGCGGCCCACCGGGCCGAGCAGGCCACGCACGTAGTCCCGCATCCGCCGCCGGGGCTCGACACGGGCGAAGCGGGCACCGACCCGCAAGAAGAGTTCCTCAAGTTCCCGATCCCACACACATGCCGGAGCCTCATCGATCACGCTGAAGAACTACTCGGACACGCCCACGGACATGCGACAGGACCCTCGTCCGAAGGAAATGCCAGCCAAAGCCCTCGCGCGCCTGTGACGCCCCGGCTAAACTCCCCGCCGCCAGGCCGCTGACCAGCCCAGATACCGAAATACGGCTGGAGTACTAGGGCCTGTGTGATGTCGTGATCAATCTCGCCGGTCCGGATCCGCCTGAAGGCGGATCCGGTAGGAAGACGATCGTGACGCGCAGGCAACTCACCGACGAGCAGTGGCAGTTGATAGAGCCGTTCCTGCCGATAGGCGAGTATGGCCCGTACCCAGAGCGGCTGCGGGACCAGTTCGAGGGCGTGATCTGGCGGTTCAGGACAGGCGCGCAGTGGCGGGAGATGCCCGGCGAGTTCGGGCCGTGGCCAACCGTCTACGGACGCTTCCGGGTCTGGCAGAACGCCGGCGTCTTCACTGCTCTGCTGGAGGGCCTGATCGCCGAAGCCGCCCGCCAGGGCAAGACGGACTTATCCCTCAGCGTGGACTCCACGACGGTCCGTGCGCACCACTACGCTGCCGGGATGCTCGTCGGCACGGACGTCCTGGAGGCTCTCAAGGAGGCCGACGCCGAGCAGGAACAGGCCCGGCAAAAGGGGGCGGCGAGTTGGAACAGAACGGGCGGGACGGCGAAACAAGCCCGAGCGGACCGAACGCCGGCGTTCGTCCACCGGGTCTAGTGTCTGCCGCTCATAGGTCCGCCACAGCGGTCGGTGCTGACGTCCAGCGACCGGCAACGGCCCGCCTCCGCAGCAGGAGGCAGAGCTTCTCCAGATGCGACCGACACGATTCAGGCGAAACTGGTAATTACAGGACCGGCACTTGAGTGATGGCTCTCGTGCCGAGGCGCCCCCCGTCGTGGCCGGAATCGCCGAGCTGTAGATAGCCGGCTTCGCCCGAAGGGAGCAGGGCTAGGTTCCACCTTCGTTGCGCTCCAAGAATCGGCTGCTGTGGCCGCCGTAGAAGCAGAGACCAGACAACAGCAGCTGGCGCGGCACAGGCGGGCCCGTAAGGGAACGATGAAGGTGACGTGCGCATGGACGATCAGACCAAGATGGCTCTCGCCGCGGCCATAGCCGGCGGTTACGTGCTCGGCCGTACGAAGAAGGGCAAGCTCGCCCTGAGTGTGGGGACGTATCTGGCAGGCAGACGGTTCGGTCTCGAGCCGCGCCAGCTCGCTGCCGAGGGAATGCGCAAGCTCGGGGAGATCCCGCAGGTCGCCGAACTGCAGGACCAGCTGAAGGGGGAGTTCCTCGACGCCGGCCGCAAGGCAGTGACGGCTGCTGCCACTCGCGGCATGGGGACGCTCGCGGACACGCTCCGTGACCGTACGGCAGGCCTCGGCAAGAAGGAAGAAGAGGAAGAGCCCGAGGAGGAGTACGAGGAAGAGGAGGAGGAGGAAGAGCCGGAAGAGGAGGAGGAAGAGCCGGAAGAGGAAGAGGAGGAGGAGCCTGAACCCGAGCGCCCGCAGCGCCGGAGAAGCTCCCAGAAGCCGGCTCGGCCCGAGAGGGGTACCGCGTCAAGGCGTGAGAGGGCCCCCGCTGCCCGGAGTTCTTCCGGGGCAGCGGCGAGGAAGAAGACCTCTGCGACGAAGCCGGCCGCGAAGAAAGCAGCCCCGGCCAAGAAGTCCGCCACCAGGAAGCAGGCCCCCGCAAAGAAGGCGGCGTCTTCAGGGCGGGCGGCGAAGAAGACATCCAAGCGCGCCGATCGCCGGAGGTAGCCCGCCATGGCCGGGAAGGACACGAAGCAGCCGGAGACGCAGGGATCGGGGGCGGGCGGACTGGGTGAGGCGCTGTCGGGTTTCGTCGGTTCACAGGTGGAACGGCTCGCGGAGAAAGCCAGCGACAAGCTCACGGACCTCACGGGGCAGCTCACCGATGTCGCCGACAACGGCGGGTCACTGCTCAAAATCGGCTCGCGCATCCTCGGGGGTGAGTCCCCCGTGAAGGCATTCTTGTCCGAGAAGGCCAAAGGCCTCAAGGACAGTGTCGTGGACAAGGCCAAGGGATTGTTCGGCGGGGGCAAGCGCAAGTCCGGCAGTAGCAAGAGCATGAACATCATCGAGGTCCTCGACGTCGGCGTACCCCTTCGCACGGCCTACGACTACTGGACCCAGTACGAGAAGTTCAGCAGCTTCACCAAGGGCGTTCGCAGCGTCTCGATGAGCGACGAGATGACCAGCGACTGGAAGGTCAAGGTGGGCCCCTCCTCCCGCAGCTTCAAAGCGACTGTTCAGGAGCAGATCCCGGACGACCGGATTGCTTGGACCTCCGAAGGAGCAAAGGGCAGCACCAAGGGTGCGGTCAGCTTCCACGAACTGGCTCCGACGCTGACGCGGATCGTCCTGGTCGTGGAGTACTACCCGTCCGGGCTCTTCGAGAAGACCGGAAATCTGTGGCGGGCCCAGGGCCGCCGGATGCGCCTGGACTTCAAGCACTTCCAGCGGTACGTCACTCTCACCGAGGAAGAGCCGGAAGGCTGGCGCGGCGAGATCCGAGACGGCGAAGTCGTCATGTCGCACGACGAAGCCCTGGAAGAGGAAGAGGCAGCACAGGCCGAGGACTCGGAGAATGACGGCGAGTACGAAGCCACGGAAGACGAAAACGGCGAGGCTGAGGACGAAGAAGACGAAGACGTCGCTGAGGACGAAGAAGAAGGGGGCGTCGAGGAAGACGAATGGGAGGACGAGGAAGCCGATGACGACGGGGAGGAGCGATCCCGGTAGGCGACGCCTCATGACGCATCCGGGGAACGGTCCGCAGGCGCCGAATATCAGGCTGCCGTTCCTGTCCTACATCTCGCTACTGCGGGAGTCGGCCACCTGCTGTGGGGTGCCCTCTCCAGTCGGTCAGCCACCGCTGGTTGGAGGCGTAGCGAGCTCAGGACGCGGATGAAACTCTGACTGAGCGGTGGTGGGCGTCGCGGATGGGGAGGCCTGCCTGGTGGAGGCTCGTGAGGGCCTGTCGGTAGGAGGCGATGAGGCCGGTCTCGATGTAGGGGATGCCTAGTTCCTTGCAAAAGCGGCGGACGATGGGGCGGGCGGCGCGTAGTTGGGGGGTGGGCATACTGGGGAACAGGTGGTGCTCGATCTGGTGGTTGAGACCGCCCAGGGCGATGTCGGTGAATCGGCCGCCGCGCACGTTGCGTGAGGTGAGGACCTGGCGGCGGAGGAAGTCGGGGCGGTCCTTGCCGGTCAGAATCGGCATGCCCTTGTGGTTGGGGGCGAAGATGGAGCCGAGGTAGAGGCCGAACAGGCCCTGGTGAACGGCGAGGAAGGCGATCGCCATACCTGGCGGCAGCACCAGGAACAGCGCAGCGAGGAAAAGCGCGAAGTGGGCAAAGAGCAGGGTGCCTTCTTGAGCACGGTGTTTCAGCGAGCGGTTGGCCAGGGCCTTCACACCCATCACATGCAGGTTGAAGCCCTCCAGCGTGAGGAGAGGGAAGAAGAGGAAAGCCTGGGAGCGGCCGATGAGCCGGGGAAGTCCCCTGGCGGCGCGGGCCTGATGCTGCGACCAGACCAGCAGGTCGGGGACCAGGTCAGGGTCGAGGGTTTCGTGGTTGGGATTGGCATGGTGGCGTGTGTGTTTGTCCTGCCACCAGCCGTAGCCCATTCCGATGCCCGTATTCCCGGCGATCCGGCCGAACCGCTCGCTGGCCTTGCGCAGCCGGAATACCTGCCTGTGGGCCACGTCGTGGGCGAGGAGGGCGACCTGGCCGAAAACCAGGGCGAGGAAGGCAGCGATGGCCAGTGACCACCAGCTGGAGCCGATGAGGACGAAAGCGGTCCAGCCGCCGGCGTAGAGCACGCCTACCGTGGTAATGCGGGCCGTGTAGTAGCCGGGGCGGCGGCGCATCAGCCCGGCGTCGGCAATCTCCTTCGCCAGTCTGGCGAAGTCACTGCCGGACGCCCGTGAGGGCAGGGGACGAACAGGAGCATGAGGCGTCATCGTGACCGGAGCTTTCCGTCAGCTGAGGGGATGTCGGTGGGTCGGTTCACAGCGCGACGGAGCAGGGCCGAGCCAACTGACGTTCGCTGTGCCGTGCGAGGAGGGCGTCGCCGACCTGCTCAGCCGAATTCCCTGGCGGAGTGCCGCGGCTACCAGTAGTGCCGTCGTCCGCCGACCGCGTGTCCTACCGCTCCCAGAATCCACAGCAGAATCCCGATCGCGACCAAGATGATCCCGATGGTCCAGAGGATACCGATGCCGGCCAAGAGGCCGATGATGAGCAGAATGACTCCGAGGATGATCATTACGCCCTCCGGTGACGGGGCGCCCACTGCGGTCGCCCCCTCTCTCATCGCTGCTCCCCGCCTTTTTGCGAGGCAAACCCGGGTCTAGTGCTGCTCCGCGGAAGTTCGTGGAGGGTGTTGATCAGGCTGCCTTGAGCGGGGTGCCCTCGTAGGTCCAGCGGTAGGGCTTGGCCGTCTCGTTGTGCTTGATCACGTAGGTCTCCAGCTTGTCGATCAGGTCGTCGCGGCTGGCGAAGTCGCCGTGCTGTCGGCGTACAACCTCACGTGACCAGCCGCGTACAAGCTCATGTGACCCTGGTGGGCGGGCCGGGGCCGCCCGACTGCTGATTGTGCGGGTCGGTGACCGCCGTCAAGAGCGCCCTTCGGGCGTCGCTAACGCGATGGCCGCTGCGCGGCCACTCTGGACTGCGCCCCCCAACCCGTGAGAAGCGGCTGGCTATCGGGCGGCCCCTCCGCTGTGGCGTACGGCCGCCTGCACACGTGACCGTGTACCTATCTGGACAGATGACCCTGAACCTCGACACCGTGCCGCAGGACCCGGCGGGTCAGGGCGGAGAAGAACAGTTCGGCCTGGTTGAGCCAGGAGGCGTGCGGTGGGGTCCAGCGGACGTGCCAGCGCGGGTGCGCGGCCAGCCATGCCTTGGTGTGCCTGGCGGTGCGGGAGGAGCCGTTGTCGAGCACGACGTGGATCTCCTTGTCTGGGGCGATGGTCCGGTCCAGCTGGTCCAGGAACACGGTGAAGGTCGCTGCGTCGTTGCGGGCGATCACCTCGGTCAGCACTTCGCCGCTGGTCACCTCCAGGGCGGCAACCAGGGAAGCGGTGCCGTGG
>NZ_JBEOXF010000112.1:0-10866 GCF_040296405.1 Streptomyces sp. NPDC002133 | reverse complement strand
CGCAGGGCCGCCCCGTGTCACCGGTCCGCCGACGGAGCTGCAGCGGACGGCCGGGAAGCTGCGTGCCGGCACCGGCAGCGGTCATGCGTCCTGGGTCTTGATGTAGTCGGGCTGATCCTTGTCGTCCAGCGAGAAGCCCTGGTTGGCTGAGGCGGCCCGAGCGGGCGCGGGCTCGGTGGCGACGGGAGTCACCGAGCCGAACAGCTCCTTCCGCTCGGCGACGGCGCGTGCGGTCATCTCGTCGGAGGTGCCGAGACCGATTGCCTCGCGGGCCAGTTCGGTGATGGAGCCGCCGGGGTCGGTCGAGATGCGCTGCATCGTCAGCAGCTTGATGAGGAACAACGGCGTGCCCTGGAACCTCTCGAACGACCTGAAGCGTCCGGCCCAGTCGCTGAGGAACCGGTCCTGGACGAACTTGAAGAGCCGCACCTTGTCGTGCGCGCTCATCGTCGTGCCGTGGAACATCTCCAGAAGCCTGGTGCCGATCCCGGGAACCTCGAAATCCTTCTCGCTCGGCGACAACACCGCTGAGCGGCCGCACATCTCCACGAGCTTCTCCGTCAGCCGGCCCACGTTCTCGAGGTAGTGCGCGCGGCCGAAGTCGTAGAAGATGTTGTTCGGCTTGCACAGCCCCCTGGGCGTCACGAACGCGGTCGCCTCCGAAGCGATGCTGAAGGCGCGCAGCGTCTCGTGGAAGCGGACGAGGTCGGCGAGGTCGGATCCCACGACCGGGTGCTGAGCCGTTCCGGTTGACTGTGCGATGAGGACCGCCAGTCCGGTCATGAGCTCCGCGTTGACGATCATGTGGTGCAGGGTGTCGGCGTGCTCGAAATCGAACGTACGCTGCGCGTACAACCTGGAGTGATCGACGTTGCCCAGGTGGTAGATGTGCTCCCACGGGATGAGGACGTCATCGAAGTACGCCATGGAGTCGAGCTCGTCGCCGAGGCTTGACAGAGGCCGCTCGAAGCCGGACTCCGCGGGCGTGGCGTTGGAACGGCGTCCCACGTGCGTGACGTTTGGGTGGTTCACTGGGACGCCCGCCCAGATGATGTGCTCCGGTTCTGTCCCGGGCTTCACTATGTTGCCGAGCAGTATCGTGTCGGCGAATATGACGGCGGTGGAGACCCCCTTCCAGCCGGCGACCACGATGCCTTCGTCATTGCGCTCCTTGACGCGGAGCATCGGGTTGCGTGCGGCCACCGAGGGGTCCGAGCGGTCGCGCTGCACGTCGTTGAGCAGGGGGACCGTCCAGAGGTCCGCGTCGCGGTTGGCCTCGAAGTCCGCGATGATGTTGCGGGCGAGGTCGACGGTCGCGGGCGTGTCCTTGGACAGTTCAGCCCAAGGGGCGGTGTCGTCCACGAGGGCGTACCAGTTGCCGTTGTTGCTCTGGGGGAGGCGGGCGAACGCGCCGCCGCCAAAGCTGCGGATCACCGAGTTGGCGTAGTCGCGCCGTCGTTCGAGGTCCTTCTGGTTTCGCGGATACAACCAGCCGATCGGGCGTCGCGTGCCGTCCTCGTCGACGAAGGTCAAAGAAGCCTGGTTCTCAGGCTCGTGATGCAGGTCGTAGAAGCGCGCGGCCTGCTCGGCGTAGCCACGGGTCAGAGGATGCTTTGTCACATCCTCGATGCGCTCACCGTCAATGATGACGTTACGCCCGTCACGCAGTGATTCCAGGTACTCGGTACCGGTCCTCATAGTCGTGCCTCCAGTTCTCCTGGGAGGGGGCTCATCGTCGCGGTGAGGGCGTTAACCAACCGCGAATAGGGTGTTAATACTCCAGCTGTAGATCGTGATCTTGCTGGTAAGGGCCGGTGCAGACATGGGTGCGGCCACCGTTGATCATCGGTGTGTGAAGACAGACGATCATGTGGTGGCCGCAGGTCACAGCGCAGACTCTGCCCGCTGGCAGGAGGCGTTCGAAGCCCTCATGGACCGGATCGCGGGCCGGTTCATGCGGGTCGAACCCCGGCGCCGGATCCGGCGGTTGGTACTCGGGCTGCTCGCGGACCTGCCGCGCAAGAACTGCTGGACGATTGCGGAGTGGGCTGGCGAGGCGAATCCGGACGGGATGCAGCACCTGCTCAAACGCGCCAAGTGGGACGCCGACGCGGTTCGCGACGACCTGCGCGAGTACGTGGTCGAGAACTTGCACGATGATCAGGCGGTGCTCGTCGTGGACGAGACCGGAGACGTGAAGAAGGGCAGCCACACCGTTGGCGTCCAGCGGCAGTACACCGGCACCGCAGGCCGGATCGAGAACTCCCAGGTCGCCGTCTACCTGGTCTACACGGGCCAGCGCGGACACGCAGCAGTAGACCGCGAGCTCTACATCCCGCGCTCATGGACCGACCAGCCCGACCGCTGCCAGGCGGCGGGGCTCGCGCCCGGCACGGCGTTCGCCACGAAGCCGGAACTGGCAGCCCGCATGATCGCCCGGTTCCTGGACGCTGGCCACCGTGCACGATGGGTGGCCGGCGATGAGGTCTACGGCGGCAACCCGAGACTGCGCACCGTCCTGGAGGAACGCGGCAGCGGCTACGTCCTCGCGGTGGCCCGCACCCACGAAGTCACCACCCATGCAGGGAAGTTCCGCGCAGACTTCCTGGTCAAGAAGCTCCCCAAGCGCGCCTGGCAGAAGCTGTCCGCCGGGACCGGCGCAAAGGGGCAACGCTTCTACGACTGGGCCCACATCGCACTGCACGACCCCAGGGCTGGCCACCGCTACCTGCTGGTCCGCCGCAGCCGCACCACTCGCGAACTCGCCTACTACCGCTGCTACTCGCCCCAGCCGGTGCCGCTGACGACGCTGGTGCGGGTCGCGGGATCAAGATGGCGCATCGAGGAGACGTTCCAGGCCGGCAAGGGCCTGGCCGGCCTCGACGAACACCAGGTCCGCCGCTACACCTCCTGGACCCGCTGGGTCACCCTAGCCATGCTGGCCCACGCCTTCCTGGCCGTCGTCCGCGCCGACGAACACACCCGCCGCCCCGCCCCGGACACGTTGATCCCGCTCACCTGCAACGAGATCGCCCGCCTGTTCATCGCCCTCGTTGCCCAACGCATCCACGACACGGCCCACCGGCTCGGATGGTCCCACTGGCGTCGCCGCCACCAAGCCCGATCCCGAGCCAGCCACCACTGCCGCCAAGCCGCCTACTCTGCCTGAGCGCACTCGATCACGTGAGCATGAAGTCCCGGGGCGCGACCCCGCGTCACGGCAACGAACGTGTGAGCCATACCACTTCACCGCTGTCGTCTGTGGAAACGTGATCCCGCTCGAACCCGAGCTTCTCAAGGACACGGAACGACGGTGTGTTCCATGTGCCGACGGTCGACCAGAGCCGCTTCCGCCCGGTCGCTATAGCGGCCTCGAGCACCGCGCTGGCCGCCTCGGTGGCGTAGCCACGCCCATGCGCGCGCTGGAACAACTCATACGCGATTTCAGGCTCCTCTACGGTGGAGCGGCCGATGATCAACCCGCAATAGCCGATGAAGTCGCCTTCGTCACGTCGCTGGATGGGCAGCAGGGCGATCCCCGTTGTCGCCGTTGCGGTGAGCTGCTTCGCGATGAGCGTCCGGGTGTGCTCAACCGTGGGTGTCCCGTTGCCGCGTTCGGAGTGGAGGGCACGGAGCTCAGCGGCGTCCGACTCGGCCCACGGCCGCAGTATCAGCCGCTCGGTCTCAAGGTGGAACGACATCGTCTCGTACGTAGACATGCCCCTACTCTGCCCCACTGATCATCACGAACTACAGCTGGAGTATTAACCAGGATTCTTCAGCGGCCGTGAGTGCGTGACCGGTCGTCGGTTCGCCCTGTTTGTTCCGCGTGATCGCGGGCGGGGCCTTCGCGTGTCGCTGCGGCTGCGCCGGGGTTCCACGCCACCCGGAGGTCGTGCAGGTCTGCTCCTTTCCTTGTCTTGACGGGCGGGTGGTCTGGGCGTCAGGTGACGGCGGGCAGCCGGTGCCGGCAGGTGGTGAACGCCTTCGCCCAGGGCCCGGTCCGCTTGATCCGCAGGAAGCGGCGGCGGGCGTGGTCGGGGGCAGCACCTCGGCCGGCGCATCTCAGCCTGGTGCGGTCCGCGCACCGGCGCGGCAGCACCGTCCCGGCATGCCCGATCAGCCTCTTCCCGTCAGCTATCACGGACAGCCGACGGTCCCACCCTGAAGTCTCGACCACCAGAAAGGTGCCTTGCTCTCTGCAGCGGATACGAACCTAGACAGTCGCATCCTCGCACCCATGAGGGCCGGGCCTGTCAAGGTGCGTGGACGCCCCCCGCCTACTGGCTGGTCACTTGTACTCCCGTGTCTGAGCTGGGATTCCGGGCCCTACAGGGTGCGCTCCACGCACCACGGCCGAGGGGTGGGCCGACGGCGGCTGTGCGGGCCGCCACAGGAGTCCGACAGTGAGGGACACTCCGAAGAGTCAGTCGAACAACTCGATGAAACGTGGCAGCGACGCGTCGAGCGCGTCGTCGTATGACATCGATGCGAACTCGTAGAGGGAGCGACGGCCAGGGGCACCTGCGCTGGCCGCCCGCAGTGCGTTATCGAGCCACTCCTGGGCGACCACAGCTGCTCGGCCGGCCTCAACCACGGCCTGCACGAGACCGACCTCGCGGGCCCTCTCGGCGGTGAACGGCTCGCCGGAACCGATGTTCTCGATCGCCAGGCGCGGCCCAAGCCGATGAATGATGGGCACCTGCGCGATCATCGGCCACCTCCCGGCGTTGACCTCGAACGTGCCGATTCGCGCACTGTCCACTGCGACGGCGAAGTCGCAGGCCGCGACGAGCGAGGCGCCCGCGGCGAGCGCGTCGCCGTTGACGGCAGCCGCGACAGACAGACCCAGACGAGGGAAGACCCGGAGGGTCTCTATCAACGTCTTGCCGAACAGAGCTGGATCTGCACCAGCTTTGAAGGCAGCGACGTCGAGACCACCGCAGAAGGTCTCACCTGCACCGGTGAGCAGGACGGCACGAATGTCCGGATTGTCGTCACACTCCTGCAGGCGGGCGCGGATGTCGGTGAGGATGCCTGGGTTCAGCAGGTTCCGCTCGCCATTGTGAATGGTCAAGACGGTGGTAGCACCCACCACTTCTTGCTCTACGCCGCCGCTCCAGACGTTGTCCACGCTATTCATGATCCGAGTCCTCTCACTTCGTTCAGCTTCGTGTCGAAGGCCGACGCGATGATCTTCTCGTCGACCTTGTCCAGGGGGCGGTGTGAGCTGCGGCCCTGCGTCGTTCACGACGATGTCGACGCCGCGCTGCTGCGCGTGCGCCTCTGCCGGCGCGCTGTTGACGGACTCCGCGTCGGTGACGTCCGCGACGATGGGGAGCACGTCCGCCTGCGCCGGATCCAGCGGTGAGACGATCGGCCGCAGCCTTGACGGCCGCTTGGCCCCTGGCTGCGATCGCCACCTTGGCGCCACGCTCGAGCAGCGCCTCTGCGATGGCGAAGCCCATGCCTCGATCACCACCGGTCACGAAAGCCGTGTGGCCCTCCAAGTTCCAACCTGCGGCCATGTTCGGTTCTGGCGGTCTATTCCTCTGCGGAGAGTGGATCTGAAGCGGTGCGGCCACTGCAAGCGCGGTTAACGCAGGGTTCACACGCGGACGGTCGGGCCTCCTCGCACCTTCCGAACGGCTAACGGTGCGAGGCGCACAATGGCCCGCGCTCAGCCCGCTCCGAGGGTGAAGGAGGGAGGGACGATGGAGGTCCTCAGCCTCGAGGTGCCCGACGGGAAACGGAGTGCCGGTAGTGGCCGCACCGGTGGAGCGCGGGCGCGCCAAGGTCGCGATCGGGGCCTTCGACGGCGTTTACCTCGGTCACCGTCAGGCCCCCTGCGGGTGCGACACAGTGCTCGGCAGTGCTGGGGAGGTGTCGCTTCGAGACCGGGCGCCGGAAGTGCTTGTCCAGCTCGATATCAGGAAGCCCGGTGATTGCGCCCAGGCGGGCCGCGAGGGTTGACTTCCCTGAAGCGCGACGCCTCAGATCAGCTTCGCTGGGTTGGACATCGGTGAGAGGCCCACGACCGAGGGTGACGGCCCAGATCTCCAGGATGTCCCGGGTGCGTTCGGTGGTCACGGCCATAGGCCAACTCCGCCGATCATGGCACAGCTCTCCTGCCCCCGCGTGATCGTCGGCACATCTCAAGCATGAGCAAGCCGCCGAAGCAAGCATTGAGGTGCTCTCAGTAACAGGTGCACCCAACTTCTGTGGTGGCGGTCCAGCGGGGCTTCTCGGCTGCCACACTGGCCCCTTGCGGGTCGCAGGAGGGCGGCGCCAAGGCGAAAGGAACTGACCGCGGGATGCCCCGATGGATAGTGCTGGCCGTACCCGTCGACGGTGTTGCAGAGACAGATCGTGACGCGCGTACCGTTGCGGAATTCGAAGGCAGTACCGAAGAGGCGGAGACGGCTCTTGTGCGGGCGGCGAACACGTTCGAGCACAGCCTCTGGAAGGTGCGCCGTCGTGAGATCTTCAAGTGCTCCAGTCGGTCCTACTTCATTCGCATCCAGGGGCGTATGGCGACGTACGGCTTCCTCGTCCAGCTTGCCGAACTGGTCCATGACTCCGACGCGAAGCCAGTGGTCCAGCCGTTCGCCGGAAGACCAGCCACCTCAGAAGTAGAAGTTGAGCCAAAGCCGTAACACACCGACAAAGCCAGGGCGATGAGGGGTGGGGCCGTTGACCACACCCGCGACCCGCCCCTCGTCCTGTTTGTACTCTTATGCGGCCCAGTCGTATCCGAGGTTGCCGAGTGCGGTGAGTTGGTCTGTACTCAGTCGGTCGCGGCGGCTCTTTTCGGTTGCTGGGGATACGCCGAGTCGTACGGATGTGCCGTCGGGGAGGTTCTCGACGCGCTGTCTGTGACGACGGTTTTGCCCTCTCGTTCGATGTATTGCCGGAGAGCCGTCAGGCCGCGCTGCAAGGTCTCGGAGGCCTTGCTGCTTCCTCCGCTTGCTGTGCGACGCGAACGGGCAGCAACGTGCCGTTCGGCGGGTATCACGCCCAGCTTGGCCAGCCGCTGCTGCTCTTCGTTCAGCCCTTTCCTTCAGAAGGGCCGCGCCCTTCTCTGAAGGTTTCCGGTCATCGACGTACAAACGTCACCAGTCGAGGTCTTTGTACCCCTTCGGCGGTACACCCGCAGCCGAGAAGATGTTCAACGCCTGCTGCCTCATGGGTTCAGCGGCAGCGTTGTCGGTCTTCTGGAGGGCGCGGGCGAGTGCCACGAGGGTGCGGGCTTCGCCTAGTCGATGACCGGTCTCACGGTGTATGGCCAGTGCCTCCCGGCCGAGGGAGACGGCTGTGGCATACGCCGACTTGGACTCCGCTGTGCCGCACAGGACGGTCAGGGCCTGTCCCTCCACCACTCGGAAGCCGTACGCACGTGCCAGGCGGAGTACCTGCTCGGCATGACGGTGGGCCTCGTCGTGGTGGCCCAGCTGCCGGTGCGTGAGGGACAGCCCCAGAATGCTGTCCGCCTCCGCTCGTCTGAATCTCGCCTTCCGGGCCAGGGCGAGGGCTTGAGTGTCAGCCTCAAGGGATCGGTCGAAATGGGCCAGATGCCGGTGGGCAGCCGCGAGCGTGTTGAGGATGCTGGACTGAATCCAGGGCCGGCCCGGGTACTTGAACATGGCATAGGCACGCTCGGCCTGCTCCAGCCCTTCGTCCTGGCGGCCGAGCTCGATGTTGATCCTCGCGACGGCGCCGACCATCCTGGCGCGGGCGTTGCGGTATCCGCGCCTCCCGTCGGGGGTCACCCAGGGGCCGAGGACGTCGAGGCCGTCGGCGAGACGGCCGAGTTCCCAGTACACCCAACCCAGAGTCTGAAGAGCCGGGCCGTCGTCCCACCAACTGAGCACCGCACTGCGGCTGATGGCCAGTTCGAGGTGAGCGGCGGCCTCGCGCAGCCGGCCCAGATCTCGGCAGACCATACCGAGGCCGAGCAACCCCAACGCTTCGACGTGACGATTCCCGACTTCACGGGCGATTCCCAGGCCGGCGGTGATGTGTTCGTGCGCGCTGTCGAGGCGCGCCATGCTCCATTCCACGCAACCACTGCCGTCCAGAGCCGCTGCCTCGCACACCGCCCAACCAAGCTCCCGGCTGATGTCCAGTGCGCGTGCGTGATGATCCATCGCCTGCCTGGCGTGCCCCCCAGTCCCACCGGATCACTCCAAGGGTGTTCTGCATGGCTGCCTGGCCATACAGATCGCCCTCGGCCGTGGCCGCGTCCAGTGCCGTCTGCGCAGTGGCCAGCCAGGTCGCCCGAGGCAGGTGGAGCCAGAAGTGGCCCAAGAGTACGGAGGTGAGGTGCCAGGCGACCGGGCGCGGACCGTGCCGGGCGGCATGGTTGATGACGGCGAGGAGATTGGCCCGCTCGGCCTCCAGCCACTCGCTGGCCTCGGCAGCGGACGGCATGCCCTGCTGGTCGTAGGCCCGGAGCGCGGGCGGCAGCTCCGGGAAGAGCCAGGTCCCCGCGACGGCGCGGGCGGCGTTCAGATACCAGATCAGGACGCGTCTCAACGCGGCGTCACGATCCTCCGCGCATTCCTCCACCTGCGCCCGCTCCTGCGCGTATTCGCGAAGGAGATCGTGGAACCGGTACCGGCCCGCCGTCACAGGTTCGACCAGGTGGGCGGCGGCCAACGCACTGAGCAGGCGTCGGGCCTGCGGCAGCGGTGTATCCAGGAGGGCTGCGGCGGCCTCGGCGGTGAACTCCGGTCCGGGAAGCAGGCCGAGCAGGCGGAACAGCCGGCGCGCGGCAGGCGCCAGGACCCGGTACGACACGGAAAAGGCCGCCCGCAAGGGGGACCGGTCGTCGCCGTCAGGCTCCAGCGCCTCCAGCTTGTTGCCCTCGGTCATCTCGGTGACCAGGTCGGCCGGGCGCAGGCCCGGATCGCCCGCCAGCCGGGCGGCGGCCACGCGCAGCGCCAGTGGAAGGCCGCCGCACAGCAGGATCAGTTCGTCGACCGCACGCTCGTCGGCGGCGACCCGGTCCGCGCCCAGGGTCCGGCTCAGCAGCGTGCGGGCCTCATCCGGCTGGAGCAGGTCCAGCGGCAGGGCGTGGGCCCCGTCGCGGGCGACGAGGTCGCCGAGCCGGTTGCGGCTGGTGACGACGACACAGCAGCTCGGGCTGCCCGGGAGCAGCGGACGTACCTGCTCGGCCGAGGCCGCGTTGTCCAGCAGGACGAGCATGCGCCGGCCCGACAGCAGGGTCCGGAAGACGCGGCCTTGGGCCTCGTGATTCGGGGGGATCTCCGATGCCGCGAGCCCCAGGCTGCGCAGGAGCAGTTCAAGGGCCTCCCCGGGATCGAGGGGCTGCCGGTCGTGGTCGAACCCGTGCAGGTTGACGTATAACTGGCCGTCCGGGAAGCAGTCGCGCACCTGGTGTGCCCAGTGCACGGCCAGAGCGGTCTTGCCGATACCGGCCGCGCCCCCGATGGCGGAGATGACCACCGTGTTCGCCGGCCCCCGGTCCTGCTCGGGTGGAAGCAGCGCGTGGAGTCTGGCGAGTTCGCCAGCACGGCCGGCGAATCCCGCAGTGTTGTGGGGCAGTTCGGCGGGCGCGGGCGCAGTGCTGTCGCGAGGCGGACGGGCGGACTGTCCCGCTGGTCCTGGCCGGATCAGCACGGACGCTGCCGGATCATCGCGGAGAATGCGCTTGGAGAGCGATTGCGCGCGAGGAGCTGCCGGACGGAGGAGGTAGGCGTCGTCCTGGCGCAGCACCGCTTCGTACACCCGGCGGAGCTCCTCACCGGGATCGACCCCGAGTTCGTCACGCAGCCGTACGCGCATGTCTTCATAGGCGTTCAGTGCTTCCGTCTGACGTTCGCAGCCGTACAGGGCCCGCATACGCAATGCCAAGCGACTCGTCGTAGCGGTCGGTCGCGGACAGGCCGGCAAGGTCGTCGAGGGCGTCGCCGAACCGGCGCAGCGGAACCAGGCACTTGAGCCGCTCCAGCCGGAGCGTTCGTCGACGCTCCCACAACCGCTGCCGCTCGTCCTGCGCGAGAGGTCCCGGCAGGTTGGCCAGGGGCTCTCCTTGGAACAGTTCGAGCGTTGCGGACAACTGGTCCGCTGCGGAGGCCAGGTCGCCGGACGCCATCGTGCGCATCGCCTCATCGCTCTGCTCGGCCAGGTCTGCCGTATCGAGCCGGACCTCCTCGACGACGAAGCGGTACCAGCCCTTGCCACTGCGGATCAGCGACTCCGCCGGCTGGGTGCCCTCCGCGTCGAGCACCCTGCGAAGCGAGTTGATGTGCGTCGGCAGCACCTTGCGACCACCTGCGGGCGGCACCGGCCCCCACACCGCATCGAGCAGTTGCTCATGGCTCACCACAGCCCCCTGACGGAGCAGCAATGCGGCCAGCACGGCCTGCCGCTTGACAGGCCCCACAGCCAGGGCTGTTTCACCCCGCCAGGCCCGTAACGGCCCGAGCACCTCGATCCGAAGCTGCTGAGGAGATCTCCCGCCCACCCCGAGCCTCCGCGCCCGCACTTGATCGGAATTTCATCAGCATTGCAGCACGCCCGGCCATGGTGACGGACACGACATCGCACAACCCGCACATTGAAGGGGAATCCCAGTCAACTTCTCGGCCGTAAACGACCGAGCGTGTTGGCTCTGTCGTTTGCGCCTTGTCGCGCTCCCGACTGCCCCCTACGACGGGACGGTCACGGGTCGCATCTACCAGCGAAAGGAGGTGTTCAGGTCCTTTGTGGTACGGGTCCGTTGACGAGAACCCACGCCGAGCGTGCCCGGTTGCGTACGTTGACCCCGGCGACGTGGTCGGCGGGGCCAGCGAGCCCGCACCGACGACAGGAGAAGGTGTCCCGGGTGGGACGGTTGTTTCT
>NZ_JBEOXF010000111.1:0-11269 GCF_040296405.1 Streptomyces sp. NPDC002133 | reverse complement strand
TGCTGCCGAGCGAACCGGGACTTTTCGGCAACCTTGCCCTGAGTCGTCGCATCGGTCTGATTGACGGTCCGGTCGGCGTCGTGGGCCATACCGGGCGTGGCGGTCACACCTGCCAACAGCGCTGCGAGAGCAGCCGCCGCCACATACTGCGGCCGGGATCTGTGGACCCTTGGCCGCCACCTGTCGTTCACATGTCTCATGGGGGGACAGCGTGACGTCATCGAGGGTGCAGGTCAGCACCCTCCGCGTGTCCAGCAAGCGACAAGTCACCTCTCCGCCACAGGCGATAGACGGACGAACATCTCCGAACAGTGACGAACCTGACGGTGGGCCCGTAGGGTAGCAGCCCGCCGGATGGATTCCGGCGGGCCGAACACTGCTCCTGACGCCTACTTGATGAGGTAGGCCTACATCACGGTCTGCTCGAAGGAGTCACCGCGGCATCCTTGGCGCCTGGCACTCGAGCACGCTGCCCGTATCCAGCGCGCCATCGTCGCCTCACCCCAGAACACCGAGTGCCTGTGGCCATCGACTGGAGCGTCGGCGAGTCCCGCTACGCCGGCGGCGTGCTTCTCGAGGGTGAGCTCGTCGTCCGGCGCAACGGACGGCTCCCCCCTCGAGGCACTGCAGCACCGCGCCTTCGCCGGCGGGCGGACCGTCGAGCAGCGCGCGACCACGCTCCCCGCTCACTTCATCGACTTCGACGTCCTGCAGACCGCCGGACAGGAAGTGATCACTGAGCCCTACGACCACCGCGGCGCCGTCCTCGAGGACCTGTTCACCGAGCAGGAGCCGACACCGCCGGGGACGCTCTGCCCGATGACGACCGACATCGCCGTCGCCCAGGAGTGGCTGGAGACCTGGACCGACGTCCAGGGCGGAGGGGATCTTGTGGACAGAGTTCAGGGCTGCCCGCATGAAGGGCTTTTGAGGTCTTCCGCGTTGGGCTGGGGGATGGGCCGGACGTGTCCTGTGGGGGAGCGGGGGTGAGCGTGGGTGCTCGCCGGGTGGTGTCAGCCCGTCGTGATAGACACAGGCCTTTCGGCCGGCGACGCTGCAGGGGAGAAGCGTGACGTCTGACGAGCTTGTGTTCGATCACGAGCAGGTACGTGGCGTAGTTCGCGAACGCCGCTGAGGTGGGGAATCGGTGAGCTCGTCGGGTGCGGCCGATCAGCCGGGCGGCCATGACTGGCCCGATGCCCGGGGTGTCCATCAGCGCGCTGCCCGACGCCTCCACAAGGCTCTGCATCCGGGCAGCATTGTCCGTGAGCTGCTTGTCCAGTTTCCGGATCTCGGCGACCAGATCCCAGGCGATGTCCTTGCGGACGGTCTCGACGTCGCCAGTGGGACGGACGGACCGCAGCAGTTTGGCTGCCAGGTCCGCGGACAGTTGGGTCGGGGCACCGCCGGGCAGCAGATCACGCAGCAACGCGTGGAGCTGGTTGACCGTGCGGACATGGGCCTGGGCCAGGTTTACACGCCGTTCGTCCAGGAAAGCCAGCGCCGTGGTGTGGTCCTCGGGCTCGACATCCCGTCCGTCTCCCTGCAGATAGGCGACGGAGGCCGCGGAGTCGATCTGGTCGTTCTTGCGCCCTCCACCGCGGGAGAGTTCGCGCACCCGACTGGTTGCCGCGGCAGGCACGTCGACGACGCTCTCACCGCGTGCGATGAGCCACTGAGCGAGATGCCGGCCCAATCCATTGGCGTTCCCCACCGCCCACTTCCGCTGTGGCCATCGCTTGGCCCAGGCCAGCAGCCGCCGGTAGTCCGTCAGGCTCGCCTCGATCCGTACCGTCCCGACCTGCTGGTTTGATTCCGGCTCGACGGCGGTGGCGGTGTGGGTGGACTTGTGGGGGTCGACACCGAGCGGTAACACGGGACAGCATTCCTCACGGTCGGACGACAGGGCATCCACGGCCGACACGCCGACTTCCGGAACCAACCGGCCGGGACACGCCTCTGTTGAGTCAGACCGCGGACGGACACTGGACCGGCGACGTACCCCGGGAGAGCCGGCCCCGAAGAGCGGCAGAGGGTTCACGAGTCACCCGGCCCGGCGTCCTACGGCACGCTACGAGCGGCCAACCCGACCGCGTCCCGCTACCCCCATACAAGTCGGCGGTTCACCGCGGTATTGACCCCCACACGACGTTCCATTCGCGCACATCCGCGGTCGCGACGCCGGAGCGGATGACGGGGCTTTCTTGATAGATGTTCCGTGCTTGTTCGAGAGAGTCGCAGCGCAGGATGGCCATACCGCCGGCGCCGTCGTTGAAGGGGCCCGAGAGCATGAGGGTGCCTTCGCTGTGCAGTTTGGCCAGGAATGCCTGTTGCGCCTCACTCACCTCCTTGCCCGGTATTCCGTCTGCGAATGCGAGCGTCACGACGAATGGCTTCATGGCATCCTCCTGATCCGGGAGTCCACCCGAGTGGGTGGTTCTGTTGGTCTGTGCCATCCGGTCGGTGTGGTGGCGTGCCACCACACCGACCGAAGGAATCGATCAGTGGTTTCGTGCCGCGGGGAAGTGCGGAGCGAGCCACTCGACGACGGACTGCAGGGCCTTCTGCCGTGCCGGGAGGGGCGTGGCGAAATGCGCGGCCTCGAAGAACTGCATCGTCTTGTCCTCGGCCGGGCTGGCGTCGAACTGCGCCTGGCTGGTGTCGGGGAAGCCGAGGCTGTCCGACGTCAGACTGATCAGGAGCAGCGGCTCGTGAATCGACTTCAGCGACTCGATGAGGGTGGCTCGCGTCGACAGACCCGACCAGGTGCTCAGCCACGCGCGCGGCGTGACCAGCCGGCCGAACCCTCCAGGCGCGTAATTGACCTGGTCCGGCCGGGGTCCGAGGATCGAACCGGGCGTCCGGGTCGACTTCCAGGCGTGCAGGTCCAGATCCAGGAACGCCGGGTCGGCCTCGGTCCGGTGGACGGTCATGTAGTTGCCGACCACCGCGCGGCGGGTGATGTAGGTGCGCTCCTCCAGCGGCAGGTCGGCGAAGCCGGGCGCCTGCATCTGCTGCCGGTAGCGCTGCTGATCGGCGATCAGCGCCCTGGCCCGGGCGTCGAGGCGGGCCACACGGTCCCGCTGCGCCGCCCGGTACCGCTCCAGGAATTCCATGGAGTACTTGCTCGGTTCCGGGGGCTCGCGGAAGCCGTTCGCCGGGTTGTACATGTCCAGCTCGGGATCCACCGCCAGCGGATCGTTCTCGTCGATCACCGACGGGTCGATGCCGGTCAGCATGAACGCTCCCTGGCCGGGATGTGCTGCCAGCAGGACGATACCGTCCGCGCTGGGCATCTCGACCGCGTTGAGGTCCAGCGGCTCCCCGGCCGCGGTGTCCCTCAGCCTTCCCGGCGGTGCCGTGGTCGCCTGCTGCTGGTAGAACGCCAGAAGCGATCCACCGCCGCTGTTGCCGAGCAGCACGATGTTCTCGAAGCCCCGCTCGTTCTTCAGTTGGATCAGCCCGGCCGCGAGATCGAGCAGCACCCGCTCGTGCTCGCAGTCGACATCGTTGTTCAGGCTCCGGGTCTGGTGGGCGTAGAAGGCGTACCCGGCCTCCAGGATTGCCGGAGCGGCATAGTGCCGGCTCATGTCGCCTCGGGGATGCGACACCACCACCACCGTGCGCTCACCGCCGCACGCGTAGAGGAAGCCGCGGGAGACCACACCGTCGGAGGCGGCAATCGGGATGACCGTCGTCTCGGTCCCCGCCGGCAGCACGTCGAAATCGATGAGACCGACGGCGTTGGCGCTGATCGACTTCTGCTCCGTCACTGACCGTCCCCCTGCGTCTCCTGGCGGACCTGGCTGTAGTGCTCCCAACGCCTCGCGGCCTGGACCTCCGGCGTGGGAAGCAGCGGTCGCACCGTGTCCACGAAGACGATCTCCATGTCGGTGCGGTCGATCTTCTTCTTGCGAATGTTCTCCATGACCGCGTGCGGGAGGCCGTGGTGCAGGCCCCGCGGGATGACGGAGATGCTGGCCGGGGCGATCTCCAGGCTGAGAGCCGTCCCCCTGTGGAAGAACGACAACTCGTCGTAGTCCACGTTGCGGTGGTACGGCGGGAAGGGTTCCGCGTCCGGAGCCGACTCGAGCGGACGGGGGAGCAGGGCGCCCACCATGAAGCTGGGCGTGGCGAAAATGGCGGAGCCGGACGGCATGATGTGGATGCGGTCGCTCATGATCGGCCGGTAGTCCCGGATGTTGAGCTTGAAGGGAAACAGGTCGCCCTTCCAGCCCTCAACGTCGATCGGGTCGAAGTCGTAGAACGCCGAGGTGTACTCGCCCAGGGACTTGATCCGCACCGGCCACTCGCCGTCCTCGTTGCGGCCGTCACCCAACTCGTCCAGCTCCGGGGTGGGCACATACAGCAGGGCCGGATCGAACGGAGCGCGCCGACCGAGCGGGCCGACGTCCGCGAAGCCGAGCTCCTCGACCGACTCGACGATCAGGAAGTAGTTCACCGGACCGGCCGGACGGATCCGGTACGTCGTGCCCTTCGGCACCAGGACGTAGTCACCGGGCTCATAGGGGATCGGGCCGAACTCCGTGTAGAAGGTGCCGGTGCCCTCGTGCACGAAGTACAGCTCGTCCCCGTCGGCGTTCCGCGCCGAATAGGTCATGTCCGCGCTGCGCCGGCTCACCCAGATGGACACGTCGGGGTTGTGGAACAGCCGCAGCGGGCCACCATCGGCGCGCGTCAGGTCGGTGGGCTCCAGCAGTAGCCCGTCGAAGTCGAGGTTGTCCGCGTTGGCCTCGACACGCTTCCAGTTGGTCGGCTCGTTGCGCCGGTACAGGTGTGCGTCACGGCCTTCGAAGCCGTGCCGCGTGATCATGTCCTCGTGCAGGTCGGGCAGCGCCTGCCGGCCCGCCCCCGCCTGCCGCAGCACCTTGCCCCTGCTGTGGTGAATCCACGACCGCATCGGCCTGAGTTCCATCGGACCGTCTCCTTCGCTCAGTGCGACTACTTGCTGTGACAATGCACGCCACGCACCGAGCGGTGGCACCCCGTGGGGATACCCCGTACTCGCAGGGAGAGGCTGCTGCTCCGTCGGCGCCCTAACGTGTCGCTGAGCGATGCGAACCGCGCGATCCTCGTGCGTGAGCGGACGAGGCGAGGGGCCGTGACGCTCGGCCGGGCCTGCGTCGGACCGCGGGGATCGCCGGGATTTCGTGCCAGGAATCCGTGATGCATACCGAACCGGATGCACGCACTGCGTCGTCCGGTGAGCGGCGCCAACCGTGCGTCGAAGATGCAGGCCGTCTGTGACCGAACCACATGTGTGATGAAAGGTGAATCAATGAGTTCCTACCGCGTGGGCCTGTTGGTGCCGAGTTCCAACACAACGATGGAGACCGAAGTTCCAGAGGTACTGCGTCGGGTGGGGGCCACGACTGGTGACCGGTTCACCTTCCACTCCAGCCGGATGCGGATGAAGACCGTCACGGAAAGCGAGCTCGCCGCGATGAATGCGGACGCCGCTCGCGCGGCGGTCGAGCTGGCTGACGCGTCCGTGGACGTGATGGCCTACGCATGCCTGGTCGCCATCATGGCCCAGGGCCGCGGCGCGCACCGTGACATCGAGAACCGGCTCACCAAGACGTCGGCAGACGCGGGTGCATCCGTGGACGTCGTCTCGAGCGCGGGGGCCCTCGTCGCCGGGCTGCACCACATCGGTGCCCGCAAGGTTTCCATCGTTACCCCGTACCTCAAGCCTCTCACCGCACGCGTAGTCGACTACATCGAGGGAGAAGGCATCGAGGTCCAGGACGCCATCAGTCTGGAGGTGGACGACAACCTGGCCGTCGGACGCCTCGACCAGGGACAGCTGCCGGAGATCGCACGCCGGCTCGACACCCGCGGGGCCGACGCTGTGGTGCTGAGCGCTTGCGTGCAGATGCCGTCCCTGGAGGCGATTCCCGCCGCTGAAGCCGTCGTCGACCTGCCGGTCGTCACCGCCTCGACCGCGACGTCCTGGCAGGTGCTGTCCGCACTCGGGGCCTACGCCCCGGTTCCCGGAACTGGCGCACTGTTCCGAGGCTGAGGTCGGGGAGGCATCTTCCAAAGAAGCCTTGACCCTCGAAGCCATGACGTGAGAACCGCCTCGACGAACGAATGGCTCTCATGGCCGCACGTGCGGGACAGCCCGCACACCGTACGCGAGCGCGTCGCTTCTCGTATGTGAACAACCTGCCGAACGTCTATCTGTTGTGAGAAGGAGCCCGTCATGACGGCCGGAAATGCTACGGAGTTGCGCAACGGCGCGCCGGGGCGCCTCGGAGACCCTGAGCGGTCGCTCAAGACCGATCCCCGGGTCCATCCGGGTGTCATAGCGGCGCTGGCGCCGTTCGGGCTCGACGGGTCGGCGACAGCGCCACCGGTGAGTCCCCGTTCCACGCGTGCGGAACTGCTGGAGTTCGCGGCCGGCGCCGAGTCGGCCTTCGAGCCGGTCTTCGAGGCGCTGATGGCCGGACTGCCCGAGGTCGAGGGCGTTGCATCCGAGACGCAGACCGTCACGGGAGCGGACGGCGACGAGATCAAGCTCTACGTGTCCCGCCCGGAGGACGTGGAGGGCCCGCTGCCGTGCATCTATCACATTCACGGCGGCGGCATGGTCATCATGGGGGCCACGAGCGCCGTCTACAACCGCTGGCGGCTGGAACTTGCTGCTACCGGCCTGGTCGTGATCGGCGTCGAGTTCCGCAATGGTGCGGGCAAGCTCGGCCCGCACCCCTACCCAGCCGGGCTGGAGGACTGTGCCACTGGTATGAAGTGGGTCGCGGCGCATGCCGCCGAGTTGGGTGTGTCGAACATCGTGGTCTCGGGCGACTCAGGCGGCGCCAATCTCGCTCTCGCGCTGGCCATCAAGGCCAAACGGGAGGGCTTCCTCTCCGCGATCTCCGGGGTGTACGCGCAGTGCCCGTACGTCTACGGCAAGTGGGCCCATGACAGTGAGGAGCTGCCATCCGTGGCCGAGAACGACGGGTACTTCAACCACCGCGACATGATGCAGGTACTCGCCGAGATCTACGACCCAGGTTCGGCAAACATCGACGAAGCGACCTGCTGGCCCGCTCGGGCCACAACCGCCGATCTCGAGGGGCTTCCGCCGCACGTGATCTCAGTCAACGAGGTCGATCCGCTGCGTGACGAGGGACTCGACTACTACCGCAAGCTGCTCGCGGCAGGCGTCCCGACGATCAGCTGGATGAACATGGGACTGTGTCACATCGGCGAGGTCCTCTTCCGCGCCACGATGCCCGATGTCTACGCCGCGACCGTCCGCAGCATCAACAACTTCGCTCACTCCATGCGATGAGCTGCGTCACGACGGATGAGGACAGCCACGACACACCAGGCCCGGGGGACCGCCCCTGACCACTCCACGGCCCGCTACACTCCAGCCGCCCAGCGAAACCCGCAGGTCAGACAGCACGCAAGTGCCGCCCGCTGGCGTTTGTCCTGACGGCGGGACAGGCCACAGCAGCCCGCAGTTCATCCCCGTACTCAAGACTGGACGATGCGGAGAGGTGGAGGTGCGGAGAGCAGCGCTTTGATGGCGGACGTGGTCATCTCGTCGCGCGGCAGCCACAACTGGAGCCAGTGGTTGGCCTCTCCGACGAGGAGAACCTCAAGACTGAAGTTGAGGACCCCTGCATCGGGGTGAGAGAGACGACTGCCGCCTGGTTGCCTGAGTGCGACCGGGTGAGCGGCCCACCGCGACGCGAACTCGGGAACTCCACCCAGGTCGTCGACCAGGGTGCGGAACTCATCGTCGGAACCCCAGTCCGCTTGGGCGGACCGCAGCCATCCCACCACCTCATCCGCTGTAGCTGCCCAAGCCCTGTCGGCAAACACCTGGCGCGCCGTGGGGTTGAGGAAGTGGTAGCGAATGAAGTTGGGCGGGTCCTCATCCAGCACACCCATCGGCCTGATCACCGCTTCGCACGCGCTGTTCCATGCCACAACGTTGTAGATCGGCCCGAGCAAGCACGCCGGCGTGGGCTCGAGATGGTCCAGCAGCGCACGCACCGTGGGTCGTGCCTCATCGCTGACCGGGCGGGGAGGTGGGAAGAGCGCGGCGCTGTGCCGTTTCGTGGCCAACATCGCAAGGTGCCGCTTCTCGTCATCTGAGAGCCGCAGCGCCTCGGCAAGCGCGGCGAGCACCGCAACAGACGGATTGGTATCCCGGCCCTGCTCCAGCCGTTCCAGGTACTCGATGCTCAAGCCGGCGAGCGTGGCGAGCTCCTCCCGTCGCAGTCCTGGGGTTCGCCGCCGACCGTACGACGGCAACCCGACCTGTTCGGGTTTCAGTTGCTCCCGGCGCGATCGCAAAAACGCCGCCAGTTCGCCTCGGCTGGTCATCCTCCCATCACGCCCCCTGGTCCGCACCGTAGGCTCTCCCTCCGGATACCAGGATCGTGCAGGCCGTGTGTCGACGGATGCCCGCGGCGGATTGTCGAACTGGGCGGCGCTCAGCGACGATTCCCAAGCCTGCTCGATGAAATTTCCCACCTTGGGCGACTCCTTTCCGGAAATCGCTCCGGTCGGCGACGGCCTGCTCCAGTTGCATCTCGCGCTCCCGGTCTCGGAAATAGCCCCGCTCAAACGGAGCCACGCCACTCTTTTGTGGGTACATCGACGGGCAGACTCATGGGCAGCGGCCGTTCTCTCGCACTTCGTTACTCGACATCTCGAAGCGTGGAGAACGGCCGCCCTACGCATGCCCGGATCCCGCCGATCTCAGCAGGTCGAGTGACCAGCGACGTCAAACGTCAAGAGGGCGGCCCTGTGGCCTTCCCGTGTCAGCCCACCCGGCCGCGGGCGAGGTGCTGCAGGCGGGCGGCTGTGCCGTCACGACGGGCGCGCCATAGGCCGTATTTGGCCAGCAGGCCATTCGAGACGGTCAGGAGTGTCTTGTACGGGGGCGCGGCCAGGCCCTTGGTCGTGTGGGGGGCGTAGCGGGCGCCTTCGTCGGTGACGGTGAGCCATCCGGTGAGCGTTCGCATGCCCAGCCCGACGCACTGAGGCCGGAAGGAATGGGCGAGGAACCCGGCTCTGCGCCCGCCTGGCGGCAACATTCCAGGTGGCACGTCGAGGTGCAGTCCTGCGTCGTCGTGTCCGGTGACCGCGACCGGGACGATGACAGGGAAGCCGTCTGCGCCGCGGTAGGCCAGCAGCCGGTGCGGCAGTCCGCCGATCTGCCGCGCGACCGCGGCGAGGTCGACGCGCGGGCCCGTACCGTTCTTCGGCGGTTTCTGCGCGTTCGGTTGCTCGGGCCAGGCGGCGCCGGTGACCGTCATCGCTCCGTGGGCCGCCAGATCGGGCCAGAGGGTGACGCGCTCGACGTCGACGTCGACGAAGACGCGCTCCTGGTGGTACTCGCGCAGCAGCCAGTCCCAGATCGGCCCGCGTCTGGTCTTCCCGAGGAAGGGCTCCGAGGCCCGCATCAGTTCCGTCAGGCGCTCCGGTGACGGGCGCAGGTCGACCGACGCGGTGCCCTGCGCGAGCACGTACGAGCTACTTGCGGCGAAGCCGTGATCACGCGTGTGGTAGGCGAGCGAGACGTGCGGGTCCCGCAGAATGCGCTCCAGCTTCTTCGGGAAGCCGAGCGAGGTGGTGAACCTGACCCGGCCCGCCTGACGGTCTGCGAGGCCCACCGGCGAGACGCTGGTGACCACGGCGCCGCCGGCCGGGGTGACATAGGCGACCGCGACCGTGAGGTCTCCCCTCATCACGGCGTCCGCCGCGTCCGGCCACCGGACAGGGCTGGTGGTCATGAGCCGGTCCCGCGGAGGATCCGCAGGTCGTCCGTCGCCTGACGGCGCATGGCGGGCAGCAGCGGGTGAAGCGGCTCCGGCAGGCCCGCGAGCACCAGTTCCACCTCGGCGGGCGTGCCGACCTCGTCGAGGAAACCGATCATCAGGTGACCGGCCACGGGCGGCGTGGTCGCGATCACCCGCTGCGCGAAGTCCTGCCAGTCTTCGGGGCTGATGTGGTCGCGGAGCGCGGGGAAGAGGACCGGCTCTTCGTGCTCCAGGTGGTCGTGCACCGTGTCGCGCACCGCGACGGCCGCATCCCGCAGAGCGGCCCGGACTCCGTCCACCACGCCGCCTCCGCCGAGGCCCGTGCCGACGGCCTCATCGGCCCCATCCCCAACCTCGTTGCCGCTCACGTTCACCGCGGCCAGCCGGTCGAGCGCGGCGTCCAGGCGCTCGTGCTCCTCGCTCAGCGCGTCGAGCTCGTGCTCCGTGGCCGGCGCCGCCGCGACGATCCGCGGCCACAGGTCCTCGTCCTCGGTCTCGTGGTGGTGGCGCAGGTTCGCGACGAGGAAGTCGCGCAGCTGCGCCAGTGCGCCGAGCGGCACCGAGGGACGGGCGGCGGCCTCGGCCAGCAGGGTGGTCGCAACGCGGTGGACCTGATGGGCAAGGCGGGTCTCGATGACCGCAACAGATTCTTGAGAAGATTCCATAGTCATGGAGGCGACAATATTCATTGAATGTCCTTATCGTCAATATAGTGACTCCTCGTGCAGGAGGTAGGATGCGCGGGTGACCAGCAGGAAGTACCACTCCCCCCGCCGCACCGACTCGGCAGCTGCCACGCGTGAGGCCGTCCTGGGCAGCGCACACAGGCTCTTCCTGGCGCGCGGGTATGCCGGGGTCACCATCGGGGAGATCGCGGAGGCGGCGAAGGTCGCGGTGCCGACCGTGTACAGCAGCGTGGGGAACAAGCCGGGCATCCTGACGGCTCTGCTGGAGCCGGCCCTGACCGACCCGGCCATCGCCGACAACCTCGCCGCCATCGAGGCCGGCGACGACCCGCGCACCGTGATCGAGCTGACCGCCGAGGGCACCCGGCTCACCCACGAACGCCACTGGGACCTCGTGTACGGACTCTTCTACCGCGACCCGCCGGGGGAACCCGCCGTCAAAGCGGTTCTGGACAGGGGAGCCGACGACTACGTCCAGGCGCTCACCCGCGTGGCCGACCGCCTTGTGGCGCTCGGCGCGCTCCGTGCCGACGTCCCTCGCGCGGAGGCCGTCGACATCCTCTGGTTCCACCTCGGCCCGCACGCCTGGATGACACTCGTCGGCGAACGGGCCTGGCCGTTCGACCGCGCCCAGGCATGGATCGCCCGCTCCGCCTGCCAGGCCCTGCTGAAGGACTACGACTAAGAGTGCCCGGCAGTAGGCGTTACTTCAGGCGTTTGGTGGTGGGGCGACCGTCCCATCGGTAGAGCGAGGTGGCGCGGCGGATGAGCATACGG
>NZ_JBEOXF010000110.1:0-12232 GCF_040296405.1 Streptomyces sp. NPDC002133 | reverse complement strand
ATGGGAGAGCGGCACAGAGCGTTCCCCACCACCGAGGAACTGCAGATCTGGCAGGACTTCATCGAGACCACGGAAGCGCTCCGCTCCGAACTCTCCTCACGCCTGCACAGCGAGTCCTCCTTGTCACCGGGCGACTACGCCGCGCTCCTCGCACTGCGAGAGGCGCAGGGGCGACTGCGCCCCTCCGAACTGGCAGCCCGCATCGGCTGGCAGCGCAGCCGACTCTCGCACCAGATCAAGCGCATGGAGGAACGAGGGCTGATTCGGCGCGAGAAACACGTCACCGACGGCCGGGGCGCCGAGGTGGTACTCACGACGGAAGGCAGGGAAGCGTTCCGCAACGCTTCGGTGCCGCATCTGCGTGCCGTCCGCGAACTGTTCATCCATCCGCTCACGCCGGACGAACTTGCCGCAGCCGGGCGGATCGCGGCGGCGCTACGCGCCCGCCTGAGGGCATTGCGTGACAGCTGAGGGGTTGTCGTCGCGGACGAACGGGAGTCACTGCCCTGTACAGCGCCTGGCCTTCCCCTCGCCTTCCTCCTCGACTCCGCGACCGCCGCCTAACACGTCGAAGGCGCCGCCATCGAGATCGGGCGTGGTCCGTCCGTCCGGGACACGGGGCTTGTCCCACAGGCCGCAACCGCCGTGGCCGAGCTCTACAACCTCGCGACGCGGCAGCCGGAGTGACCTCACTCAAACGACCTTCGCTCAGCGCGCGCGGGTGGTCGGCCGGGGCAGGAGGCTCCGCAGGAGCTCGGCGGTCTCTGCCTCCATGTCGACGCCGCCGCCCAGCTGCTCGTTGATGCGGGCGAGGCGGGCGGCGGCCGCCCGGAGGGCGTCGGTGTCCCCGGCTGCGTGGTGGGCGAGGAAGATCTGCCGGTGGAGCATCTCGCTCTCCTCCGCGGCGAGCAGGCCGCGGTCGGCGGCCCACAGGGCGCCAGGGACGTCGCAACGGCTTCTAAGGACTGCTCACCTCCAAGAGAGCCGCAACACCATCGCCCGCGTCCAACAGATCACCCGCACCTACGACATCTCCCTGGAACCCCTCACCGAACAGACCATCGATCTCGTCCTGTCCAACCAGCCCGCATCCGCCCACGCCAGCCCGGCATGACACGGCAGCCAAGTACAAGACCCCGACGACGGGGCGCACGAAAGCACCAGCGTCACCGACACAACCAGGGCGAGAGCAGACCGATAGGAGGACACAAAGCCGTGGACCCAGCGCAGTCGAGGCACCCTGTTCCCCTGTCCCGGACACACAGGACCCTGATCACCATCGTCGTCACCGGTGCGGTGATCATCGCCGCGATCGGTTTCGCCGGGTCCTACGCCGCCGTACGCGACCTCGCCGAGCAGAAGGGCTTCGGCGCCTTCTCCCTGGTCTTCCCCATCGGCATCGACGCGGGCATCTGTGTGCTGCTCGCCCTCGACCTCCTGCTGACCTGGATCCGTATCCCCTTCCCGCTGCTGCGCCAGACGGCATGGCTGCTGACGGCGGCGACGATCGCGTTCAACGGCGCCGCCGCCTGGCCCGACCCCCTCGGCGCCGGCATGCACGCCATCATCCCCGTCCTCTTCGTCGTCACCATCGAAGCCGCCCGGCACGCGATCGGCCGCATCGCCGACATCACCGCGGACAAGCACATGGAAGGCGTGCGGCTCACCCGCTGGCTCCTCTCACCCATCCCCACCTTCCGGCTGTGGCGCCGGATGAAGCTGTGGGAGCTGCGCTCGTACGAGCAAGTCATCAAGCTGGAGCAGGACCGGCTGATCTACCAGACCCGCCTTAAGGCCCGTTACGGACGCGCCTGGCGACGCAAAGCGCCCATCGAGGCCCTGATGCCGCTGCGGCTCGCGAAGTACGGCGTTCCCCTGGCGGACACCGCGCCCGCCGGCCTCGCCGCCACCGGGACCGAACCGGCGCTGCTGCCGCCGAACCCGACTACAGCCACAAAACTTACGGAACTACAGCTGCCCACGACCCCACCGCCGACCGCGGAGCACACGACGCTCGTCGAACAGGAGTGGCCCCAGCCGCACCCCGACGAGCAACAACCCCCGCACGACAGCCCCGGCCCGAGCCCGTGGTCCGCTGCGCCTCGGCTTACCCCCAAGGCACAAGAGAACCACGCCTACGACCCCACCCACGTGCAGGGCCATGCCCCCATCCCCCTTCACGCTCCAGCCGCGCGCCGGCACTCCGGGCACCGACACGCCACGGTCAAGCTCCCGGCACCCAGCCCCGCACCGGGAAGCGACACGGACACGGAAGATCCCGGAAACCCAGCCACAACGCCGGCAGAGCGGCAACCACCCACGAGCGAGCAACCGACCACGGTCGACCGCTACTACCAGGCAGACGCAATACATCCACGAGAAAGGGACCGAGCCGAAGGACACAGACTTCTCCCGGTTCCTAGCAGACCACGGCATGACCGGACGCCAAGGCGACGCCATCAGCCCAGCCACCCTCCGCCGCTACTTCCCCCAGTTCCGCATCTACACCGCATGGACACGCCACCTGGAGAAACACGGCGCAGCGCCCACAGCGGACCAGCTGACCCAGCTCCTGGCCGACCACGGCATGACCGGAAAACCCTATGCCGCCGAGAAGTTGACGACACTCCTCTGCGACTTCCCACGACGCCGCGCCGCTCTCCGCCCCAAACAGACCGGCACCTCAGCCTGACCGCCCCGACACGAAACGGGGAGTCGGCAGGTCGTGTTGGCAGCCGGACCACGCCGTTGCATGGCGCGCAAACACGATCAGCGGACCCGCCTCGCCGACCAACCCGCGAAGGGCCGAGGTAGTCCGCGGCACCCCGTCAGGTCCATATGCAACATGTCATGCAATACGCCTCAACAGACCTCGAAACGCCAGCCGTTTGGCGAGGCCCCCTCGGCGGCGCGGCATCAGTACGCTGACGCCGCGGATGCCATGTGGTCTATTCAGGGAGGGGAATTGATCCAGGAAGAACGTCTGCCTGCGTCAATTGGCCTGTATCGGGTGCAATGCCGCGTAGGTGCCGGGGGCATGGGCGTGGTTTACCTCGCCGTTTCTCCGTCCGGGCGCGAGGTCGCTGTAAAAGTAATCCGTCAGGAACTGGCTGAGGACCCCGAGTTTCGGACGCGCTTCCGTCAGGAAGTCACGTCAGCTCGCCGCGTCAGCGGTGCCTTCACAGCGGCAGTCGTGGACGCCGATCCCGACGCGGACCCCCCATGGATGGCAACGGTCTATATCCACGGGACTTCCCTGCGGGATCACGTCCGGACACGAGGCCCGCTGCAGCCCGATGCCCTCATGGAGCTCGCGACGGGACTCGCCGAAGCCCTACGCAACATCCACCGAGCCGGCCTGGTGCATCGTGACCTCAAGCCGGACAATGTGCTCCTGACCGATGACGGTCCGCGAGTCATCGACTTCGGCATCGCTCGAATGACGGACGGACAGACCCTCACACACACTGGCCGAATGGTCGGAACGCCGGCGTTCATGGCACCCGAGCAGGCACGATCCGCGAAGGACGCCGGTCCGGCGGCTGACATCTTCGCCCTGGGTGCCACTTTGGTGTATGCAGCGTCGGGGCACGGGCCGTTCGACGCCAGCAATCCCTACACGGTCGCGTACCGGGTTGTTCATGAGGAACCAGACCTCACCCACGTACCTGACCTGATACATCCGGTAATCAGGGCATGTTTGGAGAAGAACCCCAAGGCCCGTCCAACCGCCGAAGAGCTGCTTACCCTGCTGGCCACCCCCTGGCGGCAGCGCATCCGTCCTCGCTCATCACAACGTGTGGCCCGGTACATGGCAGCGGGGGTATCCCTGACCGCCGTGCTGGCGACCGCCGCCTGGTACACGTTCGATGCACAGAGATCACCTCACGGATCACCCCGAGACGTGAAATCCTCATCCGCCGCGAAGCCCGCGGCCCCGGCCGGGTCGAAACCGGCTGTTGAACCAGCCGCACTGACGCGTCCACGGGGGTGGGCTCTGTGGGAGCAGAAGGCATGGGACCACAACGAGACCAGTGCGGCATGCGACGGAGTACCCGGTGCGCTGCTCTGCACCACTGACAAGACCGCGGCAATGCTCCTCGAACCGCACAGCGGCCACATCAAGTGGCGACACAAGGTCCCTGGCATCAGGTATCAGGTCACCGTGGGTGCCGCCGCCGGCTTCGCCTACATACAGGTTCTCTCCAACACGCCCCCAGTCCAACTTATCGCGTTGAGCATGAAAGACGGGGAAGTGAAGTGGTCAATCCCGGTGGACAACGGTGAAGGAGTACAGCTCATCGGGTCAACGCTCTATCTCCTCAAGCCAGACAATCACATCCAAACATTGAACCTTCAGACAGGCCAAACCCTTCCTCGACACTCCCCCCGCATCCCGACGTCTTACGGAACACGTACCAGTCTTCGCAAGGGAGACGACGGCAATCTGTATGTGCTCAATGACGATCGGTCAGGTGCCTCGATCACGAGTGTCGACGCCGACACGCTGAAGGTGCTTTGGACGGCAACCACTGATGATGGAAACCCCGGCGAGTTGCAGAGGACCGATGAAAACGGCGCTGTCTTTGTGAAGCGTGCAAACGACGGCCGTTTCACCGCACTCGTCACTCTCGCCCCGGACGGAAGCCTGCGGCAGGTTCCCCTGGAACAGGCCACGGGGCGCGACGGCGTCCTGTCAGGTGACACGTTCTACACCAGCCGGCCAGATGGAACGCTCATGGCCTTCGACGCGACCACCGGCCGACTCCTCTGGCGTACCGAACTGGGCGCGGAGTCACCCGGTAAACCGGTCGTCGACGGAACACGTCTGTATGTGAGCGTCGCCGACGCGCGGATCTTCTGTCTCGATACGGTCAGCGGCCGTCAACTGTGGCGTTCCGCACCCCGTCGTGATCCAGAAATCAGTACCGGGCCGGAGTTCGAGCTGTACCCCAAAACCATCGTGGTGGTCCGGGACACCGTGTACGCAAGATCCAGCCGGGGAACCATCTTTGCTGTTCTCCCCCCGCAGGGCCACCGGTGAGCGGAAGCACCACCCATCGCTGGCCTGCAGCTGCGGCATAGCGATGCACTCGGCGACGCCGGCGGCCGGCAACTGCCCGCTGTCGCAGAACTTGCGCAGCAATTCGTGGTCGGGAGGCAGCACCTCAAGGACCGCGCTCAGCACTGCCATGGTGGCGCGTGTCCGGCGGGGCCCAGGGCAGCCGCCGGAGGGCGACGGGCTGGCGAACGGCATGAGGGCGCAGCCCACGAACAGGCTCGCCGTACGCCGGCACGCGGTGACCATGACGGCCTCGGCCGCACCCCGGCAGCAGCTGCTCCCCCTCGACTTCGCGCGGCGGTGCAGTCGCCTCACGCTCCTGCAGGCGCGACGGCAGGGACGGCGTGCCGGAGGCTCCTCTGCCAGCGTCCGCCGTAGGTACGACGTGCAGCTACGGGATCGACAAGGCGAGCCACGTGCAGCCGGATGCCCCGGTCAGGGGCGGCGCCCTCATCGTCGAGGTCGCCGCCGGTGACAAGCTGAGCCTTCGTCATGCGCAGTTCGGAACCGATAATCCACAGTGCACGGACGGTAGGACGGACAGCGACCTTCGAGAAAAAGGGATGCCTCGGTGGAAAAGAGAACACTCCGCCCGCATCAGAGAGAGGCCGTGGATGCGGTTATCCGAGCTCTCGAATTGCCTGCACGATCACTTGTGCCCGAGCGAGGGCTCCGGACACAGGTGATCATGGCGACCGGATCCGGGAAGAGCCTCGTCGCCGTGCGCAGCGCGGAGGAGCTCCACGCCGGCCGGGTGCTCGTGCTCGTGCCCAGCTTGGATCTTCTAGCCCAGACCGAGGCCGCGTGGCGCGAGGGCGGCCGCACAGGGCCGATGATCGGGGTATCGTCGCTGCGCGGCGAGGAGGTGGGCTTCCCCAACACCACAGACGTGGGCGAGCTGGTCGACTGGGTGCGGCCCTTTGAAAAGGTAACCGTGTTCGCCACCTACGCATCCCTGGGGCTGGGCACCCTGGAGCAGGCCCACGCCGCCGGCCTTCCGGGGTGGTCGCTAATCGTCGTGGACGAAGCGCACAGATGTTCCGGCCGGATCGGCAAGCCCTGGGCAGTCGTCCACGACAACACCCGCATCCCCTCCCTGCGCCGCCTCTACATGACCGCCACACCACGCCTGTGGCAACTCGACGAGGACTCCGAGCAGGCGGGAGCGGGGACGGGGGCGGGGGCGCCGGGTGAGCTGGTGGCCTCGATGGAGGATGATCCGGACGGACCGTTCGGGGCGCGCTGCTACACCCTCACCCTGTCCGAGGCGATCGACCGGGGCATCTGCGCGCCGTACCAGGTCGTGTGCGTGGACATCACCGACACCCAGCTTCAGGCCGCCCAGCTGCTCGGCTCCGAAGGCCGCTCCGAGCAGGTCCGCGGGGCGCGGCTCGCCGCCCTGCAGACCGCGCTACTCAAGGCATCCTCGGAGGAAGGCTTCCGCCGCACGCTCGTCTTCCACCATGTCGTGAAGGAGGCCGAAGCGTTCGCGGCCGGCCTCACGGACGCCGCCGCGCAGCTGCACGCCGCCGACCCGGAGCTCTACCCGGCCACGATCTGGGCCAACTGGCTGTGCGGCGAACACAAGCCGAACCACCGCCAGCGGGTCCTCGGGGAGTTCGCCGACGGCATCGCCACCGACGGCACCGTCGTGGAGAAGACCTTCCTGAGCAGCGTTCGAATTTTGGGCGAGGGCGTCGACACCAAGAACTGCGACAGCGTCTACTGGGCCGACGTCCGCGGCTCCATGCCCGACCTCGTCCAAGCCGTCGGCCGGGCGCTGCGCATGCAGCCCGGCGAAGGCAAGACCGCGTCGCTCGTGGTACCGGTCCTCCTCGGGCCCGGCGAAACGGCGGACAACATGTTCACCAGCCGGGCGTTCGGTGGGTTGGCCAAGCTCTTGGAAGCGCTCCGAGCGCACGATGCCCGCATCGTGGAGACCCTCGCGGAGCCACAGGCCCAAAGCCGCTCCAAGGGCGTACAGACCCGCAGCGGAGGCGAGGAGCGCGAGGGTGCCGAGGGCGAAGACCGCGGGCTGTCGGCGCCCGCCCGGGAACTGCTGAGATTCAGCACGCCCCGCGATCCTGCACAGCTGGCCGCTTTCATCAACCTCCGCGTCCTCAACCCCGAACACGCCCACTGGCGACGCGGCATCGAAGCCGCCACCCTCTACCACCGCTTCCACGGCGAGCTGCGCGTGCCCTTCACCTACCGAGTGCCCGAGCATGACGAGGCGCAGGAGGCCGGGTGGCCGGCCTCGCTCGCCGGATTTCCCTTGGGGCAGTGGACCGCCGACGCGAGAAGGTTCTATGCCCGCGGATCGATGGTTGAGGACCGCATCGCGCAGCTCGAGAAGCTCGGCATGGTCTGGTCGCACTACGACGTCGCCTGGGAAGAGGGCCTGGCCGCGGCGCGCGCATGGGCAGCCGAGACCGGGCACCTCTTGGCCCCGGTCGATGCTGTCAGCCCAGGAGGCCATGCGGTGGGCATCTGGTTGAAGAACGCCCGGGCCGCAGCCCGCAAGGCGATGGAGGCCGAGCAACGGCGCGCCGAAGGACTGCCCGTCGAGTCGTCGGCATGGGCAATGTCGCAGGAACGGCGCGAGCAGCTGGAGGACATCGACGCCTCCTGGTGCCCCACCTGGCCCGTCAGCTGGCAACGCGCCTTCCACCTCACCCGGCAACACCTGGAGGTCGGCGGGCAACTGCCCACCACACCGGGCAAGGTGCTGGTGCAGTCCGAAGATCTGGGGCGCTGGGTCCAGGCGCAGCGCATCGGATGGAACAAGCTCACCGGTGTGCAGCAGTGGATGTGCGAGCACATCCTCGGCATCGAACCCGCCGACGATGGCGAGAAACCACGCCCGCGCCGTACGCAGGCCGACAAATGGGCGCTCAACCTCGCAGCCGCCCGCCAGTACTACGCACGCGAAGGACATCTGAAAGTCCCCCGCAAGCACATCGAAACCATCACCATCGACGGCCGTGACAGCCAGGACCAGGAGACACGGCAGATCCGCCTTGGGGCGTGGATCAGCAACCAGCGGAGCAGAGCCGCGACACTCACCCCCGAACGCATCGAGCAACTCTCCGCGATCGGCATGCGGTGGGCGTAGAGGGCCCTGGCGTCGGGCGTACGGGCCCGGCCGCGATCGATCTTTCGCGTTCTCGATCATGGTTCGTCCCGACACTCGACCTTGGCGTGGTCGTATGACCGTGCCGTAAATGCGATGACCTGCGATGACGGGTCGTGGCACAGTCACTGCATGTCCAACGACATCGCCTATCCCGTCTTCCGTACCCCTGACCCCGCACTCGCCCTGCGCACTGCGCGCCGCCTCATGGAGTTCGGTCGCTGCGAGTACTCCAAGGTCTGCGTGTACGCCGAGCTCCGTTCCGTCGCCGAGGTGCGGCGGGTGGCGAAGGAGCTGCCCGCAGGGTGGTTCCGGGGGCAGGAGGAGTATGGGGAGTTCGACGGGGTGCCGTTGGAGGACCAGCCCACACTGGTCGTCGGCGCTCAGGGGCCCGGTCTGCCTGCCGACCCGTCTGCGTACGAGGGTCGGCTGCCGGTGGAGTTCGAGCTGCACGACCTGCCGGTCGGCAGCATCGAGGACGCCTTCACAGCAGCGATCGGCCCGAACATGGGCGAGATCAACTGGGAGATCCTGTGCTGGCCGGACGCGCCCGAGCTGGGCTTCCTCGGCGAGTCCAAGCACGCCGAGGTGACGCTCCTCCTCAACACCCGCTCCCGCGAGTTCGACGATCCCGCCGACGACCACACCGTCCTCGTCCACGTCCGCAGCGTCAGCATCGACGGCCGCCAGATGAGGGAGCCGTACGCACACTGGCTCGCCAAGCAGGTGGGTCTCACAGTCATCGGCCCCGGGCAGCGCTACTGAAACCGGCCCGGCCGGCCCCGATGAGTTTCGACGGCCACCGCCTACCCTCGTACGCCCGCAAGGGCAGTCGCAGCAGGCGGATACACAGGAGTTCAAGCGCGACCGCGTCGCGCTGGTCCGCTCCTGCGGCAAGACCGTCACCGAGGTAGCCCGACGGTCCTACTGGCGTGCGGTGCCGATCCGTCCCTGCCGGCCGCCGACGGGGAGTGGTGGTCGGCGTGAGAATGGCATGGCCCTTCGTCACTCATGCCAGCAACGAGTGAGCAACGCCCGTCAGCGTCAACGACCAGATCGCTGCGCCCGCGCCACTGACGCTCAGACGACGACGTTCAACCGACACTCCCCCACAGACCATCAGCACCCGAGTGAGAATTCGCTGGTGGGTGCGGGCTTGATGACCGATGCTGTCGGGATGATCGAGCGTGAGTTCGCCATCAAGCTGGTCGAAGCGCAGCTCGAGCGCGAGTACCGCAACGAGATGGCGGTGTACGGCAGGTCAGTGGGTGTGTCCGTCGCCCATGTCGAGGAGCATGATCTGTGCTGGATCGTCTCCTGGCAGTCCGACGAGTACCTGCGCACGAGAGACCATCGTCATGCCCTGGCGGGCAACGGCCCCTATCTGGTGGACAAGGCCGACGGCAGTCTGCACCAGATCGGGGTGGTGGATGCGGTGACGCGAGCCTGGGAGCACGAGTACCTCCCCAGAATCAAAGGACAGTCCGTACCGGAGCCGGTCGACGCGCTGCACGACGAGGTACGGGCCACCGCCGTGGCGCAGGGCAGGGTTGATGCCTTGCGGCTGCTGCGCCGGCGCGTGCCCGCGCTCAGTATCAGCGACGCCAAGGTCTATGTGGCCGCGCTGCTCGCCGATGCGGACCCGCCCGCCGAGCTTGTCGCAGCGGCCACCGAAGCCCTCCCTTGCCCCGCGCAGCCCATCTCCCACGGCATAGCGACCATCACCGGCCCGAACACACCGACAGAAGCACTTCGGCCGTCGTCCGGGCTGCCGGGCCTTGCCCCGCACCGGCGCCGGCAAACCGTCCAGTGCTGCGGGACACGCTTCGTAGGCGACTTCCGCGAACTGCGGGCCGACGATCCCGGTGCGCCGAGCATCCACGACGCCGCCGGGCTCACGGCACGCGCCCACGAGACCCAGGTGACCGCCTACCTGCGCGCCGGTTCGGTCCTGGCCGCTTCCCCTTCCATCGCCTGCGATGTGCTGCGCGGCGACGGCACCGCGATCGGCGCCCTGTCGCTGCAGACCGACGGAACATGGTTCTGGCACTCCGACCTGCCCTACTACATCGAGACCTACCACCTCGCACTCGACGACCGCTTCCTCACCCACGCCGCCAACTCCAACTGGCAGCCACCGCAACTCGGCCTCAGCCAACTACTCGCGCTGGAAGAACAACTCACCTCCAGCCAGCCAGCCCACTCATCCGAACAGGTCGCCGAGACAAGCCCGTCGTCAGACCTGTAACCGGAGCGGGGCGCCCTTCCAGCTGTCGGATCGCCCACCCGCCCCCTGGCCATCCGGCAATGGGGCAAGTCACGGCGGGCGCGCAGCCAGGCCGTCAGTCGGCCTCGTCTTGACTCCCATTACGGTCTTCGTACATGTGGAGGGTGGTGGGCACGTGGTTCTGGTGCAGACCGAAATTGCGGCCCCGCTCGACGTCGAATACCGCGTCGACATACAGCAGGTCGTCACTCCACAGAATCAGCGGCAGCAGCGCCCTCCAGTGCCGGACTTCCGGCCGCGGGCCGGTGAAGTCGAACCAGGGTGCGCCGCTGCGGTCCGACGCGCGGTCGGGATCGGGGGCGTGGACGAACGGTGCACCGGTCAGGAGCCGGAGGTCGAGCCCGCCCGGCTTGAGGGCGTGGAGGGCAGGCATCGGGCCCAACTGCAGGAGTTCGTCGGCGGTGAAGGTCTGCAGGGTGTAGTGGCCCAGGGGGATCCGCGTCCCCTCAGGGAGGTCGCCGGTCAGCAGCAGCCAGTCCTCCACTGTCGGCGCGGGTGCCGTGCAGAAGGCGACAAAGCTGTCCGCAACCTCTTCCACCGGCACCTCGGCCCCCTGGGCGACCAGACGGGTCGCGTCACCCAGGACCGTGGACCATCGGGGCAGCCAGTCACCGTCGACCTTGCCGTACAGGTCGCGGTGCTCGGATTTCGGTGCGGCCACGACCACCGCATTGCTCAAGGCCTCCCAACCGAGCGGTGGGACGTCCCCCTGGAGCGGGATGACCGGCCAGCCGCCACGCTCGGCAAGCTCTGCTTCGAGCCGTCACCAGCGCCCACGCCGCCAGGTGAGCGACCGGCCAAGGTCCCTCACGGTGCTATGCCGTCAAGCCGCTGGGGCTGGGGCTGGGGCCTCGAACAACGACGACCTCGCGGATAGCCTTGCCGCATGACCGAATCGGCCTCTGGCCAGCGCTCTTTGCCGACGTGGGACCAGGTGGTCGCGCTGCGGGACTTCATCCACGGCCGGACGTACGCTGCCGCCGCTCCGACCATCCGCCTCAACGGAGAGCCACCTCACACCCCGGGTTCCGCTCTGGCGCGCGTGGCTGAGGTCAACGGGGCCCTCTACGAAGTCACGTCCCATCTCTGCCGTCGGCTGTATGACGAGCTCGAGAACGGTCGCCCTGGTCCCGTCGCCAATGCATCGTGGGATGCCCTCCTCGCGATCACCTCGGCCTGGCGCGATGACCCCGAGCTGCCGACCTGGCTGAACGAGCTGCTGCCGACTTAAGACCTCCGGCCGATCATGTGGCTACCGGTGGTCGGAATCGGCAGATCCACCCGTATCGAGCTTCGTGACACGGCCATGATGGGTGGTGAACCGGTCCAACAGCCGGATCGCCATGTCGTGGTTGTAGAAGCGGGCCAGCTCGTAGGCGGTTTTTCTGCCGTCGAGGGTTGTGGCTGGGTCGGCACCATAGGCAAGAACGATCGCGGTGAGAGCGCTGTCGATCGGTTGCCCTGACTGAAGAGCCGAGTCCCCTTCCAGTTCGATGGTGTGCATCAGCAGGGTCATCCCGCAGCAGACCTCATTGACGTCAGCTCCCTCGTCGAGGAGACGCGTGAGCGTGGCATGGTCGCTCGACTCCACCGCTTGGTGGGCGGGCGTCCATGGGTTTTCGAACTCGAAGCTGCTCACTACGGAACCTGTCAAAGCGATCAAGGCAGGTAGATCGTTCTAACGCTGTGCCGGGATCAGTGGGCCGTCTGGTGCCGGCTTGTTGATCCAGGCCGCTGCGGGGACCTTCGG
>NZ_JBEOXF010000109.1:0-12647 GCF_040296405.1 Streptomyces sp. NPDC002133 | reverse complement strand
GCTACGGCGTTGCCTGGACGCTGCTGCACCTCATCGAGACGGGCCCGAACCCGGTGCTGACCACCAAGCCCGCGCCCGACGCCAACGAGTGGCACTACAGCCTCTGGACGAGGGCCGTGAATGCCGGCCTCGTGTCCGAGGACTTGACGAGTTAGCGGGTGAGGTGTCTGGCCTGGGCCGGAGCGATCAGCGCTGCTGTTCCCCGTGAGTCCCCGACAGATGCCGCCGCAGCGGGCACGCGGGCTTGGGTTGACCTTCCGCTTTTCAGGCGAGTTGATCGGACGGCATGGGACACGATTCGTGCCGACAACCATCAAGGCTGACCCCCCGTGACTTACCGCTGCATACCGTGGCGTTCGCTGTTGTTGCCGTCAGGCTGCCGTCAGTTGCTGCCCGACTCGCTTGCCAAGGCATCGCGCGTCAGACGAACTGCCAGGGCAACAGCCTCGAGGGGATCCTTGGTCTCAAACAGGACGTGGCCAGGCCCGCCCGCGACCACTTCCACTCCGTCATGCGGATCGGCCCTGTACACCCTCGGTCCTCGCTGGCGGCTGATGGTCTACCTCGGCGCGTACGGCCCGCTCCGCCCGGAGGAACAAGCCGAGCTGCGCCGCATGGACGTGGACCTCAACAACCTGACGATCCGCGTTCGGCAGGCCGCGCCGGAATTGACCACCGGCAAGCGGGCCGAAGGGCCGACCAAGTCAGAGGCGGGCAAGCGGCTCGTCGTCCTGCCGGCCTTTCTGCGGACCGACCTTCGACGGCACCTCGACTGGTACACGGAGAAGGGACCGGACGGTCTTCTGTTCGTGGGGGAGAAGGGCAAGCCGTTCCGGCGCTCCACCTTCGGGCGGAAGTGGCGTCGGGCCCACGCACTCGTCGGCATGCCGGACGGCTTCCGCTTCTACGACCTTCGTCACACCGGGCACACCCTCGCGACCCGTTCCGGGGCCACGCTCAAGGACACGATGATCCGCGCCGGGCAGTCCTCGGAGAAGGCCGCGCTCATCTATCAGCACTCCGACTTGGACCGCCAGCAGGAAGTTGCAAGCGGTCTGGATCAGCTGGTGCGGGCCGCCCGCCAGAAGGGCAAGGAGGAGCCTTCTGGTGCGGATCTGGTGCAAGGCGCTTAGCGCGGTCTAGACAACAAAGAAGCCCCGGGCCGTTGGCCTGGGGCTTTCTCGTGGAGCGGGTGACGGGAATCGAACCCGCGCTCTGAGCTTGGGAATCACCGGGCCGTCACGGAGGGGGTTGACGCTGACCAGCGCAAACGGCCTCTGGTGATTAATCGCGAGGCGTCGCGCTTGACTGCTCTTGACCGCTGGGATCCGCTCTTTCTGGCACGGATGTGGCACGGGCTTCCATCCGCTCTGACGGGTCGCGTCACCGACCCCGCACCCGACAACACTGTCACCCGAATGGCCCAACATAACGTGCCACCCATATGGGTGAAGATCAAGCTGGCTAGTGCCCCAACCGAGGCAATCTGTGAAAGGCGAACCAAATGCGCATTCGACGAATCCTCGCCGCAGTCTTCGCCACGGCAGCCCTCGCCGGACTCGGCCTCACAGGCGCCGCCACCGCCACCGCCGCCACCGCCACCGCCGGCAGCGTCACCCCGGCCAGCGTCACCCCGGGTGAGTGCACGGACGGCGGCGGAACGATCGATCGGTCGACGCCCGTGCTCCCGACCTGCAGGGGCGGTATGTACGACGGGCAGACGGTCGACTAAACCCCACTAGGGCCCGTTGTGAAAGTGGATCGGCGCCCCGCAGCCACGCGTTGCGGGGCGCTCCCTCGCGAGCGTTCCCCCTCGGCTGACGGCTCAACGTGACGATCGCACACGGGCCCGATGAGGTCGGCGGGAGCGGCTTCGGGCTGGAGCTGCCATGGGGCGAGAGATCGGGGCCCGTACGCTGGTCGCGAATCGGGCAGTCTCTGGACCTGCCCGCAATAGCCCGATGTGGGCCCCGATCTTCGAGGCTCGCCCCATGGTGGCTGCCTAAAGCCGTGGAGCCGACCGGGCCCAGCCACCGCGGGCTACCGTCCACCGCTCGGGTGTGCTCGCTACAGCCGCGCGGCCGGCGTAGCCGGGCCCGGAGCGGGGCGGAGACAAGAGCGTCGGGCCCGGCGGCGAGCCTGGGCCGCGCGCGGCGAGCGGAGCGAGCCGCCTTGATTAAGTAGAGAAACTCTTACCGCGCCAGCGGCTCTCGATGCCGCTTTGCGGCTTCCATACAACGATCTACCGCTCTCACCTGGGAATTCGCCAGCGTCTCGGATTGGCATATGCGTCTCTTAGGAGATGGCTTGTCTCGTGTGAGACACATCGGCAACATGTAGGCATGTCCAATCGGCGGAATCGGCAACGTAGCAAGCCCGTGCAGAGGTCGACACCTCGGCGTCAAGCATCGCCCGTTGAGAGTGCTCCGGCTGGCACGCCCGAGGATGCCCGTGCTAGGGCCGTGCAGCAGCTGTTGGAGCCGGGGGCAGAGCGGGCGCGCCTGGCTGCCGAGTTGGAGTGTCTGGATGCTGCTCTGCGGCCTCTCGTCCTGGAAGCGGTCGAAGCTGGCGTCCCGTATAGGCGGATCGCTGAGCTGACGAGCATCTCGCGAGCCACCGTGGCTCGCTGGAGCAAGGCCGAACCTGTCGAGATGTAGGGCAAGTTGCAATGGGCCGCACCCGATGACTGCGGGCGCGGCCCCAATCGATCCGAAGGAGTCGAAGCCATGTCGAATCGATCCAGCTCCATCCTCGCAGAAGCCGTGTGTGCAGCCTGTCTCGGAACCTTCTTCGTCCACGACGATGGTTCTGTGACTGGTACACCCGACACGCCCATCCCCTGTGACTGCACCGCTCCATGCCTCACCTGTGAAGGGCAGGGACGTCTCTACGGACTGTGGGTGATCGACTCCGCGCTTGAGTGGTATGAGGAAGGCTGGCGTACTTGCTACACATGCAAGGGTGACGGAAACAAGCCCGGTCGGCAGGGGTGCCGCGAGGCTTAGTGCGGCCGCAATCCGAACCATCAGGCATCTGGCACGGATGTGGCACGAGACGCCTAGGCCGGTCTAGACAACAACAAAGCCCCGGGCCGCTGGCCTGGGGCTTTTCTTTGGAGCGGGTGACGAGAATCGAACTCGCGCTCTGAGCTTGGGAAGCTCATGTTCTACCATTAAACTACACCCGCGCAGCGGACCGTTTGATCGGCGCCGCATCGTCGCACACTGTACCCCATCGAAGGCCCCCGGTGAATTGAGCCGATGGGTCTTCGGGCTGTCAGGGCCCCTCGGTCCTAGCGTCCCGGGGCCCGCCGGAGGGCTTGGCCGAGCGAGGAAGGTGGGGGATGTGGGGGCGCGGTGGAGGGGTGGGGCGTACCTTTGGCGGGGCGGAGTGCCGCGTGGAGCGGTGTCCTGTTGGTCCCCTAATGTGGCTATCTCGTCCACGCTTGTTGGGGAAGGGGCTTGATGAGCTTGATGGACTCGACGGACCAGGGCCATCCGCTGGAGCGCACCGTCGTTCGCTGTGCCGAAGGGCATGTCTTCACCACTTCGTCGTTCCCGATGCAGCAGCTCGGTGCCGGCCGGATCGGGCCCGGGCGGCTCATCCGGTGTCCGCGGTGTGCGAGGCTGCGGCATTCCGTGCCCGTGGAGCCGGTGAAGCGGTAGCGGTGGGAGCGCGCGGGGCGTCCGATTGGGGCGGGCCCGCGCGCTCTGCGTATCCTCGGGGCGTGCTTCTCTCAGACAAGGACATCCGGGCCGAGATCGACGCGGGACGGGTGCGTATCGACCCGTACGACGATTCGATGGTGCAGCCCTCGAGCATCGACGTGCGGCTCGACCGCTATTTCCGGGTGTTCGAGAACCACCGCTATCCGCACATCGACCCCGCCGTCGAGCAGGCGGACCTGACGCGGCTGGTCGAGCCGGAGGGCGACGAGGCGTTCATCCTGCACCCCGGCGAGTTCGTGCTGGCGTCGACGTACGAGGTCATCACGCTGCCCGACGATCTTGCCTCCCGGCTGGAGGGCAAGAGCTCCCTCGGGCGGCTCGGGCTGGTCACGCACTCCACCGCCGGCTTCATCGATCCCGGGTTCTCCGGGCACGTCACGCTGGAGTTGTCGAATCTGGCCACCCTGCCGATCAAGCTGTGGCCGGGGATGAAGATCGGGCAGCTGTGCATGTTCCGGCTGACCTCGCCGGCGGAGCACCCGTACGGATCCGAGAAGTACGGCTCCCGGTACCAGGGGCAGAGAGGGCCGACGGCCTCGCGGTCGTTCGTCAATTTCCATCGGACGCAGGTGTGAGGACCGGTACGCGATGAGTGAGGCACGCGAGAACCTGACGTACGAGAAGTTCGGCGACGCGATCCGCGAGCTCGCGCAGACGATCGCCGACGACGGGTACGAGCCCGACATCGTGCTGTCCATCGCGCGCGGCGGTGTCTTCGTCGCGGGCGGCCTGGCGTACGCGCTGGACTGCAAGAACATCCACCTGGTGAACGTGGAGTTCTACACCGGCGTGGGGACGACCCTAGACATGCCGGTCATGCTCGCGCCCGTACCGAACGCGATCGACTTCTCCGACAAGAAGGTCCTCATCGCGGACGATGTCGCCGACACGGGCAAGACCCTTAAGCTCGTCCACGACTTCTGCGTCGACCACGTCGCCGAGGTGCGGTCCGCCGTGATCTACGAGAAGTCGCAGTCGCTCGTGAAGTGCGAGTACGTCTGGAAGCGCACGGACGACTGGATCAACTTCCCGTGGAGCGTGCTGCCTCCGGTGCGTAAGCCGGGCACGCCGGTCACTCCGTCGCGCGAGGCTTTGTAGAGTCCCTCGCGCTGTCGCGTGTCTCGACTCGACTAACCCGACTCGACTAACCCGACCCGACCCGACCCGACCCGACTCGGCCCGCACCGGCCCGCGTGGTGCGGCTCATTCAGGTGACAGGCACCCGCGGCGAGCGCGCCGGTCCATGCCGTCCGCTGTCCCCCTTGGCCAGGTGTTGGCGAGGTGTGGTCGACCGTCCGAGCCGGGAGCAAGCCGACAACCCGGCACAGCGCGGGGTCCGGACCGCGGTGCTGGCCGTCCTCCTGTCAGCGCCGGCCGTCTCCGCAGGCATCGCGGGGCTGTGGGCTGTGCCCGCTTCCTTCGCAGCCCTGTCCGGTGGCACCTCGGCGTCGGGAAGTTGGGCCACCGCAGCCGATGTCGGCGTCGGCAGACTGTTCGGCTGGGGAGAGAACGGCGAGGGGCAGCTGGGTCTGGGGAACGGGTGGTCGGATCCGTGGAGTGGATCCATGGGGTCGTGCAGAGGGCCCCCACCGCTCACGGTGGGGGCCCTCCCGTCTTGGTTCGATCGGTTCGTTCGAGCCGGGTCAGATCGTTCCCAGCTTGATGATCGACAGCAGCGCGATCAGCTGGATCGCCGACGCTCCGAGTGCCTTCGGCCACGGCAGGTCGTGCGACTTGCTCACCATCGACGTGAACAGCGCGCCGGCCGCCAGCCAGGTCACCCAGCCGACCACCTGCACCAGCGAGTTCTCGCCGCCCAGGAAGAGCGCGACGACCAGTCGGGGGGCGTCCGTCAGGGCCATGATCAGCATGGAGAGGCCGACCGTCGGCTGCCAGGAGCCGTCGCCGCCGAGCTGGCGGGCCAGGGTGTGGGTGACCGCGCCCAGGATCAGACCGCCGATGACGAAGACCACGCCCGTGATGAGTACGGAGACGAGCGCGGTCGCGAACGGCGCGCTGATCGCCTCCTCGCGCGTCTCGTCGAAGCCGAAGATCGCGAGCAGGCCGTAGAGGAACGTGACGGTCAGGGCCGGGCCCCAGACGGGGTAGTCCCGCATCTGCAGGAACGTCGGACCCGGGCGGAACACGATGCCGCTCAGCAGTTCCTTCCAGTGCAGGCGCGGGCCCGCGGGAGCCGCGGGCGCGGCGCCGGCGCGGTAGGTGGAGCCGTCGCCGTACGGGTCGTCGCCGACGGTGAACGCCCGGGTGTGACCGGGGTTGTCGGCGTACGGGTCACCTGCCGCATACCCGCCCGGCTGCTGGTGGGGGTGCGGGTCGCCGAAGTACTCCGGCTCGCCGTGTGGCTGCCGTTGGTGCTGCTGCTGCCACTGCTGCTGCGGGGGGTACGCGGGCGCCGCTTGGCCTCCCGCGTACGGGCCTCCGTGCTGTGCGCCGTACTGACCGTACGGCGGCGGGGGCGCCTGCTGCGGTTGTTGTCGCGGGGTGCGGTTGTTGTCCCGGCCGCGTCCGATCCTGAATCCAGCCACGTAATCGAACGTACCTGTTCCCGGTGTGTCCGGTGTCCCGGGCAGGGGAACGGGGGGCCTTTGCTGCCGACCTGTGACATCCCTTAAGGGATTCCCAGGAAGATCGACGAACTGAAAGTGATCAAGGGGCTTGTGCGGTCGCCGGAAGCCGGGTACAGGGCGATGACGTCGGCGTTCTCGCCCCGATGGGTGCGCGTCACGATGTCCGCCCGCTTGTCGCCGTCGAAGTCCGCGTAGCGCAGCAGCTCGGTCACGGGCGTGGCTTCGCCGGCCGGGAGCGGGGGCGCGGGCGGGATGCGAACGGCCTTGAAGCTGTACGAGCCTCCGGGGCGGCCCGGACCGCCCGGGCCGCCCAGCAGCAGCCGGGCTCCGGCCGCCTCGCCGGGCGTCCGGGTGTGCGTGGCGTGGACGAGGTCGTCGAAGCCGTCGCCGTTCGGGTCGGCGTCGGGCTCCGGGGCGGCGAGTACGGGGCCCGCGCCGGGGAGCGAGGCCTTGGCGGCGCGCGGTGCGCCCGTACGGGTGAAGGGCCCGCGCAGGAAGCTGACCTGGCCGCCGCTCGCGGTGACCGCGAGGTCCTGGGCACCGTCGCCGTCGAAGTCGCCGCAGACGGGGTGGTCGGGCCACTCGTTGCCGTACCGCGCCTGTTCGGGGATGCGGAGGGCGACCGCCGTGCCCGTGAGGCCCGCGGGGCCGCCGAAGAGCAGCTGGAGGGGGACGGGCGGGCGACCGATGCCGTCGTACGGAGGGTCCGTGGCCACGATCAGGTCGCTGAAGCCGTCCTGGTCGAGGTCGCACGCGGCCGCGGCGTCGAATGCGGAGGGGAGCACGCCCGCGACGCGGGCGCCGTTCCCGCGCGGAGTGAGGAGCTGGCGCACGGAAGGGGCCAGGGAACCCTTTGCGGCTCCGTAGACGATGCCGATGCCCGCGTCGTCGTCATGGGCCGCACCCGGCGCCTTGACGAGGTCGTCGAGGACGAGATCGCGGCGCCCGTCGCCGTTGAAGTCCTCCGGGACGCGGCTGCCGTCGCCGCGCGGTACGGGGAGGGCGGGGGAGGAGGCCTTGCCGGCGAGTGCGGAGGCGGAAGCCGAGGCGGAGGGGCCGTCGCCCGGGGCCGGGCCGTCGGACGCGGCGGCCGGGCGGGCCGATGAGAGCCCGCAGCCCGCCAGAGACGGCGCCAGCAGCAGCGCGCCCAGGCCGGCGAGCGCGGCCCTGCGCAGTCGATGTCGACGCACCACGGCGGAATCCACCCCATCCGTCTCTCCGGAACCAGCCGCCTCATCATGCTCCTGCCCGACACCTGGGCCAATGGTTGGGCGCTGCGTAATGACTCACTCGCTCAATGTGGGCAATTGGTTAAAGTTTGGGTGATTTGATCGGCTCTGCTGGGCTCTGAGATCTTCCGTTACGTTTTCGAGGGGAACCCCGTACATGGCGCTCGTGGCTTCGTGGACGTCGGCCCGACTTCACCGAGGCAGGAGAGCCATCCCTGTGCGCGCCACCCTCCGTACCGCCGCCGTCGCCACCGCCGCCGTCGCGGCCCTGCTCCTCCGGCCGGAGCGGCGTTCGCCGGCAGTTCCGCTCCCGTGGACCGGGGCGTGGGTCCGGGCGAACGTGCCGTCACGGCGGAGCGCCAGGTCGAGCCCGTCGGCAAGGCCCGCACCCACACGCACACGTACGCACGCACACCCAAACCCGCACCCACGCCGCGGTGATCGCACTGCCCGACGGGCGCGTCGCCGAGCTGGTCAGGACCGCGCGCGCCGGCGGCCCTCTCGTCGTGATCTCCCGGCCGAACGGCAAGGACCTCGGCACGCTCACGCTCGAGCAGCCGTCCGCCCGCCACCACTGCTGGACGTATCTGCTCGTCCCGAACGGCGAGCACCCGAAGTTCGTCGTGATCGACGGCAGGCACGGCGGCGACGCCTGGGTCTACGCCTTCAGCGGCAAGCGCTTCGCGACGTACAGGGCCGAGCGGTGAACCCCCGGTGACGCGTGAAGCGGCCGGTCCTGCCCCCGAGGCAGGTCCGGCCGCTTCTCGCTATCCGTACTGAGGACGAGGACGGCTACTTCACCGGCTGCGGTTCCGGCTCTCCCCCGGCGCTGCCGCCGGGGGAGCTCCCCGCCGGCTCCGCCGCGTCCGCGCCCGGGTCCACCGGTGTCCTCACGGAGTCGAGCAGCAGCTGCGCGACGTCCACGACCTGCAGACTCTCCTTCGCCGTGCCGTCGTTCTTCTTGCCGTTGACCGAGTCGGTCAGCATCACGAGGCAGAACGGGCAGGCGGTGGACACGATGTCCGGGTTTAGCGACAGCGCCTCGTCCACACGCTCGGTGTTGATGCGCTTGCCGATCCGCTCCTCCATCCACATGCGCGCACCACCGGCGCCGCAGCAGAAGCCGCGCTCCTTGTGGCGGTGCATCTCCTGCTGGCGCAGGCCCGGGACGGCCGACATGATCTCGCGCGGGGGCGTGTAGACCTTGTTGTGGCGGCCCAGGTAGCAGGGGTCGTGGTACGTGATCAGGCCCTCGACCGGTGTCACCGGGATCAGCTTGCCCTCGTCGATCAGGTGCTGGAGCAGCTGGGTGTGGTGGATGACCTCGTACTCGCCGCCGAGCTGCGGGTACTCGTTCGCGATGGTGTTGAAGCAGTGCGGGCAGGTCGCGACGATCTTCTTCGACGACTTCGGCTTCTTCGTCCCCGGGTCGTCCTCGTCCTCGCCGAACGCCATGTTCAGCATCGCGACGTTCTCCGCGCCGAGCTGCTGGAACAGGAACTCGTTGCCGAGGCGCCGCGGCGAGTCACCCGTGCACTTCTCCTCGCCGCCCATGATCGCGAACTTGACGCCCGCGATGTGCAGCAGCTCCGCGAAGGCCTTGGTGGTCTTCTTGGCGCGGTCCTCGAGGGCACCGGCGCAGCCGACCCAGTACAGGTAGTCGACCTCGGACAGGTCCTCGACGTCCTTGCCGACGACCGGGACCTCGAAGTCGACCTCCTTGGTCCACTCGAGGCGCTGCTTCTTGGCCAGGCCCCAGGGGTTGCCCTTCTTCTCCAGGTTCTTGAGCATCGTGCCCGCCTCGGAAGGGAAGGCGCTCTCGATCATCACCTGGTAGCGGCGCATGTCGACGATGTGGTCGATGTGCTCGATGTCGACCGGGCACTGCTCCACGCACGCACCGCAGGTGGTGCAGGACCAGAGGACGTCCGGGTCGATGACACCGTTCTCCTCGGCGGTGCCGATCAGCGGGCGCTCGGCCTCCGCGAGCGCGGCCGCCGGGACGTCCTTCAGCTGCTCGTCGGACGCCTTCTCCTCGCCCTCCACCGTCTTGCCGCCGCCGGCCAGGAGGTACGGGGCCTTGGCGTGCGCGTGGTCGCGCAGCGACATGATCAGGAGCTTCGGGGAGAGCGGCTTCCCGGTGTTCCAGGCCGGGCACTGCGACTGGCAACGGCCGCACTCGGTGCAGGTCGAGAAGTCGAGGATGCCCTTCCAGGAGAACTGCTCCACCTGGCTGACGCCGAAGACGTCGTCCTCGCCCGGGTCCTCGAAGTCGATCGGCCTGCCGCCGGACGTCATCGGCTGGAGCGCGCCCAGCGCGGACTCGCCGGTGGCGTTGCGCTTGAACCAGATGTTCGGGAAGCCGAGGAAGCGGTGCCAGGCCACACCCATGTTGGTGTTGAGCGAGACCGTGATCATCCAGATCAGCGAGGTGCCGATCTTGACCGCCGCGGCCAGGTAGACCAGCGTCTGCAGGGTGGGGACGCTCAGGCCCTCGAACGCCAGGACCAGCGGGTACGAGACGAAGTACGCGGCCTCGTAGTGGTCCACGTGGTGGATCGCGCCCTCCAGGCCGCGCAGGACCAGGATCGCGAGGCCGATGGTCAGGATGACGTACTCGACGAAGTACGCCTGCCAGGCCTTGGAGCCCGCGAAGCGCGACTTGCGGCCGGCCCGCGAGGGCAGGTTCAGGAGCCGGATCACCATCAGTGTGACGATGCCGACGACCGTCATCAGGCCGATGAACTCGATGTACATCTCGAACGGCAGGAAGCCGCCCACGATCGGCAGCGTCCAGTCGGCCTGGAACAGCTGGCCGTATGCCTGTGCGAGCGTCGGAGGCAGCGTCAGGAAGCCGATGGCGACGAACCAGTGGGCGAAGCCCACGATCCCCCAGCGGTTCATCCGCGTGTGGCCGAGGAACTCCTTGGCCAGGGTGATCGTGCGAGCCTTGGGGTCGTCGGTGCGGCTGCCCGCAGGCACGGGCTGGCCGAGCTTCACGAACCGGTAGATCTGCGCGACGGCTCGGGCGATGAGCGCAACGCCGACCACGGTCAGGACCAGCGACACGATGATCGCGGCGAGTTGCATTTGGGGGCTCCCTCGGGCCTGCGAGGTGGGAAGATCAGGACTTACTAAGCGGTAACTTATTCAGTCCGTGCTGAGACTACCCACTTATTCGGCCGCACTGTAGTTGCGCAAGCGGTGATCTGCGTCGCTCAGGTCACCCTGAGTACGCGGCGGCCGCAGAGCCGGGAGCGTACGTACGAGGATGGCCAGGTCGAGACCCATCCAATGGTGCTCCACATAGTGCTGATCGAGCAGCTCCGGCTCGTCCCAGGGCATCGCCGAATGCCGGCGGACCTGGGCGAGGCCGGTCAGGCCCGGCTTGACCGTCTGCCGCCAGGGTGCGGCGGCGCGTGGATCGTCCGGCGCCAGCGCCGCCGGCCCGACCAGGGACATCTCGCCCCGTACGACAAGAGGCAGCCGAGAGAGCAGGTCCAGCCGCCAGCGGCGGGTGCGCAGCGAGCGGACCGTCAGCGGGCGGCCGTGCAGACCGGTCCTCGTCTCCCGTACGAATGGGCCGCCGGGTTTCCGGTGCAGCACGGCCGAGCAGGCCGCTGCCGCCAGCAGGGGTGCGACGAGGGTCAGCAGGAGCGAGCCGAGGGCGAGATCGAGAAGGCGCTTGGGTTGCATGGCTCTCACCCGACCGTTCCGCCGTTCCTGTCATGTTTTCGCGGGCTTTATGCGAACAATGGCACGGTGAGCGGTGCGGGGTGTGCAGGCCCGCGCCCGGCGGGTCGCCGGGACCGCGCACCATAGTTGAGTCTGGTCGACTCAGGTCTGTTGACTCGATGGGACCAGTGAGGCATCCTTGAGCCAGTTCCACTCAAGTCCAGCTCCACTGGAGGATTCGAAATGGCACGTGCGGTCGGCATCGACCTGGGCACGACTAACTCCGTCGTCAGCGTTCTGGAGGGCGGGGAGCCCGCCGTCATCACCAACGCCGAGGGCGCCAGGACCACGCCGTCCGTCGTCGCCTTCGCCAAGAATGGTGAGGTGCTCGTCGGCGAGGTCGCGAAGCGGCAGGCGGTCACGAACGTGGACCGGACCATCCGCTCCGTAAAGCGTCACATGGGTACGGACTGGAAGATCGAGCTCGACGGGAAGACCTTCAACCCGCAGCAGATCTCCGCGTTCATCCTTCAGAAGCTGAAGCGCGACGCCGAGTCCTACCTGGGTGAAAAGGTCACGGACGCGGTCATCACCGTCCCGGCGTACTTCAACGACTCCGAGCGTCAGGCCACCAAGGAGGCCGGCGAGATCGCGGGCCTGAACGTCCTGCGCATCGTCAACGAGCCGACCGCCGCCGCGCTGGCCTACGGCCTCGACAAGGACGACCAGACGATCCTCGTCTTCGACCTCGGTGGCGGCACCTTCGACGTCTCGCTGCTGGAGATCGGCGACGGCGTCGTCGAGGTGAAGGCCACCAACGGCGACAACCACCTCGGTGGTGACGACTGGGACCAGCGTGTCGTCGACTACCTGGTGAAGCAGTTCGCCAACGGTCACGGCGTGGACCTGTCGAGGGACAAGATGGCTCTCCAGCGTCTCCGCGAGGCTGCGGAGAAGGCGAAGATCGAGCTGTCGTCCTCGACCGAGACGACGATCAACCTGCCGTACATCACGGCGTCCGCCGAGGGCCCGCTGCACCTGGACGAGAAGCTCACGCGCGCCCAGTTCCAGCAGCTGACCGCGGATCTGCTGGACCGCTGCAAGACGCCGTTCCACAATGTGATCAAGGACGCGGGCATCCAGCTCTCCGAGATCGACCACGTCGTTCTCGTGGGTGGCTCGACCCGTATGCCGGCCGTCGCCGAGCTCGTCAAGGAGCTGACCGGTGGCAAGGAGGCCAACAAGGGTGTGAACCCGGACGAGGTCGTCGCCATCGGCGCCACGCTCCAGGCCGGCGTCCTCAAGGGTGAGGTCAAGGACGTCCTGCTCCTCGACGTGACGCCGCTGTCCCTCGGTATCGAGACCAAGGGCGGCATCATGACCAAGCTCATCGAGCGCAACACGACGATCCCGACGAAGCGTTCGGA
>NZ_JBEOXF010000108.1:0-13110 GCF_040296405.1 Streptomyces sp. NPDC002133 | reverse complement strand
GGACCTGACCGCGCTTGGGCGCTGCCGGCTCCGGCTCCTCGATGACCGTCAGGACCTCGGCGGGCGATCCGCCACGGGTGTAGACGACACGCTGGTTCATGGCTCTCCTCCTGCCCCCTGGTACGTGCGGGGCTTGGAAGGGACAGCCGACGTCCCGCCGCAGCAGGCTGTCCGCTGAATGCACCGGCGCATCAGCCGCCCGCCATCACGCAGCCCACGTTCACGCTCGCACGGTGGGCAACCAGCAGCACAGCCGCATAGGCCGATCGGGTCTGGGCACATATGAGGCGTCCCTGGTCCCGTCCGGAGGTGTGGTGTAACCCACGGCGCACGGCACCGACCGAGTGTCCAACTGCGCTACAACGGCCCCGCACCGAGGCATACATCCACGGACCCTCTCGGACAGTTCGCGCAGGTCACGTGCGGCCCGTTCGCAGGTCACACAGCCGCCCTCATTGCTTCGGGACGAAGAGCGGGCGTGCCACATTCGTGCCAGAACAGAGGGGGACTCACGGGGAATCGGGGTGCGCAGGGGCCGTGCCGCCGGACCCCGCCGAAGGCAGGGAACCCGCTGGTCAGACCAGAGATCGCACCACCTCGCTCCTGAAGCGGTGTTGCCGGACGTGGCGTCCAGGTACGTTCACGCAGAGGGGGTGCCGGTATGGGAGATGTGACGCTGGCCGGCCGGCCTTACTACGTCGTCCGAGTCACAGACGTATTGCTCGACCGCTGGAGCGTGGAGTTCGAGGGCATCGGCCCAGAAGGACTTCTCATCGTCGTGTCGAGGCCGTTTGACGCACCAGCCAGCGCGTTGGAGGTCACGGCGACGGGGGAGCTGACGGAGGAACTAAGAGGTGCTGCCATCGCGCACGCACAGGACTGGTTGTCCGACGACGAGTGACCCGGCCCGACCCGCACCAGATGCGCACCAGAACGGGGGGATAACCACGGTCAACGACGGCCGCTGCCGGACGTTGACCGGCGGTATGCGCCGAGGTACGACACGCCAGACGGCCTGAAAGAACTGTGATTCCCAAGCTCAGAGTTCATCGAGCAACTCGCCGAAATGTGCGCGGAAAATGTCGGACAGGCAGGATGGAAAGAGGCCGCACAGGCCCAGGCCTGCGTCACAACTTGCCCAACTCACGTCACGGCCCGATGTGGCGCTCCCTGCCCTCACCCTCAAGATCGTTAGCCAGAACACCCCCATTGAGGAAATGTCCTTCGCGCCGAGGCGCCTCTGTCAGGAAGATTCCGGAAGCATGATCGTCCTGGCCTTTCGGGCCATCAGGTCGAACCGCTCGATCTGATCGTCGTCGAGCGGCGGGGGAGCCTCGCCAGGGCGGACAGGCAAAGCGTGGTCGGCGATGATCTGCTCCAGGCGGGGAGGGGTGAACATGAAGATCATCTTTGCGGCGTGGTTGCCCCGGTTCAGGAAGCGGTGGCGGACCCCCCGGGGTATGTGGATGAAGTCGCCGGCCACAGCTGTGAAGGTGTGGTCACCGTCGAGAAATTCCAGTTCACCGTCGAGGATGTAAAAGGTCTCCTCCTCTTCTGGGTGGGCGTGAGCCGGCGGGCCGCCGCCCGCCGGAACCGTCGCCTCGATGAAACCGAAACCTCCGTTCGTCTGCGCACCTGTCGCCTTGATGGTGTAGACGTCACCTGCGGCCCACACCGTCGGGCCTTGCCCTGACGGCACGTAGACCGCTCCACGCTTGTTCCAACGCGGGTCGTCGGGCGGCATTTCGATCAGTGAAAAGCTCATGAGGCCACTTCTGTTTGAAAGTTACTCAAGCAGTATTTGCTTCGATAAGTAGCAAATCCCGGACTGCGTCAACGACCGGCCTCACGAAAGAAGCAAACACAAGTTGGGCCTGTCGGTCACGCGGACGAAAGTAGCAAGGGTTTCGTTGAAGCGTCAACTATCGTCCCTGCTCCCACCGGGGAGGAGTGAAGCGGCCACCGCCGGGTGAGTGTCAGACTGCGTGACAACGCCGACGACCACCGGCAGACAGGCGCGGACACCTGCGGACCATCGCAGCAAGCAAGAGGCGTGCCAGCCCAAGGCACAGCCTGTTCCCGCCCCGCACGCAGCATCTCCTTCCGCCCGCAGGCGGGTGCGGCGTCGGTCAGCAGCGGCTCCAGCCGCGCGGCCAGTCCTGCACCATCAGCTTGCGCCGCGCCAGGACCGGTCATCAAGAGCAGAACTGGGCACCCGCGCGGCCTTGTCGCCTTCCCGTTCCCGGCAATCGGTCGGCAAAGTGTGTCCCTCCGCGCCCGAGTCGATGCGGTCGGCGAACGCCGAGGTCTGTGACAGATCGCGTGACGCCGCCCCAGGGCCGACCGCGGGAAAACACTGTCTTATGATCACCGGGCGTGCGTAGGACGGGTGACCCCCCGTCATGTGCACGAACCGCTTCTTGACCACGGAGCGGGAGAGATTCTTCGGGAGGGGAACCGAAAGCATGCGTTTCAAGCGTTTTACAGTGGCCGCAGCCGTCATGGCCAGCGCCCTGGCGTTCACTGCCTCACCGGCAAGCGCCGATGAGCAGAAGTGGCAGACAGTCAGCACCAACGAGTGGTGGAGCTGCGGCCCCGGCTACAAGCACCACAAGGTCTCGTACAACGTCAACTACAAATGGTGCCACGTGCGCAACGCGGGCGGTTACGCACAGGCCGTCCTGGTCGTGCAGAACAAGTCCAGCGCGAAGGTCAACATCGAGGGAGCGATCAGCACCAACATTCCCGGTGGTGACGAGGACTGCGCTCCGTCGACTCTGGGCCCCGGTGCCACCCGAGGCTGCTTCGGTCCTACGAAGTGGGTCGGCACCGGAGTCGTCTTCATGACCGACGTGAGACTGAAGCTCAACAACGTCGATGAGTGGTACAGCGACGCTGAATTCTGAGTGATGCACGGCAGCGTCGTACCGCAACCCCGGCAACGGCACCGGTCCGGAAGCGTCCCTCCCGGGCCGTGAAGCGACCGGTACGACCGCCGCCGGCCGATCCGGTCAGAGGTACGGATCACAGGTTGCGGGTACACCCGAGAGGCCCCCGGAGATGATCCGGGGGCCTCTCGCATTGGGGCGTACAGCAGCTGAGTGGATGGATCGCCCGGACGGGAAGCGGCCGGTCCACAGCCGTAGGCCGGGGCGCCTCGCGTCACGCAGAGGCCGCGGCGACGCAGAACTCGTTGCCCTCCGGGTCGGCCATCATCACGTGGTGTCCCTCGAACTCCTCCAGGACGGTCCCGCCTGCCTTCGCCAGACGCTCGGACTCCGCCGTGATCCGCGCCCAGCGCTCGTCGGGGCTGCCGTGCCCGGGCACCCGGACGTCGATGTGGAGCCGGTTCTTCGCCGTCTTGGGCTCGGGGACCTTGAGGATGGAGAGGCGAGGGCCGATGCCGTCCGGGTCGCAGAGCCACGCGCCGTCGTCCTCGGAGTCGTCCTCCGGCAGGTCGAACTGCGCGAGCCATTCCTCGCGGGTCTTGAACGGAGGAGGCGGCGGCTCGTCGATGTAGCCCAGAGCCGTCTTCCAGAACGCGGCGAGGAGCCGCGCATCCGCGCAATCGAGGGTCAGGGTGATTCTGGCTGCCATGGCAGGACCGTACCGGGCCAGGGCCTGCCGTGCGGAAGAGAAGGCCCTCGCCCGTTCCTTGCTCAGCGCAGGCGTCGGCCGCGGCTCTCCGCCACGCGGAGGACGGCGTCCAGTGCGTCGGTCAACCGCTCGGCCAGGTAGCGCAGCTCGCCGGTGGGGGCGTCGGGTAGCAGTCGGCGGGCGTGGGCGAGGAGTTCCGTGCCCATGCCGAGGTGGATGGACTCCATCGCGTCGGCCACGCGGGACACGGGGCCGCCGTGGTCGTCCGTGATGAGGAAGCAGGGCTTGCCCTCGGGGCCGGACCAGGGCAGCAGGCGCGCCTCGGGCGGCGCGTGTTCCAGTGGCCGCTCCATCAGGCCACCTCCACGCCGTGGATCCAGTACGGACCAGGCGTGTCCAACCCCACGCCGGCCGACACCAGTTCGCGGAGCCGCGCGCGTTGGTCGTGCGCGGTCAGATACGGGCGGACCAGCCGGCCCGCCTCCGCGTCGAGCAGGGTGACGTTGCCGATGCCGTACGGGCTGCGGTGGGTGGGGAGAACGGCCTGTCGACGGGGGTGATGCCGGAGCGGAGGCGAAGGATGCGGTCTGCCGTTCGGCTTGAGCAGGAGGCGCGGTAAGGCGATGAGGCGGCGGATAAGGTCGGTCATGTCGTCAGCTCCTCTTCGGTCGGCTGATGGCCGTGCCCCCGGACGTTTGCCCGTCGCGGGGGTCACTGGTTTTCGCGCAGCAGCTGCGCGGTCTACTGAAGTCTACCGCGGTCGCGCGGTAGACGGCGGTGTTTTAGCGTCCACCGCATGAGCTCGGAGCTTGATCGGACCCGTCCCGTCTGGCGGCAGGTCGCCGCCGCCATCGCCACCCGCATCGCCGACGGCGAGTACCCCGTGGGTGCCCGGGTGCCATCGGTCGTGGAGCTGTCCTCCGAGTTCGGGATTGCGGCGTCGACCGCGCAGAAGGCGCTGGCCCACCTCAAGACGGAAGGGCTCATCCGCGCTGAGGTCGGCCTCGGCTCGTTCGTCGCCGAGCAGCAAGCGAAGCCCGCCGACGGCGAAAAGGCGTAGGGCGCGGCCGCACGGGAGCCGGACCATGCCGTGGCAGTGCAGAGGGTTGAGCTGGGCCCATACGCCGCCGGGGCTGATCTGGCGATCCGGGCGATCCGGGCGGACGAGCACGCTTGCGTACGGGCAGGACATCGCGTTCCGGGCAGTCGGGCAAAGACAGTGCACAGGGGCGCGGGGAAATGTGTGCCCCGTCGGGGCCGTCGTGCCGGGGCGGAGTACGGGAGGGCTGTGCCCGGAGTGTGCGCGGCTGGACCGGGCGCACTCGGTGGCCGCCGACACGGTCGCCGACGATCCGCGGCCGTACCGGGTGTATCTGGCCTGGTTCGGGCCGGGGATGGTGAAGGTGGGGATCACCGCCGAGCAGCGGGGTGCGGCGCGGCTGCTGGAGCAGGGTGCCGTGGTGTTCAGCTGGCTGGGGCGCGGGCCGCTGATGGCGGCGCGGCGTACGGAGGAGCTGCTGCGGGCCGCGCTCGGGGTGCCGGACCGGATCCCGTACGCGCAGAAGCGCGCGGTGCGTGCGGTGCTGCCGGCCGGGGCGGACGAGCGGGCCGGGGAGATCACGGAGCTGTACGCGCGGGCGGTCGCGCTGGAGGGGTGGCCCGAGGCGCTGGAGCGGATCGGATTCGAGGCCGTTGACCACATGGGGGTGTTCGGGCTCGAAGGGCTCCCGGCCGCTTGGGGCGTGGTCCGGGAACTGGTCGACGGCGGGACCGTCGCGGGACGGCTGATCGCCGCCGCCGGGCCGGATCTGCATCTGCGGACCGGTGAGGAGCGGGTGATCGTTCTGGACACTCGCCTGTTCTCCGGATGGGAGCTCGTCGGCGCCGAACGGACCGCCGGCCTCACCGTGGCCGTCGACGAGCTGCCGCACGGGGTCCAGGACGGGCTCTTCTGACCGGCGTACCGCCGACCCGCGTATCGCACGCACCGGGTAGCCGTACCGCCGAGTAAAGGCTTGGATCCCTTTGTGCCGCGGCCCTGGACACCACATCGGCGCACGTCGGAGGGTGTTCTTCATGAGCGATCACCTCGTGGCGGGGATCGAACCGCCCTACTACACCGTCGTGTTCACCTCCCACCTGCAGGAGGATCCGAGCGGCTACGACGAGACCGCCGCCCGTATGCAGGAGCTGGTCGAGCAGGTGCCCGGCTACCTCGGGTACGAGTCGGCGCGCACACCCGGCGGGCTCGGCATCACCGTCGGCTACTTCCGCGACGAGGAGGCCATTGCCGCCTGGCGGAAGAACCTGGAGCATCAGAGCGCTCAGCGCCGGGGACGCGCCGAGTGGTACCGGCGCTACAGCGTCCACGTCGGCAAGGTGGAGCGGGGTTACAGCTTTGAGCGGGAGTGAGGCGGAGGCCGGGGCGGTACGGGCCTTCTGGGAGCGGCTCGGGCTGCCCGGACTCGTCGATGTCCACACGCACTTCATGCCCGAGCGGGTGCTCGACAAGGTGTGGGCGTACTTCGACGCCGTGGGGCCGCTGACCGGGATGGAGTGGCCGATCATGTACCGCGCGGAGGAGGCGCGGCGGGTCGGCGTGCTCCGGGGGTTCGGGGTGCGGGCCTTCACGTCGATGCTCTATCCGCACAAGGCGGGCATGGCCGAGTGGCTCAACGGCTGGTCCGCCGACTTCGCCTCCCGGACCCCCGAGTGCCTGCACACGGCGACGCTCCACCCGGAGGACGGCGTCGAGCGGTACGTACGCCAGGCCGTCGAGGCCGGTGCCCGCGTCTTCAAGGCGCACATCCAGGTGGGCGCGTACGACCCGAACGACGCGCGACTCGACCCGGCGTGGGGCCTGCTCGCGGAGGCGGGGATCCCGGTGGTGGTGCACTGCGGGTCGGGCCCGGCGCCCGGCAAGTACACGGGGCCCGAGCCCATCGGCCGGCTCCTGGCGCGCCATCCGCGGCTGTCGCTGATCGTGGCGCACATGGGGATGCCCGAATACACGGACTTCCTCGACCTCGCCGAGCGGTACGGGGAGGTGCGGCTGGACACCACCATGGCGTTCACGGACTTCAGCGAGCGGTTCAGCCCGTTCCCGGTGAGCGAGCGTGGACGGCTGGCGGAGCTCGCGGATCGGGTGCTGTTCGGGACGGACTTCCCGAACATCCCGTATCCGTATCTGCACCAGCTGGAGGCGCTGGAGCGCCTGGAGCTCGGGGACGACTGGCTGCGAGCGGTCTGCTACGAGAACGGCGCCCGGCTCTTCGCCGTGACGCCCTGAGCCGGTCCCCGGCCCTGACCCGGTTCTCGGCCCCGAGACGGTTCTCGGCCCCGAGAGGGTCTTCAACTGCTGTTCTTCAAAGTCGGGTGAGTGAGCGTAACCCTGTATGAGTGAGTGTCGTTGTCAGGGCATGAATCTCACGGAATGGGCGAAGACGCAGGGCGTGCATCCGCAGACCGCGTATCGCTGGTTCCGCGAAGGGACGTTGCCGGTACCGGCTCAGCGGGTCGGCCCGCGAACAATCCTCGTTAACGTGGAGGTCAACGCGGCGCCCGAGGCGATCGGCGGGCTGGGCCTGTATGCCCGTGTCTCCTCCCCTGACCAGGAGACCGACCTGGAACGGCAGGTCGCCCGGCTGTCCCAGTGGGCGGCGCAGGCCGGCCACCGGGTGGTGCGCGTGGAGGCCGAGATCGCATCCGGTATGAACGGTGCCCGCCCCAAAGTCAAGCGGCTGCTGGCCGATCCGGGCGTGACCACAGTGGTGGTCGAGCACAAGGACCGGCTGGGCCGGATGAACACCGAACTTGTCGAAGCCGCCCTGTCCGCGCATGGGCGCCGCCTCGTGGTCCTTGATGATGGCGAGGTCCAGGACGACCTGGTGCGCGACATGGTGGAGGTGCTGACCTCGTTCTGTGCTCGCCTGTACGGTCGCCGGTCGGCGAAGAACCGTGCCCGCAAGGCTTTGGAGGCCGCCGAGCATGGCTGACTCCACACTGCGCACGATCGAGGCGCCGTTCGTCGCGCGAGGCCCGTCCGGGGTGGCGACCCGCACCAGCATCAAGGGCATGTCCCAGCGGGACCGTGAGGTGCTGCCCCTGGTGGGCGCACACCTGAGTTCGCTGGCTTGTGCCGATCTCAAGGCACGTTGCCGGGCGGGTACCGATCACGGCAGCGACCAGTGGGCGGAGCGCAAGCGGGCCCTGACCGAGGAGTCGTCCTCCCGCTGGGCCGGGAGTATCACGAAGACCACCCACGACCAGTGGGGCCTGGCGCGCCGTGCCCACCTCGCCCATATCCACAACCTTGAGGCCGGGGTGCGCACGATCGCGCACCGCCTCTCCCAGCCGGTCGGACAGAAGGGCACGAAGCGGGCGCCGGGTGGCTACCGCACGAAGCAGGAGTGGTTCCAAAAGACCCGGCGCCTGCATGTGCTGGAAGACCGGCTGGAACGCGAGCGGTCCGACCGTGAGGCCGGTGTCGTGCACGTGGTGCGGGGCGGGAAGCGACTGGCTCGCAAACGGCATAATCTCAAAGCTGCCCAGCTCACCGAGCACGAGTGGCGCGAGCGCTGGGATGCCGAACGCTGGTTCCTCCAGGCAGACGGGGAGTCAGGGAAGCGTTTCGGGAACGAGACCATCCGCGTCAGCTTGGACGGCGAGGTCGGCATCAAGCTCCCGGCTCCTCTGGCATACCTGGCCAACGCCCCGCGCGGCCGGTACGTGCTCGACGGCCGGATCGACTTCCGGCACCGCGGTGAAGAGTGGGCCGACCGCGTAGCGGCGAACCGTGCTATCGCCTACCGCATCCACCTGGACGTGGACCGGGGCCGCTGGTATCTCACCGCATCGTGGACGATTCCCCCGGTCCAGACCGTTCCCCTGGCCGTGGCCAGGGCAAACGGGCTCATCGGTGTGGACACCAACGCCGACCACTTCGCAGCATGGCGTCTGGATGAGCACGGCAACCCGATGGGTGAGCCCCGCCGATTCTTCTACGACCTCGACGGGCCGGCCACGTACCGGGACGCCCAGGTCAGGCACGCCCTCACCCGCCTCCTTCACTGGGCACGGCGTGAAGACGTCGCCATCGCGATCGAGGACCTGGACTTCGGCGCGGAGAAGACGCGGGAGAAGCACGGCCGCAGGAAGCGGTTCCGCAAGCTGATCTCCGGCATGCCCGTCGCCAAACTGCGGGCACGGCTCGTGTCCATGGCCGCCGAACTCGGCATCAGCATCGTCGTCGTCGACCCCGCCTACACCTCCCGCTGGGGCGCCGAGCACTGGCAGAAGCCCCTCAGCAGCAAGAACCGCAAGACCACCCGCCACGACGCCGCTGGCGTCGCGATCGGGCGACGCGCTCTCGGACACCGCGTCCGGCGACGGACGGCACCGCCCCCACACGACCAGAGCGATCGTGTGGGGCATCGGACCGCCCAGGCCGGACACGGCACCCGCGGGCGTGAGGAAACCCGCCTCCGCATCCCCGGACCACGGACACGATCCGTGTCGCCGGACGCGGCGAGAACGCGGGTGACCAGTGCATCCACAACCGTTCGGAATGCGCCAGTTGAACAGGTTTGGGTCCAAGACTCACTCCTGCTCACTGATTAGGAACGGTTCTCAGGAAATTCACAGGAAAGGGAAAGGTCGCTCTCACGGCCGGGTCCCAGGGTGGATCACCATGACGACGACCACCTCTCCCCAGGGCCGTACCGATCTGCGCAGGCCGGACGGCGGCCCCGTCCGGGTGCTCGTCGTGGACGACGAGGCGTCCCTCACCGAGCTGCTCTCCATGGCGCTGCGCTACGAGGGGTGGGAGGTGCGCAGCGCCGGTGACGGTGCGGGTGCGGTGCGCTCGGCGCGCGCCTTCCGGCCCGACGCCGTCATCCTGGACGTGATGCTGCCCGACATGGACGGGCTGGCGGTCCTCGGCAGACTGCGGCGTGAACTCCCCGACGTACCGGTGCTGTTCCTCACCGCGAAGGACGCCGTCGAGGACCGGATCGCGGGGCTGACGGCGGGCGGCGACGACTACGTCACCAAGCCGTTCAGCCTGGAGGAGGTCGTGGCGCGGCTGCGCGGACTGATCAGGCGCTCGGGCGCTGCCGCCGCCGTACGCAGCGAGTCCGTGCTCGCGGTCGGGGATCTCACGCTCGACGAGGACAGCCACGAGGTGACCAGGGGCGGTGAGTCGATCCACCTCACCGCGACCGAGTTCGAGCTGCTGCGCTATCTGATGCGCAATCCGCGTCGCGTGCTGAGCAAGGCGCAGATCCTCGACCGCGTGTGGTCGTACGACTTCGGCGGTCAGGCCAATGTCGTCGAGCTCTACATCTCCTATCTGCGGCGGAAGATCGACGCCGGCCGGTCCCCGATGATCCACACCAGGCGCGGTGCGGGGTATCTGATCAAGCCCGGTGAATGACCGCATGCGCGGGAGATGGTCGTTGCGGACCCGGCTCGTGGTGTCCGCGGTCGCGCTGATCGCGGTCGTCGCGGCGGTCATCGGCACGGTGACGACGGTCGCGTTGCGCAGCTATCTGTACGGGCAGAAGGACGAGCAGCTGCACTCCATCGCCATGCGGGCGGCCGGCCCGCCGCCGGACGCCCCGCGCGGGCCGCGGTCGCCGGACGACGCGCTGCGGTTCGTCACCGTGGGCGGCGCGCCGATCGGCACGGTCGGCGTGGAGGTGGTGGCCGACGGTTCGCTCGGCGACGGGGCCGTCTCGGCCCAGCAGGACTCGGACGATCTCGGTCCCGAGGTCACGGACCGGGCGTTGTCGGAGGCGGAGAAGTCGGCGCTGGCGGCCGTGCCGCGCGACGACCGCGCGCACACCGTCGCGCTGCCGGGACTCGGGGACTACCGCGTCGAGTACATCGCCGGCGGCCACGGCACCTTCCTGGTCGGCGTACCGCTCGCCGAGGTGCACAGCACCATCGGCACCCTCGTCGTCGTCGAGATCTGTGTGACCGGGGCCGGTCTCGTCGCCGCCGGTCTGGCGGGCGGGACGCTCGTCGGGGTTGCGCTGCGGCCGCTGCGCCGGGTCGCCGCGACCGCGACCCGGGTCTCCGAACTCCCGTTGCACAGTGGTGAGGTGGCGCTGCACGAGCGGGTGCCGGACGCGGAGGCGGATCCGCGCACAGAGGTGGGCCAGGTCGGTGCCGCGCTCAACCGGATGCTCGACCACGTCCACTCCGCGTTGGACGCGCGGCAGGAGAGCGAGACGCGGGTACGGCAGTTCGTCGCGGACGCCAGCCATGAGCTGCGCACGCCGCTGGCCTCGATCCGCGGGTACGCCGAGCTGACGCGCCGCGGGCGGGGCCGCGAGGAGACCGGACCCGACACCCGGCACGCGCTCGGACGCATCGAGGCGGAGGCGACCAGGATGACCGGCCTCGTGGAGGACCTGCTGCTGCTGGCCCGGCTCGACGCGGGCCGGCCGCTCTCGTACGAGAGCACCGATCTCTCGATGCTCGTCGTGGACGCGGTGAGCGACGCCCGCGCGGCCGGGCGCGACCATGTCTGGCGTCTCGAGCTGCCGGACGAGCCGGTGACGGTTCGGGGTGACGGGGCCCGGCTCCACCAGGTGCTGGTCAATCTGCTGGCCAACGCCCGTACGCACACGCCTCCCGGGACGACGGTCACGGCGCGGGTCCGCCCGCTCGACCGCGGGTCGGCGGTCGCCGTCGAGGTCCGGGACGACGGGCCCGGCATCCCGTCCGGGCTGCTGCCGCATGTCTTCGAACGGTTCGCGCGCGGCGACGCGTCGCGCTCGCGCGCGGCCGGCTCCACGGGCCTCGGCCTGGCGATCGTGCAAGCGGTCGTCGCCGCGCACGCGGGCACGGTGGGCGTGCGGAGCGTGCCGGGCTGCACGGTCTTCTCCGTATGCCTGCCGGGCGCGGCCACGGCTCCCGGCTCACAGACGGCGCACAGCCTCAGCACACGGCCGTGACAGCAGCCCCGGCGAGAGTCGGGCCATGCGAACCGACACTGCAACGGGCACCTTGCCGGCACGGGAGCATCTGCCCGTGGGCATGGCGGGCACGCCCGTACTCGACGTGGTCATTCCCGTCTACAACGAGGAGAAGGACCTGGAGCCGTGCGTACGGCGGCTCCACCACCACCTGGCGCGGACCTTTCCGTACGGCTTCCGGATCACCGTCGCCGACAACGCGAGCACCGACCGCACGCCGCAGGTGGCGGCGGCACTCGAGGCCTCGATTCCCGGGGTACGCGCGTACCGGCTGGAGCAGAAGGGCCGCGGGCGGGCCCTGCGGACCGTCTGGGGCGCGTCCGACGCGCCCGTACTCGCGTACATGGACGTCGATCTGTCCACCGACCTCAACGCCCTGCTGCCGCTGGTGGCACCTCTCATCTCCGGGCACTCGGACCTGGCGATCGGCTCCCGGCTCGCCCGGGCGTCGCGCGTGGTGCGCGGCCCGAAGCGGGAGTTCGTCTCGCGGGCCTACAACCTGATCCTGCGGGGCTCGCTGGCGGCGCGCTTCTCGGACGCGCAGTGCGGGTTCAAGGCGATACGGCGCGATGTGGCCCAGCGGCTGCTGCCGATGGTCAAGGACACCGGGTGGTTCTTCGACACCGAGCTGCTCGTGCTCGCGGAGCGGGCGGGGCTGCGGATCCACGAGGTGCCGGTGGACTGGGTCGACGACCCCGACTCCACGGTGCACATCGTGACCACGGCGGTCGACGACCTCAAGGGCGTGTGGCGGGTGGGGCGGGCGCTGGCGGTGGGCGCGCTGCCGCTCGACCGGCTCGCCCGGCCGTTCGGCGACGACCCGAGGGACCGGCAGCTCCCCGGTGTGCCGGGCGGGCTGGCCCGGCAGCTGGTCGGCTTCTGCGTGGTCGGGGCGCTGTCCACGCTCTTCTATCTGCTGCTGTACTCCGTCTTCCGGGCGGGAGCCGGGCCGCAGGCCGCGAACGCCGCGGCACTGCTGGTGTCCGCCGTCGCCAACACGGCGGCGAACCGGCGGCTCACCTTCGGGGTGCGGGGCCGGGAGCGAGCCGTACGCCACCAGGCCCAGGGCCTCGTCGTCTTCGCCATCGGTCTCGCTCTGACCAGCGGCTCGCTGGCCGCACTGGACACGGTCGGCGGCAACCCCTCACACGGGACGGAGCTGGCGGTCCTGATCGTCGCGAACCTCGCGGCGACGGTGCTGCGCTTCCTGCTCTTCCGCGCGTGGGTGTTCCCCGACCGGCGCACGGACGCACCTTCGGCGGCCGTCGCGCCTGCCGCTCCATCTGCCGCCTCGCCCGCCGACCCGTACGGCGACGCGACCGTGCAGCTGCGGGCCCTGCCCTTCGGCGATCCGCATGCGACGAGCTCGACGACCACCACGACGAACACGACGAACACGACGAGGACCCGACGATGACGACCACGCCTCACGGCCAGTACGAGCCGTTCACCGCCGCGGCCCATGCGGCGCCCGCACCCGCCGCGGCCCATGCGGCGCCCGCACCCGCCGCGGCCCATGCGGCGCCCGCAC
>NZ_JBEOXF010000107.1:0-14574 GCF_040296405.1 Streptomyces sp. NPDC002133 | reverse complement strand
CCCGGGCCCCGCCCACCCGGTGGGGTCGGAGCGGGGCGGGGGCCGCCGGCTCCGGCGGTGGCGTGGGGGCGAAGGCGGGGGCCGCCGGCTCCGGCGGTGGCGTGGGGGCGAAGGCGGGGGCGGGGGCCGGAAACGTGGGGCCAGGCCCTCGGGCCCCTGGGCGTGGTCCGTATCGGCCGGTAGGCCGGAGTGTCCGTCCTCCCTCCGACGCCGGACCCGCTCGGTGTGTGCCCGGTACCGTCCGTGGACGCGAAGGGCGGTGGCAGCCACCATGGCCTCATGGCTCACGACACTGCTCGTACGCCCCCGTCCCCGCCCCTACCCCCCTCCGCCGGCATCGTCGTCATCGGCGCCGGCGTCATCGGCGCGAGCATCGCCTTCCACCTCGCCGAGGCCGGGGTCCGCGGCATACTCGTCCTGGAGCGGGACACACCCGCGTCCGGGTCGTCGGGCAAGCCGATCGGCGGTGTGCGCGCGCAGTTCTCCGATCCGCTCAACATCCGTCTGGGGCAGCGCAGCCTGGCCGCCTGGCGGGACTTCGCCGCGCGGCCCGGCGCGGACGTGGGGCTGGAGACCGTCGGCTATCTCTTCCTCCTCGACAGCGACGAGGACGCCGACGCGTTCCGCGAGGCCGCGGCCGTACAGCGGGAGCTGGGCGTGGAGAGCCGCGTCATCGGCCCTGACGAGGCGCACCAGCTGTGCCCGTACGTCGAACCGCGCGCGATCGTGGCCGCCGCCCACTCCCCCTGCGACGGGTACGCCCTGCCGAAGGCCGCCGTCCTCGGCTATCTGCGGGCGGCGCGCCGCCTGGGCGTGACCGTGCGCACGCGGTGCGCGGTCACCGGCATCGACGCCGACGACGGCACACTGCAGGCCGTGCACACCTCGGCAGGCACGGTCCGCACGCGCACCGTCGTCTGCGCGGCCGGTGCCTGGTCGGGCGCGATCGGCGCGATGGCCGGCGTACGTCTCCCGGTCACCCCGCTGCGCCGCCAGATCGCCCTCACGGGCCCGATCGTCCCTCATCCGCCCCGCATCCCCTTCACCCTCGACTTCGCATCGACGCTGTACTTCCACAACGACACGGCCGACGGACTCGTCCTCGGCCTGTCCGACACCCGCCAGGAACCGGGCTTCGGACGGGACTTCGGCGAGGAGTGGCTCGAGCCGTTCCGGGAGGCCGCCGCACACAGCGCCCCCGCGCTCGCGGGGCTGCGAGCGATGACCGGCTGGGCGGGGCTGTACGAGATGACGCCCGACCGCAACGCGCTGATCGGGGAGTCGGCGGAGGTCTCCCGTTTCCTGTACGCCACCGGTTTCTCCGGGCACGGCTTCCTCCAGGCACCGGCGGTCGGCGAGATCGTGCGCGATCTGTGGCTGGGGCGGGAGCCGTTCCTCGACGTCGGACCGCTGGCGGCGACGCGTTTCGAGGGCGCCGCCGCGGTACGTCCCGAGGTCCACATCATCTGACGGAGGTTCGCATGGTCCCCACCTGGCAGCTTCGCGCCGCCTTCGCCCGCCGGCTCTCCGCGATGTACGGCAAGGAGGTACCCGCGTACACCACGCTGGTCGAGGTGGCGGGACAGGTCAACGACGACGTGCTCCGGACGGGCGGCGAGAGCGCCCAGCGGCTCGGCAGCATCGAGCGGGTCACGGCGGAGCGGCACGGCGCGATCCGGGTCGGCACGCCGGGCGAACTGCGTCAGGCTGCGCAGATCTTCGCCGCGCTCGGCATGGAGCCCGTCGGTTTCTACGATCTGAGGGACGCGACGACGAGCGCCGTACCGGTCGTCTCCACCGCCTTCCGGCCGGTCCTGCCCGAAGAACTGGACCGCAATCCGTTCCGCGTCTTCACCTCGATGCTGACTCCGGCCGACCGCCGCTTCTTCGACGCCGGCCTGGAAAAGCGCCTCGCGGCATTCCTCGAAGGTCGCGAACTGTTCCCGCCGGAGCTGCTGGATCTGGCGGCGCGGGCCGAGCGGGAGGCGGGCCTGCCCCAGGAGCGGGCCGAGCGGTTCCTCACGCTCGCGGTCGGCGCCTTCGAGCTGTCCCCGCAACCGGTGGAGCGCGCCTGGTACGCCGAGCTGGAGAAGGTCTCCGCGGTCGCCGCCGACATCGGCGGTGTGACCAGCACCCACATCAACCACCTCACCCCCCGCGTGCTGGACATCGACGAGCTGTACCGGCGCATGGAGGAGCGGGGCATCACGATGATCGACCGGATCCAGGGGCCGCCGCGCTGGGAGGGCCCCGACGTGCTGCTGCGCCAGACGTCGTTCCGGGCACTGGCCGAGCCGCGGACCTTCCGGGAGGCCGACGGCGGCGTCACCACCGGTTCCCTGCGGGTGCGCTTCGGCGAGGTGGAGGCGCGTGGCATCGCACTCAGCCGCGAGGGCCGGGCCGTGTACGACCGGCTCGTCGACGGACCCGTCGAGGAGTGGGCCGCGCACTTCCCGCGCACCGAGCGCCAACTGGCCGTGGAGGGGCTGGGGTTCTTCACGTACGAGGCGGTCACGGACCGTCCCCGCGACGGGCGGCGTGCGCCCGACGATCTCGCCGGCCTGCTCGACGGCGGCTGGCTGACGGCCCGTCCCCTCGTCTACGAGGACTTCCTGCCGCGCTCGGCGGCCGGGATCTTCCAGTCGAACCTCACCGATCCGGGTGCCCGGGACTCCGCCCAGGCGGGCGCCCATTACGACGAGCACTGGATGTCGGGGGCGATCGGTCGCACGGTGCACGACCCGTTCGACCTCTACGCCGCACAGCAGGACGACTCGCTGTCCAGGGCCCGACGGGCCCTGGCCGCGGCGTGACACCGCAGCGGGTTCGCGGCATCCATCGCGGCATGAATCGCAGCGCCAATCGCAGCAGGAATCGAGGAGAACGACGCATGACCACCACCGCACTGCCCGACACCGACGCACTGCGGGCGCGGGCCGATGAGGCCCTGCGCCGCTGCGGTGCCCAGCCGCCGACCGGCGGCCAGGGCGTCACCGCCCGTACGCCGCTGACCGGCGGCACACTGTTCACCCTGCCCGCCACCACCGGGGACGGCGCCGATGTGGTGATCGCGGCCGCCGACACGGCCTTCCGGGAGTGGCGCACCGTCCCGGCGCCGCGCCGGGGCGCCCTGGTCAAACGGCTCGGTGAGCTGCTCACCGCGCACAAGGCGGATCTCGCCGAGCTGGTCACCATCGAGGCCGGGAAGATCCATTCCGAGGCGCTCGGCGAAGTGCAGGAGATGATCGACGTCTGCGAGTTCGCGGTCGGTCTCTCGCGGCAGCTGTACGGCCGCACGATGGCGTCCGAGCGGCCCGGCCACCGGCTCTCCGAGAGCTGGCATCCGCTCGGCGTGGTCGGGGTGATCTCCGCGTTCAATTTCCCGGTGGCGGTCTGGTCCTGGAACACGGCGATCGCGCTCGTCTGCGGCGACCCCGTGGTGTGGAAGCCGTCCGAACTGACCCCGCTCACCGCTCTGGCCTGCGACGCGCTGCTCGGCCGCGCGGCGGCGGACAGCGGCGCGCCCGCGGGCGTGCACGGGCTGCTGCTCGGTGGCCGGGAGTGCGGCGAGCGGCTGGTCGACGACCCGCGGGTGGCGCTCGTCAGCGCCACCGGGTCCGTGCGGATGGGGCGGGAGGTGGGGCCGCGCGTGGCGGCCCGCTTCGGTCGCTGTCTGCTGGAGCTGGGCGGCAACAACGCGGCGGTCGTCACCCCGTCCGCCGATCTCGACCTGTCGGTGCGCGGCATCGTCTTCTCGGCGGCGGGAACGGCGGGACAGCGCTGCACCACCCTGCGCCGGCTCATCGTCCACGAGGACATCGCCGACGAGCTGGTGGCAAGGATCGTCCACGCGTACGGCCGGCTGCCGATCGGGGATCCCTTCCGCGCGGACACGCTGGTCGGCCCGCTGATCTCGACGGCGGCGTACGACGTGATGACCAAGGCCCTCGAAGCGGCGCAGGCCGACGGCGGCAAGGTGCTGACGGGCGGCGACCGGAGGCTGCGGGACGCGGCTCCGGATGCCGCGTACGTCGGCCCGGCGGTGGTCCGCATGCCCGGGCAGACGGCGATCGTCCGCGAGGAGACCTTCGCGCCGATCCTCTACGTCCTCACGTACCGCACGCTGGACGAGGCGATCGAGCTGCACAACGGTGTTCCGCAGGGGCTGTCCTCGTCGATCTTCACGCAGAGCCAGCGCGAGGCCGAGCGGTTCCTGGCCGCGGACGGCTCCGACTGCGGGATCGCGAACGTCAACATCGGCACCTCGGGCGCCGAGATCGGCGGCGCGTTCGGCGGCGAGAAGGAGACGGGCGGCGGCCGTGAGTCGGGCTCGGACGCGTGGCGCGCGTACATGCGCCGGGCGACGAACACGGTGAACCACTCCGCCGATCTGCCGCTCGCGCAGGGGGTGAACTTCCTCTGACGCACCGGCCGAGGCGCCGGGGAAGATCCCTGACCTCTCCTCGGTTGGTAGAAGCGTGAATAACTTCGGGGCGCGGGACGTCGACGTGGTCGTCATCGGCGCCGGACAGGCGGGCCTGTCCGGCGCCTATCATCTGCGGCGCGTGGGGCTGCGCCCGGACGTGGACTTCGTGGTCCTGGACCATGCGCCGCGGCCGGGCGGCGCCTGGCAGTTCCGCTGGCCGTCGCTCACGTACGGCAAAGTCCACGGCATGCACGCGCTGCCCGGCATGGAGCTGACGGGCGCCGACGACAGCCGTCCGTCGTCCGAGGTGATCGGCGACTACTTCACGCGCTACGAGCGCGCCTTCGATCTGCGAGTGCACCGGCCCGTGGATGTGCGCGCCGTGCGCGAGGGCGAGGGCGGCCGGCTGCTGGTGGAGACGTCGGAGGGCACGTACGCGACGCGGGCCCTCATCAACGCCACCGGCACCTGGGACCGGCCCTTCCTGCCCCGCTACCCGGGACAGGAGACCTTCCTCGGGCGCCAGCTGCACACGGCGCAGTACCCGGGGCCCGAGGCGTTCGCCGGCCTCCGCGTGGTGGTGGTCGGTGGTGGGGCATCGGGGACCCAGCACCTGATGGAGATCGCCAAGGCCGCGGCGGAGACCACGTGGGTCACGCGGCGCCCGCCGGTGTTCCGGGAGGACACCTTCGGCGAGGACCAGGGCCGGGCCGCCGTCGCCATGGTCGAGGAACGCGTTCGCCGCGGGCTTCCTCCGCTCAGCGTGGTGTCGGTGACGGGGCTGCCACTGAACGACGCGATACGGCGTGCCCGTGCCGAGGGCGTCCTGGACCGGCTGCCGATGTTCGACCGGATCACGCCGACCGGAGTGACCTGGGACGACGGCCGGACGGTCGACGCGGACGTCATCCTCTGGGCCACGGGCTTCCGCGCGGCGATCGACCATCTCGCGCCGCTCAGACTCCGCGAGCCCGGCGGCGGCATCGCACTGGAGGGCACCCGGGCCGTACGGGACCCACGCATCCACCTCGTCGGCTACGGCCCGTCGGCCTCGACGATCGGCGCCAACCGCGCGGGCCGCGCCGCCGTTCGGGAGATCCAGCGCCTCCTGGGCAACAACCCCTCGGGCCAGGACCCCACGCTCGTGGCCGCGCCCGTCTGAGGAGCTCGGGCCCGCACGGCACTACGGGCCGGGGCCGAGCGGGACGGGGACAGGGGCGGGCGCGGACGGGAGCGGGTCACGCCGTGACCACTGCCGGTTCCGCGTCGCGCCGCACGAGCGCCGCATACCGCCCGTCGCGGTCCAGGAGCTCCGCATGGCTGCCGCGCTCCGCGATACGGCCTCCGTCCAGCACGACGATCTCGTCCGCCTCGCGCACCGTCGAGAGCCGGTGGGCGATCGTGATGGTGGTGCGGCCTGCCGACAGGGCGTCGATCGCCTGCTGCACCGCATGTTCCGTACGGGTGTCGAGGGCGCTCGTCGCCTCGTCCAGGATCAGCACCGGCGGGTCCCGCAGAATCGTGCGCGCGATCGCCAGGCGCTGCTTCTCACCGCCCGAGAAGCGGTAGCCGCGCTCGCCGACCAGGGTGTCGTAGCCCTCGGGCAGCGACGCGATGTGGTCATGGATCTGGGCGGCGCGGGCGGCGGCCTGGATCTCCTCGTCGGTGGCGTCGGGCTTGGCGAAACGCAGATTGTCCGCGACGGACGCATGGAAGAGGTACGTCTCCTGGGAGACGACGCCGACGGCCCGGGAGAGGCTGTCGAAGTCCAGGTCACGCACGTCGACGCCGTCGAGCGTGACCCGGCCGCCCGTGACGTCGTACAACCGGGGCACCAGGTAGCTGAGCGTGGACTTGCCGGATCCGGTGGGCCCGACGACGGCCAGGCTGCCGCCCGCCGGGACGGTCAGGTCGATGCCGTGGAGCGTCGGCAGCCCGCCCTTCCCGTCATAGCTGAAGTGGACGTCCTCGAGGCGTACTTCGCCGTGGATCTTCTCCAACCGGACCGGCTTCTCCGGCTCGGTGATGTCCACCGGCAGGTCGAGGTACTCGAAGATGCGCTGGAACAGGGCGAGCGAGGTCTGTACCTGCACTCCGGTGGAGAGCAGGCTCACGGCCGGGCGGAAGAGTCCCTGCTGGAGCGAGACGAAGGCGACGAGCGTGCCGATGGAGATCGCCGGCCCGCCGCGCTGGAGCGTGAGTCCCGCCGCCCAGTACAGAAGCGCGGGCATGGCGGCCATGACCATCCCGATGGTGGACATCCGCCAGCGCCCGGCCATGCTGGAGCGGACCTCGAGGTCGACCAGCCGCTCCGACTCGTCGGCGAACGAGCGCGTGAGCGAGTCGGCGCGGCCCATGGTGCGGCCCAGCAGGATGCCGCTGACCGACAGCGATTCGGTGACCGTGGCGGCCATGGCCGCCATCTGCTTCTGCCGCTGTGTCGTGATCTTCTTGCGCTCACGGCCCACCAGACGGCTTATCCAGACGAACACCGGGAGCAGGAGCAGCGAGACGACGGTGAGCCGCCAGTCCAGCGCGAGCATCGCGGCGATCGTGGCGACGACGGCCGTGAGATTGGAGACCAGGGACGTCGCGGTGGAGGTGACGGTCGCCTGCATGCCGCCGATGTCGTTGGCGATGCGCGACTGGACCTCGCCGGTGCGGGTCCTGGTGAAGAACGCCAGCGGCATGCGCTGCAGCTGGGCGTAGACACCGGTGCGCAGGTCGTGCATGACGCGCTGGCCGACGGTCGTGGAGATGAGGGTCTGCAGCACGCCGAAGACGCTCGTCGTCACGGCGATGAGGATCATGCCGAGGGCGAGCAGCGAGAGCAGGCCCGTGCGGCCCTGCGGGATCGCGGTGTCGAGGATCTCGCGCAGCAGGAACGGAGAGGCGACCGAGACCAGCGACGAGGCGCCGACGAGCAGACCGACGAAAGCGAGCCGGCCTCGGTAGGGACGGAAGAGCCGGAGGATGCGACGCACCTGCGCGGGAGGCGCCGGCCGTGCGGGATCGAGCGGACGGCTGGGAGGGGTCCAGGACGGACCGTCGTCGTGAGGACGCATGGGCTCCTTCTGAGGCAGGACGGACAGACTTCAGGAGCATAGCTCATTGTTACCTATACTCACAATGAACCATGTCCTGATAGTGTTCCCGTATGACCACCCCAGTCCCCGCACCCGACGCCGACGGCCTGTTGGCCGAGCAGTTGCTGCGGCTGACGCGCCGGCTCCACCGCATCCAGAAGCTGCATCTGGAGCCGCTCGGCATCACGCCCGCGCAGTCACGGCTGCTGCGTGTCGTCGCACACTACGACGGGCCGCCGCGGATGGCCGACCTCGCCGACCGCCTGGAGGTCGTGCCGCGCGCCGTGACCACCCTGGTGGACGGACTGGAGGCGAGCGGCGTGGTGCGCCGCGTGCCGGACCCGACCAACCGTCGCGTGGTGCGCGTGGAGCTCACCGAGACCGGCCGCACCACGCTCCGGGAGTTGCGCACCGCGCGCCGCGCGGCGGCGGAGGACATCCTGGCTCCCCTGACGGGGGACCAGCGCGAGGTGCTCGGCGGCCTGCTGACCGCCCTGGTCGACGGAGTCCCTGCGCCCCGGTGCCAGGCCGCGCCGGCGGCCCCTCACGAGAACCGCGCGCCCAGGCCGAGCAGCTGACCCGGAGACCGGCCCAGTCCGCGTGGTAGTTGCCGTTGCCGTCGTCGGCCGCGGTGGAGACGACGGGCGACTGCGAACCGTGCAGCCGGTAGCGTTCCGCCGTCGTGCCGACCGCATGGCGCTGGTCGCGCGGGGTGGTGAGCGAGGAACCGTCCAGCGGGAGCACGCGGTCCGGGGTCGTCGCGGTCCGCTGTGTGCGGCCGTCCGCGGTGTAGAAGGTGAGCGTCACCTTGACGTCGATGATCCCGTGTACGTGTCGTCGACGACGTCGCCGATGAGCATCTCGACCGGCCGAGTCCGGCGCAGGGTGTCGCTGTAGCGGGTGACGTCCTTCTCGACGGACCAGGTGATGCCGTCGGGCGAGGGCTGCGGGGTGGACGTACGGAAGATCTCGACGCCGCCGACGGTGAGATGGCCGAGCCGGTCGTGCTGACGGCCCCTGACGTTGCCGTCGAGCCGCAGCACCACGGCGCTCCAGCGGTCGCCGCACTCCTCCGCGGGCGTGTAACTCCCCTGGTACGGCGTGAAGTCGCGGAACTGCGCCTCGGCAAGAGTGACCGAACAGGATCTGGTGGCCGGCTTGGTCACCGGCGGCGCCGCGGTGAGCGGATCGTGCCAGTCGCTGCCGAACTCGGGGCGGCGTCGGCCCGGCGTCCGGTGGTGTCGCCGCCCCGGCGGGGCTCGCGCCGAGCAGGGATCCGGCCGCCAGGGCGAGTCCCGCGAGCATGGACATGATCTGTTGCGGTCTCATGCGTCGGGAGTGAAGCGCGAGCGGCCGTGCGGCCGCCATGGAGCGTGGCGGCCCGGCTGGTGATCATGGCGGGATCTTTGCCATGGCGCCCGAAAATCGGTTGCTACGGACGACTGCGGAGAGCGATCCTTGCACGTCCGAGCCGACTTTTCCGAACGATCTGGGACGTCATGCAGATTCGCGATCTTCCGTATCCCGATCCCGGTGTGCCGGACACCCGGTCGGGATTCCGGTTTCTCGTCTGGCTCGGGCTGGGGCAGCTCGGTGGCCAGTTCAAGTCTCTCGCCTGGGGCATGCTGCACTTCGTCTCCGTGATGGCCCTTCCCTACGGCGTCGGTTTCGCCGTGCAGGCCGTCGTCGAGCGCTCGGGCTCCCGGCTCGCGCTCGCGGGCGGACTGATCGCCCTGGCGACCGTCGGCATCGCGTTCGGCGACACCATGCTGCACCGTACGGCCGTCACCAACTGGATCACCGCGGCCGCGCGCGTGCAGCAGCTGCTGGCCCGCAGGACCGCCGAGCTGGGCTCCGCGCTCACCCGACGGGTCGCGGCGGGCGAGGTCGTCGCGGTCTCCACGGGCGATGTAGAGAAGATCGGCTGGTTCGTGGAGGCGGTCTCGCGCTTCCTCGCGGCGGCGCTGACGATCGTCGTGGTCGTGGTGGCGCTGCTGTTCTACCAGCCGGCACTCGGTGTCGTGGTCGCGATCGGCGTTCCGGTGCTGGCGCTCGGCGTGCTGCCGCTGCTCCCCCGGGCCACGCGGCTCGCGGACGTCCAGCGGGAGAAGGCCGGCAAGGCCACCGAGCTGGCCTCCGACACGGTCGCGGGGCTGCGGGTGCTGCGCGGCATCGGCGGTGAGGAGCTGTTCCTCCGGCGCTACCGCCGCGCCTCGCAGGAGGTACGGCGGGCGGCAGTCCGCAGCGCACGCATGTGGTCCCTGATCACGGCGCTGCAGGTGCTGCTGCCGGGTCTGCTGCTCATCTTCGTCGTCTGGTACGGGATCGGGCTGGTCGGCGACAGCCGGATCGAGGTCGGTGAACTCGTCACCGTCTACAGCGCGGTGATGCTGCTGACCTATCCGCTCAGGCATTTCGAGGAGATCGCCATGGCGTACTCCTTCTCCCGGCCTTCCGCGCGCCGCGCGGCACGGGTGCTGGCGCTGGAGCGGCCGTCCGGCGGCTCCGGGGACGCGTCCGGCGACGTGCCCGCGGGCGATCTGTACGACCCGGCCAGCGGGCTGCTCGCCCCGGCCGGGGCGCTGACCGCCGTCGTGTGCGGCGATCCGGACGAGGCGGGGCTGCTGGCGGAGCGTCTCGGCGGACATGCGCCGGACGCGGAGGGCCTGCCGTCCGTCCTGCTCGGCGGCGTCGCGCTGGACGAGCGGCCGCGCGATGTCGCGCGCGGCGTGGTCCTGGTGCAGGACAAGGACCCGGTGCTGCTGTCCGGGAGCCTGACCGAGCTTCTCGACGTGCCCGCGTCCGGCGCGGTGTCCGCGGCCGATGCGCTGGCCGCGGCCGAGTGCGGGGACGTGCTGGACGCGCTGGCGCAGGCCGCGCTGGACGGGGACCCGATGGGCGCGCAGATCACCGAGCGCGGCCGCTCGCTCTCGGGCGGGCAGCGGCAACGGCTGGCCCTCGCCAGGTCGCTGGTCGCCGATCCCGATGTACTGGTGCTCGACGAACCGACCTCGGCGGTCGACTCGCACACGGAGGCGCGGATCGCCGAGGGTGTGCGGGCGCTGCGGTCGGGGCGCACGACGGTCGTTTTCACGTCGTCGCCGCTGATGCTCGACCGGGCCGACCGGGTGGTGCTCGTCCGCGAGGGCGAGGTCGCGGCCGTCGGCGTGCACCGCGAGCTGCTGCACAAGGAGCCGCGGTACCGGGAGGTGGTGACCCGGGAGACGGAGGACACCGAGGTGCCTCTCACCGGGCACCTCAGCCCACAGCCGAACGGGCGACGCGACCAGCAACTGACGGACGCCGGAATCGACATCGAGGAGACGGCATGATCGGCGTGGCGCCACCGGCATACGACCCGGCGGCTCCCCGGACGGCGACCACCCTGCCGGTGGGCACGCCGGCGACGGTGCGCGCGTACGTACGCGAGCTGCTGCGGCGGCACCGCCGGGCGTTCGTGCTGCTCGTCGCCGTCAACACGGTCGCCGTCGTGGCCTCGATGGCCGGGCCGTGGCTGCTCGGCTCACTCGTGGAGCGGGCGGCGGACGGGGGGCGCGCGTTCCATCTGGAGCGCACCGTCGCGCTGTTCGCGGTGGCGCTCGTGATCCAGGCCGTGTTCGTACGGCTGGTGCGGCTGCGCGGCGCGATGCTCGGCGAGCGGATGCTGGCGGACCTGCGCGAGGACTTCCTCGTACGGTCCGTCGGGCTGCCGCCCGGCGTGCTGGAGCGGGCCGGTACCGGCGACCTGCTCTCCCGGATCACGACGGACATCGACCGGCTGGCGAACGCGATGCGCGAGGCCGTGCCGCAGCTGACGATCGGTGTCCTCTGGGTCGTGCTGCTGCTCGGCGGGCTGACCGTGACCGCGCCGCCGCTCGCACCGGCCGTGCTGCTGGCTGTCCCGGTGCTGGTGATCGGCTGCCGCTGGTACTTCAAGCGGGCGCCGTCCGCGTACCGTTCGGAGGCCTCGGGGTACGCGGCGGTGGCCGCGGTCCTCGCCGAGACCGTCGACGCGGGGCGGACGGTGGAGGCGCACCGGCTCGGGGCGCGACGGGTGGCGCTGTCGGACCGCAGGATCAAGGAGTGGACGGCGTGGGAGCGGTACACACTGTGGCTGCGGTCCGTGCTGTTCCCGGTCATCAGCGTCACGCACGCGACCGTGCTGGGGTCGGTGCTGATGATCGGCGGCGTCTTCGTGCTGCAGGGCTGGATCGGGATCGGGCAGCTGACCACGGGGGCGCTGATCGCGCAGATGATGGTCGATCCGGTGAACCTGATCCTGCGCTGGTACGACGAGCTCCAGGTGGCCCAGGTGTCGCTGGCGCGGCTCGTCGGCGTACGGGAGATCGAGCCCGACGCGGGTGACGTGCAGGTGCGGCCCGAGGGGCGCGCGGTGCGGGCGGACGAGGTGCACTTCGGGTACCGCGAGGGCGTCGATGTGCTGCACCGGGTGTCGATGGACGTCGCACCCGGCACACGGCTGGCGCTCGTCGGCCCGTCGGGTGCCGGCAAGTCCACGCTGGGCCGGCTGCTGGCGGGGATCTACGCGCCGCGGACGGGCCGGGTCACGCTCGGTGCGGCCGAGCTGTCGCGGATGCCGGCGGAGCGCGTGCGCGAGCATGTGGCGCTGGTCAATCAGGAGCACCACGTCTTCGTGGGCTCCCTGCGCGACAATCTGCTGCTCGCGCGGGCGGACGCGGAGGACGCGGAGCTGTGGGCCGCGCTCGGTGCGGTGGACGCGGACGGGTGGGCGCAGGCGATGGCCGACGGCCTCGACACCGAGGTGGGCTCCGGCGGCCTCTTCCTGACCCCGGCCCAGGCCCAGCAGATCGCCCTGGCCCGCCTGGTCCTCGCCGACCCGCACACCCTGGTCCTGGACGAGGCGACGTCCCTCCTCGACCCACGCGCGGCCCGCCACCTGGAGCGCTCGCTGGCCCGCGTGCTCGACGGCCGCACGGTCGTGGCCATCGCCCACCGGCTGCACACGGCGCACGACGCGGACATGATCGCGGTCGTCGAGAACGGCCGCATCAGCGAACTGGGCAGCCACGCCGAGCTGGTGGCGGCGGACGGGGCGTACGCGGCGCTGTGGCGGTCCTGGCACGGCTAGTCGCCCCGGGGGCTGCCCCCGGGGCCCCGCCCCTCAGTCGCCGGCTCTGTGGGAGAACCAGGCGCGGAGCGGGATGGCGGCCAGCCACCAGAGCTGGGCGACCAGCGGTGAGACGAGGGTGAGTGGGATCGAGGCGCCGAAGACCACCACCATCACCGCGCCCTGCTCGACGGACCGGCGCAGGCTCTTGCGCGCGAGTCCCGGCTCGGCCAGGTCCGGCCGGAAGTACAGCCGCACTGCCATCGCGGTGATCAGGGCCGAGGCGAGGGCGATCGATCCCGCGTAGACCGCTGTGCCCAGTGCGGTGTCCCCGTACTCGCTGATCAGCCGCGTCGGGAACGGCAGTCCGGCGATCACGGCCAGCAGCGCCGGATACAGGTACAGCAGACAGGAGTCGATCCGGGCGACCCGGGAGAACAGGGCGTGCTGCCGGAGCCACAGCACCCCGATGACGACAAAGCTGAGCAGGAACGCGGCCACGTCGGCGAGGGCGTCGTCCAGCGCCCTGCCGAGTTCCGATTCGGCCAGACCGTCCGTCACCTTGATGTCGAGGGCGAGCAGCGTGATCGCGATGGCGAAGACCGCGTCCCCGAAGGCGAGCAGCCGCTCCCGTCCGATGACCGTACCGGCGCCTTCGTCCCCCGCTCGCCTCTCGCTTCGCCCACGGCCGGGACGCCACCGCCGGGTGCCTGCCCCGGCACCCGGCGCTGGGCCGAACGCCGGACAGCGGGCGGGTCGCGCGGCCCTGGACGTATGGGCCGTACTGGGCCGTACTCGGCTGTTCGGCCAACGAAGCGGGGCGCCGTGCCGGGCGTCGCGAGCATCGGACGCTTCGGACCTGTGAAGATGAGGCGTCGTCGAAGGTGATCAACGAGGAGCTCCAGCTCGCGGGGCCGATGTGTCGCCGCCGTGTGCCGCTCACGGAAACGTGCTGTAGGTGATCTCGTGAACTGGTTGACCTCGTTGCCGGCGGTGGTGCTGGTCGTGAGCTGGCTCTTCCTTGCCCTGCTGGTCGCGGCCGTGGCGCGGGTCGGCGTCCGGGCGCTCGTACCGGTGGCGGAACAGGACCGGGTGCCGCAGATCGCCATGCCCCTGATGCCTACGCTCGGCGCCGCCTTCGCGATCTTCGCTGCACTCACACTGGCCAGCGAGGCCGGCTACCTGCGCGCAGCAGAGGGGTTGGTGAGCGACGAGGCGGCCGCCGCCTCACGCCTGGCGTGGGCGGCGACGAGTCCGCACGTCCGGTCGGAGCCGATCCATGCGGCACTGCAGGACTATCTGCAGACCGCGCGTGTCAGGGAGTGGGAGGCTGCGGCAGCGGCGTCCGGTGGCGACGCGGCAACTGCTCACGCGATCGCACGGCTGGAGCGGAGCGTGCGCACCGAGGCTGCCCGGCCCGAGCTGGGAAGCCCGGCGAGCACGGAGCTGCTGGTTTCCCTGGACAGCGTCACCAGCAGTCGTCGCGCCCGCCTCGCGGCCGCCTCGCGCGACCTTCCCACGCTCTACGTCGTCACGCTCGTGGCCACCGGACTGGCCTTGATCGTGAACGCCGGCGCACTGGTCTTCCGCAGCAGCCTGCGAACGTCACTGCTCGTCGGGGGCATTGCGAGTGTCGTCGGGCTGAGCCTGGGGTTGCTCTTCGCACTCAGCGCGCCCTGGAGTGGACCGTTCATCGTGAGCGGGCATCCACTCGACGCCGTCGTCGAGGACCTGAGGTCCGGCTTCTTCGACGGCGGGACGTAGGCAGCGGGCGCGACCGGTGCGCCGACCGTGAAACTCGTTCGCGGCCGGCCGGTGGCCTGTCCCGCAGCCTTGGCCGGAGCCGGGCAACCTGTACTGGACCGGGCCTGGATCCGGCCTAGTGCTGCTCCGCGGAAGTTCGTGGAGGGGTGTTGGGGTCGGTCAGGCGGGGGTGTCGAGGTAGAGGCCACCGGCGCAGTCGAGGCAGTCTT
>NZ_JBEOXF010000106.1:0-14831 GCF_040296405.1 Streptomyces sp. NPDC002133 | reverse complement strand
CCCATCCGCATACCTCATACACCACGGAATACAGACAACACCCCAGGCCCATCCGGCACTTCGAAGAAGATCACCCTAACGAGCCGAAGTCAGTAGCTGCGAACGCCGGCAGTTCGGCCGAGCGGTCGTGGCTTTGTTCACGAGCTTTGGAGGCAGTGGGGTGCTTGCCAGCGAGGGGCCCCTGGTCTTCGGCGATCGTGGCCGTCGGCAAGGCGGTGCGCGCTGAACCAGTTTCCGCGGCTGGCCTAGTCACGTGGGCTGCGGTTGCGGTGACGGTGGTCGGCGTCGACGGCTGTGGCTCTTTTTCATTCTTGTGTGGCGATTTGGGTCGTTTCGAGGGCTGCGCCGATGGCCGCGTGGGAGGTTGTCTGTGCCCACGCCTTGCGTACCCGCTGCTCGCTGCCGATGTATCCGGCTTCGCGGAATGCTTTGACTGCCTGGCGGTACGAGAGTGGCGGGTGGTCGCCCCGGTGTAGGTCTCGTAGGACGGTCTCGAGCTGCTCGTCGGTCAGCCGCTTGTTCGGGAGAGGAGTGGGTGTGTCCGCGACGGTCGCGAACTCTATTGGTGTGACGGCGGGGATGGGGGTCTTTTCCGGGATGTATGCCGGGACGGTCTCTGTATGGGGATGTGTAGCGGGGGGTCTGGCTTGTACGGATGCATGGGATGAGCAGTGTTCTGTATCGGTGCTGGCCTGCGTGACGGTAGCCGTCACGCCCCCGGTGGCATTGTGGCGTGGTGTGTGACTGGGTGGTGGAGGCGGTGTCTTGCGTTCGTGGGCGTCGCTGTGACGGCCGGGTGTGGTCGTGTTGGTATTCGTCCTGGATCGGTCATGCTCATGTGTGGTGGGCAGTTCGGGCGTGACGGGCCTGGGGAGGCGTTCCGTGACGGTCGCGCCGAACATGCTGGCCAGCGCTGAGTCTGCGCCGGCCGTGATCCGTTGCCGCTGGACGGTCAAGAGGCTTCCGGTGAGTTCTGTGTCGTGCGTGCCGACCTTCCTTGCTAGCCGCCACGACTTTAGTTCTGCTCGTTTGCGGGCTTTCGGACTCGGGTGGCTGGTGGCCAGTGCTCGGTGGTAGGCGAGGCGTTGCAGTGTTTCTGCGTTGCGGCGCTGGGTCTCTGTGTCGACGCCGGTGCGGTAGACCACGATGCGGCGTGCGAGCAGGCCCATGCCTTCCGCGGAGGCGCACATTGCGACGGGGGTGACGGCGTAGACGACGGCCTCAGTGACGCTCGTTGCGATGACGGCGCTGGTGGCGGAGGCGAGGACTGGGAGGGTCCAGAGCCCGATCCTCACGGGTGCTGGGGAGGGTTGGCCTAGGAGGGTGAGGCCGATGTAGACCAGCGCCAGGACGAGCGTTGCACCTTCTCCGGCTGCAACAACACCGAGGGCAGTGGCCGATTGGGGGAAGTGCGTTTTGACATTGGTGTAGGTGCCCCAGGCGCCGGCTGCACCGAAGCAGACCATTGGTAGGGCCGCAGTTCCCAGGACGGTGGACTGACCGTGCGTAAGGGCTTTCTGGGTGGTTGTGCGCATCAGGTGCTCTCTTTTCATCGGGTGCGTGAGTGTGGGCTGTTGTTTTGCAGTGATGAGCTTTAGGCGTGCTGGCCAGGGCTGTGAAGGCTGGTGACCCGTAGGGCGGTCCATTGCGTCGCCTTGGAGCTTCGGGTGGGCGGGAAGATGGGTGTCTCTCCCGCGCTGCGGAATGTCGGCACCGGTGAGGGGGTGGCCTGCTGGCCGGGAAGTGGCGCGTGGATGCGGACCGGACTGCCATGTGTGTTTGGGCTTGTCGGTGTCGTCCGTTGACCGGCTGAGGCGGTGGTGGGGGTCGCTGGTCCTCCAGTAAGCGCGGGGGTTTCGCCCCGTGTTGCGCTCTGACGGTTGTGGGCTGGCATCGTTTTCCGCCCTGCCTCTTCGCCAGTGTTGTGAGACATCAGCGCGGTGCCGGTGTTCGCTGGCGTTCTGAAGTGTTGTGTTGCGGGAGGAATCCGCGGACGGCCTTGAGTCGCTCACGTTGTTGCGCGGGGTCTGTGGCTGGTGGGGCAGGTGGTCGCGGGGCGGAGCGATGTGTCATTTCGTTGTTCCCTGCCCTGCCGCTCTGTAAGGCCTGTGTCCCGCCACCCGGGATACGGACTGTGCTCTCACCACTGGAGGGCGGTTTCCTGGTCGTTGGAAACGCGAGTTCCTGATGAGAGAGGTGCGACGCATGTACGCCTACGCGTGGGAAACGACGAGAGCCGTCATAGGTAGACGGTGTGAAGTGATACTTGATGTCGAATCTGGAGGGGCCGGGTGGGAAGTGCTGGAGCACAATATCGTCTGCCTGGCTGACAACGCGGTCCCCTGTGGTCGTGGTGACTCTCATTGCGGTGTTACGCGGCAAATGGTGTGGCGGATGCTTCACTGCCTGTCTTCGTCTGGTGGGGTGGTGGCGGCGACGTGCTGCTTGTCGTCCCCGGTATCAGTCCTGCGACTGTGCACGGGGCTGTGTGCCGGTACGGGGGGCAGGCATGAGCGCTAGTCACATGGGAATGGTGTTCGATGCTGAGGGGCTTGACCGCAGTGAGAAGTTGCTGCTCCTTGGGTACACGAACCGGACTGACGCTCATGGCCTGTGCTGGCCGAGTGAGGAACGTCTCGCGCGTGACTGCGGTATGTCGCGCAGTACGGTTCAGCGGACGAAGCGCAAGTTGGTCGAGAGGGGTCTGCTGAGGTCTTTGGGCCCCGGGTACCGCCATGGGAGAATGATCAAGAATATTACGTGGGTGAATCTGCTGCTGCTGGAGTCGATGGCGGGGGCACGGGTTGAGGTCGCCCAGGGTGATGGGATTGGTTTGCAGCAGGGGGCGTACGGCGGCTCGGGGGTCGTTGGTTGGGGGGCGTCAGACGAGTCAGATCCGTCGGCTGGTGAAGCGAGGCGTCAATCTGCTCCTCCTCGTGAGTCAGATTGGCTCGGCTCTCGCAGCAGGATGAAGCCGATCGTGGGTCAGATTGACTCCCAATCCCTTATGTATCCCGCAGAGACCCCGAAGAGGAACACTACTTCCGTCCTTCCTTCCCTCCGGGGGGAAGGGTCGCGTGCGACGGATCCGGGGACGGAGGAGTGCGGCAGAGGTATGGGGCACTTGTCGGAGGCTGTGGTGGCCAATGGGTCGGCTGCCGGGGTGATGCCTCAGCGAGAGCCAGTCGCAGAGGAGAGGGACGTTCGCGATCAGCCGGTGATTGGCCGGCCTTCGGCGGCAGCGGAAACGGTGCCCCCAGGGGTCGAGCTGTTGCTGGCCATCGGTGCAGAGAAGGCCGAGCTGCTTCTTTTTGGGAAGCCGCTGATGGATCAGGGCAGGGTGGTGACCGGCATGCTGGAGCGGGGCTGGACTCCTGCACAACTTCGTCACGTGATCGCGTCCCGACCATTGCCGGATCCTCTGAAGAAGACGGTCGGCGCGGTGATCGGCGGCCGGCTCAAGCAAGCCTGCGCCGCGCCGCCGCCATCGAGCATGGCCCATATCCTGGATCAGGCGCCAACGGAGGGGGACGCCCGGTATGCAGCGGGACGCTGGCAGCATAGGCCCACTGCGGCTACGCCCGCAGATCGCAGCGTGGCGGAGGCCATCACGCACCGGGTGGCCCACGAGTGCGGGGGTCAGTTTGGTGAGTGCGGGCGACCGGTCAGTGGTCCGGGCGTGCTGTGTCACCATTGCGTCCCCCAGTCCGGGGTGGCGTCGGTGAATGGAGCGCACGTGTCCAGACCGGAGCGCGTGGCGGATGCGAGTGGGATGGCTGAAGTTGACGGGGAAGAGCCGTCTGTGTGATGTCTCGACCCGCGGCCTGCATCCTGTGAGCCCGCGGCTCGCCATATGCCGGTTTTGTGGAACGTGCCTGGCAGGGCGTGTACGTGTCCCCTGCCAGGCACGGGCGGTGCGTCGCTGCCTCTGCTTCAGTGGCGTACGGCGGTGTTATGGAGCGGCGTATCCGGGCGGCGGGAAGGGTCCGCGTTTCGGGCTGCCTTCAGGAGTAGGTCGCGGCTGTCGGCGTGTGGTGGCAGCCGTATGTGCGAGGTTTGACCGCAGGCTGTCCGGCCCACCCTTGCTTCGCCGGTTACCTTGACGCCCTTGCTTGCTGCGGCGCGGCATCTTGGCACCCTGGCTGATCGGACGTTGTTCCGTTTCGTCGGAAGCGGCGTCCGGTCCTCAGGCGGGTCGAGGATGTTTGTCCGTCAGGCTGCTGATGTTATGAGGGAGCACAGATCTGGTCTCTGTGATTCACCTCTGAGGTCGGCCGGCCGGGTGGTGGTCGATCCATTTGAGGCCGCCGCGGTCGAGGCAGTTGCGTGCTCTTGTGACGGCGACGTAGGCGAGGCGGGCTTCGGCGTCGTCTACAGGCCCGGGAACGGGTGTTCCGGTGTCGTCGAGCTGGTCAGTGGATTTGGGTGGGGTGAAGTCGTCGGCGACTTTCACGGTGGGCCATTCGCGGCCTTTGGCTTTGTGGGCGGTGGAGATGGTCACGTCTGCTTGTGGTTCGTCATCGAGTCGGTCGACCGCGGTGAGGATGGCGTCGGTTCCGTGTTTGTCGATGAGGTCGACGAAGGGTTGTAGGTCTCCTCCGGCGGGGTCGTGTTCGGCGTAGTCCTGGAGGTCGCTCCAGGTGGAGAAGAGGACGAGTTCGGGGTGGTGGGTGCGGCGGCCGGATTTGAGGTCGCGTGCGGCGAGGGCGAGGGAGCGGAGGCTGTCGCCTCCTCCTACGAGGGCGACACGGTGGCCTGAGTCCAGCAGTTGCATGACGTGGGTCATGGCGCCGACGTTGGTGCGGCACAGGATCGCGTGCGGCTCTTCGAGGGGGCCGAGTTCGGTGGTGAGACTGGTGCTGCCGTGGAGGCGGATGGGCGCTCCGGTGAGGGCGAGCCACCGGTTGGCTTCGTCGGCGAGGTCGGGTCCGAAGCGGAAGGACTGGGAGAGGGTGAGGGTGGTGCCGTCGAAGCCGGTCATGACGTCGCGGGCGCCGCGCCAGTGGTAGATGGCTTGGGCGGAGTCACCGACCATCACCAGCTGGGCTTGGCCTCGCTGGGCGTTGAAGACTTGTTCGACGACGGGGTTGGTGTCCTGGGCTTCGTCGAGGAGGAGGAAGTCGCCTTCGATGACGGGGTTGGTGAGGGCCCAGATTTTGAGGTAGTGGTCGTGCTCGAAGCGCATCACTCCTCCGTCGGGATCTTGTAGGTCCTTCCATGCCTTCTTGGCGAACGGCAGGACTGCCTGGGCGAGTTGGGTGTGCTGTTCGGGGGCTTCGAGGCCGCGCATGCGGGGGACGTGGTGGCGGTGTGGGGTGGGGTCGGCGGTGTGGCAGAAGCGGGTGACGGTGCGCAGGGTGGCGTAGGCGAGGGCGCGGGGGGTGAGGTCGCGTTCTGCGATGCGGATGGGTTTGGTGATGCCGAGGGCTTGGCCGGTTTTCCAGGCGGGTTGGCGTGGGGCGTTGAGGCGTGCGCGGTATTGGTGGCCGAGGGCGGCGTAGGCGAGGGCGTGGGCGGTTTTGCAGGTGACGGTGTTGGGGAATTTGGTGGCGGCGTCCTGGGCGATGGCGCGGTTGTAGGCGAGGTAGCGGCCGCGGCGTTTGGTGCCGTGGGCGAGGAGGGCGAGTGTGGTGGTTTTGCCGGTGCCGGCGCCGGCTTGGAGGACGAGGTGGTCTCCGGCGTGGAAGCGGTCGGCTGCGGCGGTCTGTTCGTCGGTGAGATTCAAGGGTGAGTTTCCTGGGTGGTCAGGGCGTGGGCTACGGCGGTGAGGAGGCGTTCTCGCGTGGTGGCGGCCAGCAGGGCTTGCACGGCTTGGTTGAGGCGCTCGGTCTGCTGCCGGTCGGTTCGCGCCAGTGCGTCGGTGACGGCCTGTTCGACGAATTCCTCGATGTCTTGGCTGTACGCAGCGGCGGCGCGGTGGACGGCTGCGTTGGCGGCGGGCGTGAAGGCGACGTTGAGGGTGATCTTGCCGTGGACGTCGGGGTAGTGGGTGGTGATGATGTCGACGGGAAGCACGTCGTCGAAGGCGTGTCGAAGTCGCGTGAGGGCGCGGCGGGGTGTCTTTGCCTGGGGGAGGGCTGTCAGTCGGGTGTGGTCGTGGTTGGCGCCGAGGGGCATCAGCCGGTTCGCTCGCTCGAGTTCGCCTGGGGTGGCGGGTCTGGTGAGCGTGATCTCGAGGGCGTGGTGCGGCATGGTCACCGTTCGCGGGAGTCGGTGGTCGTGCGGCAGGCGGGCTTCGCGTTGTTGTGGCGTGCGGTGTCGGGAAGTCGAGTGTGAATGTGCCGGTGGTGGATGAGCGGGTCGAAGACCTCCCAGCCGGTCAGGGCAAGGTCGGGCACTCCTTGGTTAGTGGAGTGGAGGGGGCAGTGCTGGGTGCGCCAGCGCAGCTGTTCGTCGTAGGGCAGGTGGCTGAGGTCGTAGACGGCCATGGATGTGGCAGGCAGGAGGAGCTGGCCTTGTGCGGGGGTGGCGGGCAGAAGTTTCCAGACGCCGGACGTGATGGTGGGATCGAGGACGGGGCGGGTGCAGCGGGTTCGGGCGCGGGTCTGTGCCACGCACTGGATGTCTTCGAGGGGTGAGGCGGCGAGGTAGCGGCCGTAGAGGAACTGGACGACGGGCCAGGCAGGACGGCACGTGGCGGTCTCAACAAGGGTGGCGGGGCGGTCCGGTGGCGGGGTGAAGGTGCCGGTGTCGGTGAGGCGGCGGGTGTGCAGGGCGAGGTGCCGGCGAAGCGTCGACAGCTGCGGCGTCAGGAGTGCGGCTGCGGGGCGGGCTGGGCACAGCATGCGATGCGGGATGCGGCACCACGGGCTGCCGTCACCGGCTGGGTGGGCCACACCCGAGTCGACGTGCCAGCGGCAGACGAGGGGGACCGCGGCCGCGGGCAGTTCCCGTGGGTGCATGGCAATGGGCCGGTGGTCGGTCCGGTGGAACCAGGTGATGCGGTTGGCGCAGGCTGTGCAGCGGTTGGACTGTGCTGTGCCCAGCATGCGGCTTGGGCTGTCTTCGGACAGGCGTAGATCGCGTTGGCGGTGTGCGCGGATGGGGGTGCCGTCCCAGTGACGGCCGGATGTGGCGGCGAGGGAACCCATGGAGGTGAAGGTGGCAGGCGCCGCGCCGGGGAGTCGCGTCTGGTTCGGCCAGTTCCCGCGATTGGCCCAGTTTTGTGGAACTGTTGTACGGCCTGTCGAGTGTCAGTTCACTCGTGCGGACTCGATCAGGTGATTCGCTGCCGAGGTGGCGGAAGAGCTACTGCGGTGCGGTGGGGGGCTCGTGGCCCTGGCAGAGGGTGGCGAAGAGCCGGTCGAACGGAACGTTGAGGGCGTGGGCGAGTGCGTGCCAGCTCTTGAGGGTTCCGATGGTGCGTCCCTGCTCGATTTCGATGAGGGTGCGTCTGGCGAGCCCGCTGCGGCGGGCGAGTTCGTCGTAGCTCCACCCGCGTTGGCTCCTTAGTCGCGCGAGCTCCAGGCGGAGTGCGGTGAAGTCCGGGTCGGGTGGGAAGATCGTCACCCCGTCATCCGACGGTGCAGAACCTTGTCTTGTCAGTGTAGAGGTCTGCCCTAATTCGTCTCGCGTGGCGGACGGTGATAGGGCAGAGGTCTGCACTATGGTATGCCCGACATCGCCCCCACTCCTTCCGGTTCTCCCAGGACGGGGCATCACCTTGACGAGGAAGGCAGGAGGAACGAGGCGTCTCATGAAGCTGTGCACTCCGCACCCCCAGGTTCGGCGCATGTGGACGGTCGAACTACGCCCGCAGCAGGGCGGAGTGACGCTCTACTGCCCCCTGTGCACGCCGACCGACAGGGCGCCCCTCACTTCCGCAGCCCGTGCCACCGCCCTTGCACACCTGGCCCAGCACGCGCGGACTGACCTTCTGCCCCCGCACCTGCGCACTTGCCAGTGCCGCCAGCGCGGATGCCGCTGGCACCCACGCCACCGCGGCTGCTCGGGCACCGTTCGCCTCGTCCTCACAAGTGAACACGCCGGCCGTCACTGGCGCCTGGCCGACCTGTGCACGGCCTGCGCCACCGCCACTCCCGGCAGTGCTCCCATCCCTGACGTTCACGTCCACCGACTCGCACCACAACCGCGCGCCGGTCTCGACGACTTTGCCACCAATCGCCGCAAGCCGCTCGGCCACGCCGACTCCGCGACCCGAACCCGTGACATGCTCAGCTACCTCACAGCGGCCCTACCCCCCAACGCGAGCGCCGAAGCCCGACTCCTTGCCCTGCAGTGCGCCTTGCGCAGCAACAACTCCGGACAGGTGCTTCTGCCCCGAGGAATGCTCCGCAGCATGCGACTGGCACACATCCAGACGCCCTGGAGCGAGCTCGAACACGCCCGTTGGCTGCGCCGTCGGCCGCCGCACGTGGTGCGCAGCCTCACCGCAAGCGTCGGAGCGCAACTGCTCGACGCGGCCGTCCTCATGCAAGAGGCCACACGAGGCGCCCGGCTTGCCGCCGCGAACTGGGCACTGCATGCCTGCTCCCAGCCCCGCACGCGACACCTGTCCGCCCCGGTCCGGCTGGCTGCGCTGGCACTCACCGCTTACCAGACCGCCGACCCGGCGCGCCCGGACATGGAAGCAGACCGCCTGATCCGTACATGCGCTCTCACTCGAGACATGCTGACGGCGACGCTTGACCGTCTTGCCGCCTCAAAGGTGATTGCGACCTGGACGTTCGACCCGGTGACTGACGACCTCGGATGGGTGCCGCCGGCTGAGCCAGACCGCTCATAGGCACGCATTACGGCGCAGCGACTTCGGCTACGTCGTCACCGACTATGTTGCTTCCGATCACCTGCACGCCGAGGTTGAGGGCCGGCGATGCGGTTGCAGCGCGAATGAGTTCGGGCAACTCCCCGGAAGGCGGCAGGTCTCTCAGCCACTCCCACTCGTCTGCCATCACAGCTTCCTTCGCTCGAACCTAGTTTTCAGGAGTCTTGCGAAGCCTCACCAGCAGCAGGGGCACCCTGTCGTTGGGAGAGGGACAGTCTGCGCTGTGGCCGCTCGATGTCCGTGACGACAACCGTCACCTTGTCACCAGACTGGAAGGCCTCTGCCTGACCTGCTGCAGGCATGCCGCGGACCTCCACGAAGGGCACCAATCCCTCGATTCCGTCACCGACCTCGACGAAGGCACCAATGGGGAAGACCCTGGTGACCGTCCCGTGCAGTTCCTGGCCCACCGTGGTGCGGTCGGCGAATGCCTGGAAGGGGTCGGGCTGCATTGCGCACAAGGACAGCCTGGCCTCCGCGTTGAAGGTGTCGAACTGGAGGAACTCGCACGAGATGCGCTGTCCGACCTCGACGACATCCGTAACAGCGTCGATGTGCCGCCAGGACAGTTCGGGGATCGTGATGAACCCGACGCCTGGCAGCGTGGGATGGTCAGGGCCGTCGTCCAGGGCCACGAAAACCCCGAACCGCTCAATCGCCGCTACGGTGCCGGACAGGATCTCGCCGCGGTGCAGCGACTCCAGGAACGCCCAGAGTTCCGGGCTCTCAGACTGCCAGTCCACGCCAGCCACTCTTTCACACGGCGTTGTATGCATACGTGACCCGAATCAGCAACAACAAGCCCATGCTTCCCCCTCGCCGCCCTTCCGGCCGCCTCGCCGTGGCGCGCTGGGTGAGCGCACTGGACCTTCTCGACTCCTGCGTATGGGCGCTCACATACCTCCTCCTCAGCGCCACCACAGCGCGCACACCAGCACGTGCGTCGGATGGCCCGCCCGTCCTGTCCGGCCGCCGATGGCCAAGCGCCATCCCCAGCCAAGTCTCCTCCGCCAGGGCCGCTCCACCCTGCCGGAGGACGCAAATCCCGCCCTGACAACGCCGGCCCCCTTGGGATACGTTGATCGTTCACGCCTGCAACGGGGAGGGCCGGACGATGAGCGGGCTCGCGCCAGTTGTCAAGTTCACCGCGGAGGGGATGATCCGCGGTTCGATGGGGCTGCTCGACTCGATGCGGGGTGCCCGCGACACAGCCATCGCCCTGGGCCATGAGCTGGTACGGCAGCACGGAATGGCTGGAGATGACGATGCTGGCCGCACATTCGCCAAGGTGTACGCGTCGGCGACGTTGGACAAGATCGGTTTCAGTTCTTATGTCCTCGGAGAGACGAGCCGGGGGTTGATGCGCAACGCCCGTGAGTTCATGGCCGAGGAAAGCCGGCAAGTCGCCGCCTTCCTGGGGAGGCAGACCGACCTGACCGCGGGTATGGGTGATCCGGGTGCCGACTGCACCGAGAACTACCTCGGCCTCGGCCAGGAGCTCCCCGAAGTGATAGGTGAAACCGCCTGGTACGACCAGTACGCGCCCATGGGGCTGAGTGACCGGTTCCGTGGTTCACCGGAGAAGATCCGTCATGTCGCCGGCTCATGGCGGCATGCCGGCAGTCTGATGCAGCGGTTTCTCGAGGACGCGCAAACGTACGCCGGGACCGCGAGCAAGGCGCACTCCGGCAAGGCGGCCGAAGCCTTCCAAACGTACGTCAAGCACTGCGTCGGTCTCACCTGTCCACCGGCGAAGGCGCAGGAGGACGAGCCCTTGGTGACCAATCTGGTTGCCGCTTGTACGCAGCTTGCGAAGGCGTGCGATCGGTACGCGGAGCATGTGGAGGCGGCCAAGGAGAAGATCCGCTATCACCAGAATGATCCGTTCGCAGTGGACATGCCGTGGGATCAGCCGATGTTCGGGGCCAACGGATACGACGGCGGCCTGCACGATGCTGTCCTCGGGGATCCCTGGATCCGGGACCTCGGCGCGGTGGCCCACGCTCTCGACGCGTCGGCTGCCCGGGTCAGGCTCCCCGATGCCGCCGAACCCGGGGCTCCGTTGATGCCCGGGCTGCCTCTCCCGCCTCCGCTCATACGCGTGCCCGTCCCGGTACCTCTCAGGCTCGCGTCGTTCACAGGGCAGGCACCGGCTCTGCTGCCCATGGTCAACCCTGTCGACCCCGCCATTCCCTTCGCCGATCCCATTCCGCCGCTGCCGGGCACGACGCGGCTGCTGACAGCGGCGGAACAGCAGCAGTTCCGCGCTTGGGCGAACTCACACCGACCCGGCGGGCTGGCAGGCGGCGGCGGACCGACCGACCCCGACAATGCGTATCAGCTGCGCATCGCGGGCTATCCCGAGCGGGAGATACCCCTGGTGGGGAAGAAGCGGGGACTGATGGTCGACGGCGTACGGCCGGCCGACGGGTACCTCGTCGAGGCAAAGCACGTGCGAGATCCGGACTGCAAGAAGAAGAGCTTCCGGTCCCTCGATCGTGTCGAAGACACGCTGGCCAAGCCAGTGAAAGTAGACAACAAGGGAAAGATCGCTTGGGACCCTGTCGTCGACGCCATGTACGCGGGTGACGAAAAGGAACTGGTGCGATACAAGCAGGCCATGGCCAATCCCGCGAACAGCGAGATCCGGGGCCTGGAGATTGTCACGAACGGCCAGGACAACGCCGTCTACTGGCAGTCCATGATGGCGATGACAGGTACGCCCGGCTCGACGCGATACGTACCCTGAGACCGAGGAAGACTGTGTCTGCTGAGCGGAACATCCGAACCAACTTCGCCTTCTACCCGCCGGAGGACGACGACGGCGTCTGGCAGGCGACGCTGGAGTCCCTGGAGAGGGCCTTGAGGGAGGCGTTTCCCGAACCGACAGTGGAATACCGGAAGTCCGGGATCCATGGCATGACAGTGCTCGACTTCGAAATCGAGCTGGCGCCCGATGTATGGATTGACGGGACGGCAGCGATGCCCAAGCCCGACTACGCCTACATCACCCTCACCGATGTAACCGCCGGCGAAGCTGCCGTCTTCGCCACGTGGCTCCGTGACTCGTTCGTGCCAGCACCCCATCTAGTGTGCTTCGCCAGCAGTCTTGCCATGGCGAACGGGTCCGAAAACCCTTCTCCGTTGCCGGTCGCAGGCGGCACCTCGGAGATCGAGGACGTGTTGCGCGCACACCTCGCTTCCTTCGACACACCGTAGGTCGGCCACCTGTGACACTCTGAAACGATCAGTCAAGGGCTTGCTTGGTGACTGCGGCGGTATCAATGCCGCCCTTCTACCTCACTCGGCGAGACCTTCGACAACGAGATTCACAGGCGTCCGGCGCCGTTGCTCAGCAATCGCCCGGACAAGACCTACACGCAGGCCCTCAGTCAGGGGTTCCTCGCCGCGAGCGCTTGGGCGTTGGGCAGGGGTGATGGCGCGGTCGTCGGGATGCTGAGACACCGAAGCGTCGTCTGAGAGGTTGTCTCACGTGGCAAGTTTCGCGAGCTTCTTGTAGCAGGTCAGGGCGGCGGCCATGGCCAGGCCTCGGCTCTGCCAGTCGTTGCGGACCACGTACGGGATCTTGAGACCACGAGCAGCCCATGGCAGGCTCATGCCGCATGATCGATGAATTCGCGAAAGACAACCTGCACGGGAGACTGCGGCGGGACCGCAAGGCGCTGCTCTGGAAACTCGACGGCTTGTCCGAATACGACGCCCGCCGACCTTTGACAGCGACCGGGACCAACCTCCTCGGCCTGGTCAAACACGTGGCCACCGTCGAGGCCAGGTACTTCGGCGAGGTCTTCGACCGCCCTTCCCCGGAACCGCTGCCCCGGTGGCAGGACTCCAACGGCAGCGATCTGTGGGCGACCGAGGACGAGACCCGCGATCAGATCATCGGGTTCTACCGGCGCACGTGGGAACACTCGGACGCGACGATCAACGAGCTTCCCCTCGACGCCCCCGGCCACGTGCCGTGGTGGCCGGAGCCATATGCCGACACGAACCTGTTCGCCATCATGGTCCATGTCCTCGGCGAGTCCATCCGGCATGCCGGGCATGCCGATATCCTGCGCGAGGGCCTCGACGGCCGGACCGGGTTGCGCGCCGAACACGAGAAGCAGATCGACGAGGAAGCCCGTGCAGCCTACTGCGCGAAGATCGAGCAGGCCGCCAGGTCGGCCGCACCAATCAAGGCTTAGAGGTTGTCTCACGTGACTTGATGTTCGTGCGGCATGATGCCGGTCGTGGGTGCTGATCTATCGAAGCGTCTGGTTCCTGATGAACTCTGGTAGCTGGCAGCCCCGTTGCTGCCGTCGTTCGCTGCTCGTCCGCAAGGTGGTGGGACCGCTCCGTGTGACGAGCGGGCCGTGTTCACGGCAGTGGTGTACGCGCTGACCAGCGGCTGTGCCTGGCGGCATCTGCCGCCGACGTTCGGCACGTCGCCCGCCACCGCGCATCGCCGCTTCACGGTATGGACCGAGGCCGGCCTGTGGCGTCGGCTGCACCGGGCGGTGCTGGACGAACTCGGGGCCCGGGGCGAGGTGGACTGGACCTCGGCGATCGTCGACGCGGCCTCCGTTCGCGTCTTGCGCCGCATCCGAAGGTCATCACGCGCCACCGCGACGGGTGGATCCATGCCTACGTGTTCGACTCCGACGCTTTTGGGAGGCTGGAGCCCGCTGCGGCATTTCAGCTGCGGGCAGGTGACGAGGTCGTGGCCTCAGCGGTTTGGCCCGACCTGGGGCGAGTCGTGTATGTGACGCTGAACGGTTTCGTCTGCCTGACGCGCGCGGGTGACCTGGTGTGGATGTCGGCCTTCGAACTGCACTCCGACGTGCGCCACGGCCACCGGCCCAACTGTGTGCTGTCCCTGGACGGCCGGACTGTGTGGGTATTACCGGCCGGACGCGATGGCGGGCCGCGGGGGCGGAGACCAGTGGGTCGTGTACGACGCTGATAGCGGCGTGGTCCTCGTCCGCCGGGAGCTGGACACGGTCGAGCACGGCGCCGGCCACCACGTGCATCCCGTGGACGGCAGCATCTACCTGGACATCGGTGAGGGCCAGGATGGCTCCGTCATCATCCGGGGCACGGCCGGGACCGACGGCGAACCGGAGTTCGTGACGTACTCGTGGTCGGAACGGCGCCTGATCGACCTGGCGCCAGGCGGGGAGCAGTTCATGACCGTCGACCACGGGCAGGCGGACGTGGCCTACCACCGCCACCCCGACGGGGAGGTGCTCTTCGCAGTCCCCATCGATGCCTTCAGGTTCGGCCCGGAGGACACCTTCGTGGAATGGAGCGGCGGCTACCTGACCCCGGATACGGCCGTCGTCACCGTGGGCGGTGAGGGCCAGGACGAGGAGGAGTGGTTCCGTTACCACCTGGTCGACGTGCGCACGGGAACCGTCAGCGGCGAGATCGCCATTGAGGTGACCAGCCCGTACGAACTCCAGCCCCTTGGGGATGGCTCCTGGCTCACCGACGGCCCCGACGGCAACCCCGTCCGCTGGTCTCGCGCTGCCCTCACGCCTGCACCCACGCCTGGACCCTCGCGCACGCAGAAGCCTTCCGCGTCTGCGGCGGCGTCCCGCGCCGCCTGGTCCCGGACAACCTGAAGACCGGGGTCGACAAACCCGACCTCTACGACCCGAAGATCAACCGGTCCTATGCCGAACTCGCCTCTTACTACGGGGCGTTGGTGGACCCGGTCCGCGCGTCGAAGCCGAAGGGTAAACCTCTGTCATCACACTGCACCTCATCGGGTCGTTTCGGAGTGTTGGGGGTCCAGGACGCTGCGGCGAGGTCGGCCGATGGTGGGGCGGACGAACTCAGGTCCGGGCAGGTGGAAGACGTATTCACCCTTGTCGTTGGCGAGGACGCCGGTGATGATGCCGTCCCGGCGCCAGTGCTTGATCGTCTGGAAGTGGACGTCGAGGTGGCGGGCGAGTTCGGAGACGGTCAACAGACCCTGGTCCAGAAGTCGTTGACGGTGGCTGCGTAGCTGGTAGGCGTTACGCAGGTGAATGATCATCCC
>NZ_JBEOXF010000105.1:0-15019 GCF_040296405.1 Streptomyces sp. NPDC002133 | reverse complement strand
CGGCGGGGGGGGGGGGGGGGGGGGGGGGGGGGGGGGGGGGGGGGGGGGGGGGGGGGGGGCGGGGGGGGGCGGGGGGGGGGCCCCCCCCCCCCCCCCGCGGTGGTGTGGTGGGGCGCGGTGGTGGCGCGGAGCACCTGACGGGAGCGGTTGGGTGCGCGCCGGTGGCGGGGTGGGTCACCCGGCGTGCCGGGATGAGAGCGCGGGCCGCGGGGTCCGCCGACGGCCCGCGCTCTCATCCATCAGGGATCAGGCGATGTAGAAGGGGCCGCCGTTCCCTTCCGCCTGGTAGCCGTGGTGGGTCCGCTCGGTGCGGGTGGTCTCCGCGACGGTCCACGCGTGGTACTTGGTGAAGACGGTGGCGCCCGCGAGCCGCTCGGGCCAGGTCTGGCCGTTGGAGGTGGTCTTGGTGAGGGTCCTCTCGGTGACGTAGTTCGCTATCGAATTGATCCAGTTCTCGGCGCCGACCATCTGGTACTCCCGGCCCAGCCCCACCACGAAGCCCTGCATGGCCTCGGGGTTGCTCATCTCCTTCAGGGCCTCCTGGGAGAACGCCAGCACGTCGTGCCAGTACTCACGCACGATTTCGACGTCCTCGCGCGTGCCCCAGCGGGAGATGTGACCGCCGATCAGGGCCTTGAAGTCGTAGGACAGGATGTCGTCGTGGGCCTGGTAGAACCCGCTGATGTTCTCCGAGACGTCGCAGTGCATGAACGTCACCGAGCCGGGGCTCACGATGTCGATCTTGGTGAGGACCTTCTGCTCGGGCCCGTAGATGTAGATGTTGCCCGGGCAGTGGTCGGCGCCCTTGTAGGACAGCTCGAGCTTCGTGCCGCCCACGTCGAGGGTCTCGTCGGTGGTGAACGTGTCGGTGGGCAGCGGACGGTACTTGTCGGGGAAGCGGGTCAGCAGTTCCCGGGTGATGTCATGCGCGACGATCTTGACGTCCGGACCGAACTGGGACGCCGCGCCGATGTGGTCGGAGTGCCAGTGGCTGTAGATCAGGTGCGTGACGGGCTCCCTGGTGACGGACCTGATCGCCGACTGCAGGTTCTCGCCGAGTCCGGGCGGGGCGTCGATCACGACGACGCCGCTGCCCGTCACCACGAAGCCCGCGTCGTAGCCGGCCGGGCTCGTGACCCAGTAGAAGTTGCCGCCGTCGCCCACGTTCTCCAGGTGGTAGCCCTTCTCGTAGAACGACGGGTCGTTCAGGTACTCGGGCATGAACTGCTTCGGGGACGGCGCGTGCTCTGCGGCCACCGCCTTCGAGAAGCCCCACTTCGTCGGGTAGAAGTCGCCGAACTTGTTTGACATGTAGTCACTCCTGTTACTTTCGGCCGGTGTCTGCGATGCGCAGGACCGGCTTGACCACATCTCCGCGTGCCGCGTCAGCGAACGCCGCGTCGATGTCGTCGAACTCGTAGAACCGCACCAGCCGGTCGATCGGGAAACGGCCGGACTGGTACAACTGGGTGAGCTTCGGGATGAACAGCTGCGGAACCGCGTCGCCTTGGACGATTCCGCGTACCGATTTGCCGAGCGCAAGCCCGCCGGCGGGCACCGCAGCGTCCGGGGCTCCCCCGGCCACCAGGCCGACCTCGCCCATCGGCCTCAGGGACGCGACCGCGAGGGCGAGCATCTCGGCCCGGCCGGTCGTGTCCAGGACGTAGCCGACGCCTCCGCTCGTGATGTCCCTGATCGCCTCGGCGACGTCCGCCTGACCGGCGTCGACGGTGTGGGTGGCGCCCAGTTCCCCGGCCAGAGCGAGACGTTGGGTGTTGATGTCCACGGCGATGATCGTCGACGCGCCCGCCAGGTGCGCCGCCATCAAGGCGCCGAAACCGACAGCCCCGACACCGAAGATCGCGATGGTCCCGCCCGCGGGCACGGCGAACGCGTTCAGCACGGCCCCGGCGCCGGTCTGCAGGCTGCAGCCAAGCGGTCCGAGCAGTTCCAGCGGCGCGTCCTTGCCGACCTTGACGGTGTTCCGCTCCGTGGCCAAGGCGTACGTGGCGAAGGCGGACTGCCCGAAGAAGTGCCCGGAGACCTGCCCGGCAGCGGCACCGGTGCGGCGCAGGCCGCGGGTGCCGTCGAGCCGGGCTCCGGAAAAGTTCGCGGTGAGGGTCTGAGCGCAGTAGGCCGGGTTGCCGCTCAGGCACTGCGGGCAGTGCCCGCATGACTGGTAGGACATGACGACGTGATCACCGGGATGCAGCCCGGTGACCGCCCGGCCGACCCGCTCGACGACGCCGGCTCCCTCGTGGCCCAGCACGATCGGCAGCGGGGCCGGGGTGTGCCCGTTCCTCGCGTGCGCATCGGTCTGGCAGATCCCGGTGGCGACGAGCCGGACCAACACCTCGTCGTCTCGGGGCCCTTCGAGTTCGAGTTCCTCGATCGCGAACGCCTTTGACGCTCCTTCGGTCACAGCTGCTCGTATCCGCATGGACGTCCTTCTTTCTGGCGAGACGGAGGCCTTCGCATCCGGCCGGCGCTCTGTCGGCTCGTGCTCCACGGAAAGTGGCGCGGCTCGGATGGCCCGTGGGATCGCACCCGTCGGCGAGGACGGCCTGACACCCACAATCGTTTGCTCAACAAATAATGCTGTCCAACAAATGATTTTGTCAACCAAATGTATGTTGCTTCACATATCTCGAGAGCCGCGAGTGGCGGCGGTTCAGGCCGCGAGCGGACCGTAGGTGGCGGTCGGCCCCAGGGCCCTCGCGCCGGGCCCGTGCCCGACGACGAGGACGGGCGGATCCCCCGAGTGGGCCGCGGGGCGCGAAAGGCCGCGGGTGACCCGCAGCGCCAGGAACTCCGCCGCCGGTCAGTGCGGCTCTGTGCGCCCGCCGTCGTCGTCGGCGGGCGCAGCGTCGACGGGCGCAACGTGGGCGGGCGGGACGTCGGCGGGCGGGATGGGGAAGTTGCGGTTGAAGACGTTGTCGGGGTCGTAGAGGGCCTTGAGCTCGCGCAGCCGGCCGAGGGTGGGTTCGGGGAAGGCGTCGTGCAGGCGCTGCGGGTCGGTGTCGGTCTCGAAGCTGAGGTACATGCCGTCCAGGTGTGGGTAGAGCTCGGCCCACAGGGCGTTGAGCCGCGGGACGTGCTCGGGCGGGGCCGCGGCGAGGACCGAGAAGTTCTGGCTTCGGTGTGCGTAGGCGGTCGCGTCGCGGGGGACGTCGTTGACGGCACCGCCCACGGAACGGATCTGGATGACCGGCACCTCCCCGGAGTGCATCATCGTCTGCATGACGCCTGCGGCCTCCGGGGTGATGTGGTGCAGCAGGCCGCTGCGGGTGTCCTCCAGCCCTTCCCCCCGGTGCTTGTTGTGCGGAGGAGTGACCAGTGCCGCGTACGGCGCGATATGCGTTCTCCTGCCAAGGACGGGACCGATCTGGAGAAACGGGGCCAGTGCGGTCTCCGCTGCCTCGACGTCGTCGTCGGCATGGACGAGCGTGGCCCGGGCCACCGGTCCGCGCGAACCGGCGAAGACCGACAGGAAGCCGGTCAGTTCGCGAGGGGCGTCCTCGACGAGCCGCCCCCAGCGCTGCAGCATGTCGGCGGTGTCACTCGCGCCCACGGTGATCTGGGCGAAGGCGACGTCGCCGACCTCGTACGCCTCCAGTTCGAGCGCGGTGACGACGCCGAAGTTGCCGCCCGCGCCGCGTATCGCCCAGAACAGGTCGGGGTGCCGGGTGCGGTCGGCGCGCAGCAGACGGCCGTCGGCGGTGACGATCTCGGCCGCCACGACGTGGTCGATGGTGAGGCCGTACTTGCGAGCCATGAAGCCGACACCGGCGGTGGTGGCGAGGCCGCCGACGCCGACGTCGCCGTAGTCGCCCGAACTCATCGCCAGTCCGTGCGGTGCCAGCGCCTGGGCGACCTCGCCCCAGCGTGCGCCCGGTTCGAGGCGTATGAGTCCGGTGGAGCGGTCGAGGACCGTGACCCGGTTCATCCGCGACAGATCGATGACGACGCCGCCGTCGTTGGTGGACCGGCCACTGATGCCGTGCCCGCCACTGCGTACCGACAGCGGCACTTCCTGGCTGCGGGCGTAGCGGACGGCGTCGACGACCTCGGCGGCGTTGCCCGGCCGCAGCACGAGCGCCGGTGACCCGCGGCGGATGTACGTGTGGCGGACCCGCTCGTACTCCGAGTCGCCCGGCTCGACCGCCGTGGCGGCCAGGCTGGGCGGCGTCGCGTCGTAGTCGATGCCGGGCAGGCGTTTGGCCAAGGCGACGGCCGGCCGGACGGGCCCGGCCGGGGTGCCGGCAACCATCCGTTCGCGCGCGACGGCCTCCCGGAGTGCGGGGGCGACCTCCTGACCGAAGGTCTGGATCAGGCGATGATCGTCGCGACCGACGATGAACGCACTGAAGCCCTCGTCGAGCACCAGCGGCAGCAGTTGCTCGACCCACTGGTCCGGCGGCCCCTGCAGGAAGCCACGGCCGGAGGGAGAGAAGTCGACCTGGAACAGGTTGAGCAGTCGGCGGATCTGCCGCGGGTCACGTCCGGCCGCTGCCGCGGCCTCATCGATGAGCCGGTTCGCGGTGACCCGGTCGGGCGAGCGGAGGTACTCCCAGGTCGGCAGCCATCCGTCTGCCGCGCTGCCGGTCAGCGCGAGCATGCGCGGTTTGTAGGCACCCAGCCAGATCCCGATGTCGTGCGACGGTGCCGGACCGCGCCCCGTGCCCGGCACCGGGTAGTACTCCCCGTCGCGCTGCAGCGGCGTGTGCGTAGAGGTGTCCCAGAGGCCGCGCAGGACGTCGATGGCCTCGCGCAGTGCGTCGACGGCCTGCCCTGCGGTGAGCCGGCGCCCGCCCATGCCCTCGATGCCGTCCCACATCGCACCGGCACCCAGGCCGAGTTCGAAGCGGCCATCGGACAGCAGATCCAGGCTCGCCGCGGCCCGGGCCAGCACGGTGGGTGGGCGCAGGGGCAGGTTCAGCACGTCGGCCGAGACGCGCAACCGCTCCGTGCGGGAGGCGATCCAGCTCAGCAGTGTCCAGGTGTCGAGGAAACCCGGGTTGTACGGATGGTCTTGGAAGGTGGCCAGGTCCAGGCCGGCCGCCTCGGTCAGTTCGCCCAGCGCGACGACCCGCTCGGGGTCCTCGGCACTCGGCGTGATGAACGTCCCGAACAGCAGGTCATGACCGTAGTCGGGCATCGCCCGCCTCCTCGTCTAAGCAATCGTTGGTCGGACATGAAGTCTACGTAGCAAATGTTTTGCTGACCAATTGATTGCACAGTCACAATAATCCATCGGCTAGAAGGGTGGACCTGTGGAGTGCACGGGAGGCCGCGCGCCGGCCGGGCGGGGGCGGGGAAGGCGGGCGCGACCGAGGCATACGCGCCCACCGGCAGGCTGGGCTCACCGGCGAATACGGTCTGCCGGGTGACGGAACGCCGGCACCGATCGCTTCCCACGACCGCCCTGGCCGTCACCCCACCGCCCCGACGCGGGAGGATCCGTCAGCAACTCGCTGTCGTTCTGCGCAAGGGATCCATGCCCGGGCCCGACCGTCCGGCGTCAGACACCACCATCGACATGCGGGTGAGCGATTTCTCCCATATATGGATAATTTGGGGTTGCGTCGCCGGCGGAGCCGGTCGGGTGCTGCAGGCAGCGTGGGTCGACACACACGCGAGCGACCTGAGAGCGCAGGAGAGGGGGAACCCTCATGGAGCAGCCCACTGCTGCCGTCGCCGACGGGCTGGAGCGGCTCGTGGACCCGTTTCGATGTGTGATGCAAAACGTCAGTGCTTCGGTGGGCGGGATATACCTCCTCCCCCCGGACGGGCAGGTGGTGCGCCTGGCGATGGTTTCCGGGGCGTCCTGGCGTATCGCCGCGCCCTGGACCCGGGTCGCGACGGACGCCTCCACGCCGCTGACCGACGCCATGCGTGAGCACCGGCTCGTGTGGGTGGGGAGCCAGGAGGAGATGGCAAGTCGCTATCCCAAGATGGGACTCGCGCTTCCCTACGACTTCATGCTGGCCGCTGCTCCGTTCACCGGTGGTACGAGCGTCTGGGGCGGGGTCGTGTTCCTGTGGCCCATGTGGCATCCGCCGCAGTTGTGCCCGCGCGAGCACGACGCGATCGACGCCTTCTGCCATGGCACGGGCGTGCTCCTCCAGCGGGCATCCGATCAGGGCAATCCGCTGTTGCCTGCCTCCGAACCCCAGATCCTGCACCCGGCCCGGTCCCGCACGACAGGGTGGGCCGAGACTCTGGAGGTGGTGGAGTTCGTCGAGCGATTGCCCGTGGGCTGCTGTGCTCTCGACCTGGACGGCCGGATCACCTTCTACAACGCTGCCGCGGCCGATCTGCTCGGCGCTGGTGCCACCGATCTGATAGGCACCCGGCCGTGGGAGACCGTGCTGTGGCTACAGGGCCCGGTCTTCGAGGAGCGCTACCGCGCCGCTGTGCTCAGCCGTCAACCGACCTCCTTCACGGCACTGCGCCCACCGGATCAGTGGCTGACCTTCCAGCTCTATCCGGGCACTTCCGGCATCAGTGTCCACATCACTGCCCGTCCCGCGGGACAGGAGACGCCTGCCGCTCACGGGCGTTCCCCTGCGGAGCCGGGTGATTCCACCGGACCCCACTCGTTGATGCACCTGGCGGCGACCCTCACCGAGGCCGTCGGCGTCAACGATGTGGCCGACCTGGTTGCCGAGCAGCTCGTGCCCGCCTTCGGCCCCCAGGGACTCGCCCTGATGGTGAACGACGAAGGCCGACTGCGGATCGTCGGCCACACCGGGTACAGCTCCGAGTTCCTGGACCGATACGACGGCGCTCCCCTGACCGCCGACACCCCGCCCACCCACGCCTTGACCACTGGCATACCGAGCTTCTTCACCAGCTTCCAGGACTTCCGGCGCGCCTACCCCGGCGCTGTCCGCTACGGCTCCAGGAACGCCTGGGCCTTCCTGCCACTGATCACCTCCGGACACCCTGTCGGAGCCCTCGTCCTCTCCTACGATCAGCCCCGACCCTTCCCGCCGGCCGAACGCGCCATCCTGGTCTCCCTGGCCGGCCTCATCGCCCAGGGCCTGGACCGGGCACGTCTCTACGACGCCACACACCAGCTCGCCCACACCCTCCAGACCGGCCTGCTCCCCAAAGCCCTGCCCAGCGTCCCCGGCCTCGACGTGGCTGCGCGCTATCTCCCCGCCCGCCAAGGCATGGATGTTGGCGGCGACTTCTACGACCTCATCCGGTGTGATGCGACCACCGCCACCGCAGCCATCGGCGACGTCCAAGGTCACAATGTGACGGCCGCCGCTCTCATGGGCCAGGTCCGCACCGCCGTCCACGCCCACGCCACCCTCGGCACAGCCCCGGGCGAAGTTCTCGCCCGCACCAACCGTCTCATGACCGACCTCGACCCAGGGCTGTTCACCAGCTGCCTGATCGCCCACCTCGACCCTGCACACCATCACGCACGCCTGGCCACCGCCGGACATCCCCCTCCGCTGCTGCGCCACCCCGACGGCCACACCGAGATCCTCCGCCTGCCGCCCTGCCTGCTGCTGGGCATTGACCCGAACGCCGCGTATCCCGCCACCGACATTCGATTCCGCCCGGGCACGGTCCTCGTCCTCTACACCGATGGCCTCGTCGAAACCCCCGGCGCCGACATCGACGACGCCACCGCCGCCCTCGCCCAACAGCTCGCCCACGCCGAAGAGTCGACCATGGACGACCTCGCGGACACCCTCATCCACTACAGCGGCCGCCCGACGCCGTGCAACGACGACATCGCCCTGCTCCTCATACAGGCAACTCCAATACAGGCAACCCCAGGACAGACCGGCGAAACGGACTCCCGTCAGTGACGAATGTCCTGGTGACAGCCCGATTGATCCACCGCTCAGGCGTGTGCGGGCGACCGGAACCACGGCATCGTGGGGGAGGCCGAGCCGGAACCTCTGCCTCCGACGACATCCGTACGCCTCCGGTACGGAGGCGTACGGAACGGGCAAAGCGGGCCGGTCAAGCGGGCCGGGCCCAGATCGGGGTACCGCACCGGCGGGCAAGGCTCTTACGACACCCTCCAGCGTGCCGCTGACACCGGCTGTCAGCGGGGTGTCAGTGAAAGCCCAGGTGTGGTGAGAGGACGTGCGACTGCAATGGCACCACGAGGGAGCCCTGCCGGAACCGCCGGTGGGCCCCGGTACCCAGGGAGAAGCCATGGCCACGAAGCCCGAGCTCGCCACCCTTGCCGACGACATCCTGGAGCTCGAGTCGGAGACCTTCGAGATCTCCGACTACTCCGACGCCGCCGAGGTCGTCCTGGCCGGTTCGACGTCCTGCTCGTCGACCTCGACCTGCTCCAGCACCACCAGCACCACCTCCTGCAGCGCCTGACACCGGACGTCCGGACCACATCCCCTTGTGCGACCCCGTCGCACAAGGGGATGTTCCACGCCCGGGCCCCGGCCGATGCGGGGCACAGCAGGCCGGGGCCACCGCCCTCGGCGCCGCCCCGGACAACTCGGCCCGCAGCAAGTGCGGCTGCGCCTGAAGCCGGCGGTGCACAGTCGACGGGCGCCACTTCGGACATCACGGGAACGGATGCGGACCGGCCCTGCCCCCGGGCTCCGGCAGGACATCGCTGCGCCTTCCCGGCGCGGCCCGCAGTCGTGGCATCAGCAGGGCCCGCTGCCGTGACCAGCCGAAGTCCGGCAGCAGCGCGCCGGGAACGGTCAGGCTCACCGCGTTCAGGCGCATCCGCCGCTACTCCGGCGTCGCCCGGTCCACGGTGACGACGCCGTCGTCCGACATGCGGCGGTGTCGGCCCCGTCCGGGCAGGTTGACGAATGTGAGTCGCTCCTTGGCGCGTCGGCCACGATGGCCGCCGGCGCCGGAGGCTTCGGCTGTGGTCTGCAGGCCTTGGATGGTCATGAAGATGGTGGTCGTGAGCATGGCGAACTCCGGGACTTGCTCATTGGCGGCGGCCGGGATGCGCCTCGGACTCTCGCCGGTGTCGCGTGGACGGAAGTCCGTCGACGTGACACCGGCGTAGTCCTCAGCTCCCCCCGTCGGTCAGGACGTCGCTCAGGCCTTGTGGCTGTCGTGCTTCTTGCCGTACCGAGCCTGCTCGAAGTACCAGTCGTCGAAGTCGTGCCGACGGTCCGTCAGCACGATGACCCACTTGCCGTCGATCCAGTGGGCGAAGCGCTGGCCGTCGTAGCGGTAGTGATGGTGGCGGTCGTGGCTGTACCAGTAACCGCGGCCGTCCTTCTCGCGGTCCCGATGCCACCGACCGTCCCAGTCGTGGCGCTCGCTGTTCCGGTCGTAACGCCTTCCGTCCTGGTCGTAGCGCTCGCCGTCCCGGGTCGTGATGAGGGTGCCGGCGTCCCGCCGCTCCTGTGCGGTGGGAAGCGACTCCGCGGACGCCGAGCCCGCGGCGCCGACCAGGGCGATACCGACCAGCGCCATCGAGGCGGTGGAGGTGGCCATGCGTCGAATCAGCTTGTTCATGTCTGTGTCTCCTTCTACGCCCGCCGTTGGGCGTCGAACGACGAACCTGCACGTGAGGTCCGTCCACAAGGCGCGGTGTTCTCGTAGGCATGCGAGGAGTCATTCCGTTCGCGATGCTGGTTCACCGTTCGCGACTCCACGCCGTCCCGCTTGCATTGAACCTAACAGATGATTGATGTCAGTCAATCATTTAGATGATGTGATGGTTGCCTCACCCGTTGAATCCCTGGAGAGGTCCGGCGCCATACGCAGGGGCAGGCAGGTCAAGACCGGAGCCCCGCTCTTCGCTGCGGCGCACCACAGGAGCCGTCGCACTCAGCCACCTTCTCGTCCGCGCGGCAGGGTGCGGCCAAGTCGTCGCCGTGGCTTCTCGGCGCACGAGAGGTGCACCCGAAACGAGGCCCAAGGCTTCCCGCCGGGAGGGCCCCTTCGGAATCGCCACCCGCGCGGCCTTTCGCACCCATCGCGAGGATGGTCGAAGCGTCTGCCGTCGAGATCCCCGGCAGACCCCGCGGCCATTTCGCCCTCGCGACCGCCGTGCGGGGCGAGGACCGCAGCCCGCGATCCCTCGCCGAACGCCCGGGCGTCGACCGGACGGGCATGACCCACCTACTGGACGACCTGGGACGAGTCGGCCCGCTGGAGCGCAGCGCGGACCGGCGGATCGCATGAACCGGCGCACGATTGCCACCGGGCCCGGCGTGGAACGGGGGCCAACCGCGCAGCCCGGTGGGCCTTGTTGAACGGAAGCCGCCCGAAGCCCTGCCCGAGGAGACACGTGAGGCGTGTATGTGCCACGCCGTGCGCGCTCGCCCGCCACGTCATCGCTCTCGAAACGGACCGCCGCTGACGGGGAGGCGGGTGCCGGCCTCAGAACCCGAGGAACCTGGGCGAGTGCGGCGTCACCGGCGAGGGCGCTCGTCGGCCTGACGCCCGACTCAGGCCTCGTACGGTGATGAACTCGAGCGGTGATGAACTCGAGCGGCGCGGGCGATCGCGACAACTCTCCGTAGTGGGTGAGGTCCGCCGCGGCGCAGGCTCAACGCTCCGATGCCCCACATCGGAATGAATGAAGGCTCGTCGACCAGGTCGGGCCGCGTGGCCGTCAGCGGCACGCGGCCCGGACCGACCCAAAATCATCCGGGCAGCGCTCGGCCGAGGAGGATGCCGGCACGATGCACTGCTCGACTCTATTGCCGCGGGCGTCGCGCGCCATGGCCCGCAGCATGACGAACGGCGCCGAGCGGGGCGCGTCCAACTGGGTGCGCCGACCGCGGCGGCCACACCAACCGATACGAACAAATGCAGCCAGATACGGGCATACATGAAGCGGTGACCGTGAGATCGCTCCGGCGCTTCGCCGTGTCCGCCACATCAGTGTCCACGTCGTGGTCGAGCTGGATCGGTGGCAGCGGGCTCTCTCGTTCACCGGGGGTGCCGCTGAACCGGGCCGGCCCACGGCGGGCGTGTTCCGGTTCCGGGAATCCCGGAACCGGAACGCATGCAACTCAGTGGTGGTGCTTGAGGGTGTACTGCTTGGGCAGCTTGAAGCCCCGCTCCGCCATGACCTCACGGAGCCGGTCCGGGTAGTCGGTGATGATGCCGTCCACGCCGTCGTCGATCAGCTTGTTCATGGTGGGCTTGTCGTCCACCGTCCAGGGGATGACCTTCAGACCGGCCCTGTGGGCGTCATCCACCAGCTTCTTGGTGGTGTAGGGGACATAGGCCGGGTCGGTGACCGTGCCGTTCTGCGGGTTGCCGTGCACCGGCGAGATCGCGTCCGCGTCGAAGGACTTGACCGCTGCGACCAGATCCCCTCCGAAGTCGTCGATGTCGATGCCGCCGAGCCACGGTGAGGCGCCTTCCATGCCCACCTGCAGGAACTGCTGGCCATTGGTCAGTGCCACGATCGGCAGCTCGGGGGCGACCTGACGCATACGCATCAGTGCGCCCCAGTCGAAACTCTGGATGGACACCTGCTGCGAAAGACCCGATTGACGCACCTGGCGCGCAACGACCTGGACGAACTCCTCGCGGGGCGCGGTCTCGTGCGGGGCTCCGGCCTCGACCTTGGTCTCGATGTTCATCCAGACCTTCTTCGCCTTGTACTTCTTGACGACGTCGAAGACCTCGGTCAGCAGGGGCATCCGGGCACCCGGGCTCGGACGCTGTCCGGGGAACTGGGGCAGGGTCGAGGAGCCGCAGTCGAGGGTGCGGACCTGGGCCAGGGAGAGGTTGACGATGTACTTGCCGACGTAGGGGTACTCCGGATCGCCCGGCGTGACGGGACCCGTGTCCTTGCACTTCGTGCCGGCGATCTTCCGGTCGTGGGTGACGACGGCCTGGTGGTCCTGGGTGATCTGGACATCGAGCTCGAGCGTACTCACGCCGGTCTCCAGCCCGTTGGCGAAAGCGGCCGTGGTGTTCTCGACGACCAGCCCCAGGCCTCCCCGGTGGGCCTGCAGGTCGAAACCACGCGGCCCGTGAGTGTGCTCCTTGCGCTGCTCCGGCACGGCGGGCGCGGTGTCGGCGGCCGCCATCGGCACAACAACGGCGAGGGCACAGGAGCCGACAGCCAGTGCGGTGGCTGCCCGGGCCACCGTGCGGCGGGTCAGACGGTTGACCATGATGTTCTGTCTCTTTTCGGTGCGGTGGGGCCCATCGGCCCGGTTCTGCGCACTCTGGGACAGCAAACGCACTGACAGATGTTGCTGAGCCTGCCACTGCACTACGAGCAGACGACACCCAGGGTGGAATGCCTCGGAAACGGTCATGAACCCTGGGCTCCGAGGTGCTGAGCCTCCCAGCACGGAGCGGGTCCAAGAGGAAACCAGGATCAGTCGACGCACTACTCACCGCTGTGGGGTATCGCGTCCGCGTGCACCCGCAGTTCGTCCCGACGCCGTCCGGCGCCACGGGCCGCATGGCGCAGTGCCGCGTCGGGGAGCGATCTCTCCGCTTGTCGTCCAACGTCCGGCCCACTGCAGGGCCCGGTGGCAGCGGAGGGTGTTCAGATCCAGTTGCCCCAGCCGAAGGTGGCGATGCAGGCCCGTCGGACGGCGTCCCGGCCGCGGGCACTGCCGATGCGCATCACTGCCAGGGCGAGAACGAACCAGGCCGTCAGCGCACCAGCGACGATCAAGGTCCATCGAGCGCCGGCGAAGCCGGCGACCACGACCAAGGCGATGACCGTCACGCCCAGGCCCCTGCGGGCGGCGGGGAGATCCGAGCGGAGTGCCTCGCGCACAGACCGGCGTTCTGCACGGATATCCCGCGTGTACGCCTCAGAGGCCGAACCGTTGCCGCTCTTTCGCTCAGCACCATGCTCCATGGGCAGCCACCGTTGCAGATCCACGTACAGGTCCAGCCGCAGCACGGGGCGCCGGTGGACACCCGGGAAGGGCGCCTGAATCGGGCTGATGCCCGTCGGACGCCCTTCTCGGAACGCACCTGAGCGGCGAGACCGGATACACGCATGGTGCGGCCGGCCGTTCGGCTGCCGACGGCGGCCGGCGAAGGCGGGTGGTGAGTGGTGGTGGGAGAGCAACCGGATGCCGTTCGGGATCGGTTGCCGCCCCACTGCCGCCCCGCCTGCCGGGCCACCGGTTCGGAAGGACCGCGGAGATCAGACCAGCGGTGCCGGGTAGGTCGGGTACTCCACCCCGGAGACGTACTGGACGACGCGGATCACCTGGCAGGAGTAGCCGAACTCGTTGTCGTACCACAGGTAGAGGATCGCGTTGTCGCCGTCGACCTTGGTGGCGCCCGCGTCGATGATCGAGGCGTGGCGCGAACCGATGAAGTCGCTCGAGACCGCGTCGGGGGCGGTGGTGAAGTCGATCTGGCGCTTGAGCGGCGAGGTCAGCGACACGTTGCGGAGGTGGTCGAGGACCTCCTCGCGGGTGGTCTCCCGCCCGAGCCGCAGGCTGAGGATCGCGATCGAGACGTCCGGCACCGGGACGCGGATCGAGCTGCCGCTGATCGGCGCCTTGAGGTCGGGCAGCGCCTTGGCGACGGCGGACGCGGCACCGGTCTCGGTGATGACCATGTTGAGCGGCGCCGAACGGCCGCGGCGGTCGGAGCTGTGGTAGTTGTCCAGCAGGTTCTGGTCGTTGGTGAACGAGTGGACGGTCTCCACGTGGCCGCGCAGGACGCCGTACTCGTCCGCCATCGCCTTCAGCGGCGGGACGATCGCGTTGGTGGTGCAGGAGGCACAGGACAGGATCTGCTCGTCCGGCTTGATCATGTCGTGGTTGACGCCGTGGACGATGTTCGGGACGTCGCCCTTGCCCGGCGCGGTCAGGACGACCTTGTCGATGCCCGGGCGCAGGTGCTTCGACAGGCCCGCGCGGTCGCGCCACTTGCCGGTGTTGTCGATGAGGATGGCGTCCTTGATGCCGTACGCCGTGTAGTCGATCTCCGTCGGGTCGCCGGCGTAGATCACCTTGATCTCGTTGCCGTTGGCGATGATCGTGCTGTTCGCCTCGTCCACGGTGATCGTGCCCTGGAACTGGCCGTGTATGGAGTCACGGCGCAGAAGCGAGGCGCGCTTGACGATGTCCTGGTCGCCGCCCTGGCGGACGACGATGGCGCGCAGGCGCAGGCCGTTGCCGGAGCCGGCCTTCTCGATGAGCAGACGGGCGACGAGGCGGCCGATGCGGCCGAACCCGTAGAGGACGACGTCGCGCGGCTCGCGGCACTCGATCTTGTTGGCACCCGTGGCGCCGGCGACGGCCCCGGCGGTGAACTCCTCCACCGGGAGACCGCGGTCGTCGGCCTTGTACGTGGCGGCGAGCATGCCGATGTCGATCTGGGAAGGGCCGAGATCGAGCGTGGTGAGTGCTTGCAGGAACGGCAGCGTCTCGGTGACCGAGAGTTCCTCACCGGCAATCTGCCGGGCGAATCGGTGGGTCTTGAGGATGCTGACCACCGACTTGTTCACCAAGGAGCGGCTGTGAAGCAGGACCGTGACGTCCCGCTCCCTGTGCAGCTTCCCGATGATCGGGATCATCGACTCCGCGATCTCCTCGCGGTTCTTCCAATTGGTGAACGAGTCGTCATTGACAGTCACAGGTTTATCTTTCGAGCTAGGCGGCGCTCACATGCTAACCCGCCGCCACTTTGATCATTCAAACGGTGCCACCTGAGCGGGATGCCACAGCCGGCCCGCGGCCGGACCAGGGCAGAAATCGTCGCAACACAGGACAGGCATATCCGACTTTGTCGAGTTATACCCAGATCTAGCCACTTGCCCAGGGTCGGGCGGGCGCATGGTTGCGGCCCCTGGCGGAGTGAGCCCGACAGACCGAGCAGGCCATCGACGCGCTCAACCGTCGCTTCGGCTCCCCCGCCCTGACCGGCCGCCGGCTTCAACGGGCACACGGCGACGCCGACGCCCGCACCGCACCTCCTCCAGCGCACGCTCGTGCACATCGACACGACTGCTGCCTCTGCAGGTCCTCGCCGAACCGCCGGGACTCTACGTTCCGGAGTCGTCGAACCGGGCGTCCAGAACCGTGTCGAGTTCCGCGGCCCATTC
>NZ_JBEOXF010000104.1:0-15075 GCF_040296405.1 Streptomyces sp. NPDC002133 | reverse complement strand
GCCTGCCCCGCCGCGTGCGCCAGGCCAGCCTCGCCCCACAGCTTCGCGGGAACGCGCCAGGCGCCCGCGGCGCCGGCACGCTCGGGGCACCGGCCGGCGAGCCGGACATCGAACGTGACGCGGAAGAAGTACGCGACCGCATGGCCTCGCTGCAACGCGGCTGGCAGCGCGGACGCCTGCAGAACGCCGAGGACGCCGGCCCCGGCGAAACGGCAACAGGAACGACACCGGAGGAGAACGGTCGATGACCGCATCGAACGCCGCAGCAGACGACTCCACCACGAGCGGCGAGCTCAACTGGCTTCTCGACGAGCTGGTCGAGCGGGTCGGCTCCATCCGCAAGGCACTCGTGCTCTCCAGCGACGGCCTCGCGACCGGCTCGTCCAAGGACCTCACCCGGGAGGACGGCGAGCATCTCGCCGCCGTCGCCTCCGGGTTCCACAGCCTCGCCAAGGGCGTGGGCCGCCACTTCGACGTGGGGCGCGTGCGGCAGACCGTGGTCGAGCTCGACGACGCCTTCCTCTTCGTCACCGCGGCGGGCGACGGCAGCTGCCTCGCCGTACTCTCCGACGCCGACTCCGACGTCGGCCAGGTCGCGTACGAGATGACGCTGATGGTCAAGCGTGTGGGCGCCCACCTCGCCACGGCACCACGGACCGGGCTGACCGCCGGAGGGTGAGTGGAATGGCATGAACGACCCCGGACAGCACGCTCAACGGGCCGAGGAAGCCCAGCAGGCCGAGCAGGCGCACCACTGGTTCGACGACGAAGCGGGACCGGTGGTGCGCCCGTACGCGATGACCCGCGGCCGTACCAGCAGTGCGAGCCGGCACCGGCTCGACCTGATCGCGCTCGTCGTCCCCGAACCGGCGGCCGACGACCCGGGCAGGGACCAGACGCTCTCGCCCGAACACGTCGAGATCGTCGAACGCTGCAGCACCATCCCCCAGTCGATCGCCGAGCTCGCCGCCGGACTCGACCTCCCCGTCGGGGTGGTCCGGGTCCTGGTGGGCGATCTCGTCGAGGACGAACTGGTCCATGTAACCCGTCCCGTTCCGCCGGCCGAACTGCCGGACGTGAGCATTCTCCGCGAGGTGATCAATGGTCTTCGGGCGCTCTAGCCGCACGGGCTCGCCGCCGCCGGTCGAACCGGTGACGCTGAAGATCCTGGTGGCGGGCGGCTTCGGGGTCGGCAAGACGACTCTCGTCGGCGCGGTCAGCGAGATCAGACCGCTGCGCACCGAGGAGACCCTGACCGAGGCCGGCCGGCCCGTCGACGACCTCGAGGGTGTCGAGTCGAAAAGCACCACCACCGTCGCCATGGACTTCGGCCGGATCACCCTCCGCGACGATCTGGTGCTCTACCTCTTCGGCACGCCCGGCCAGGACCGCTTCTGGTTCCTCTGGGACGAGCTCGCCCAGGGAGCGCTCGGCGCGGTCGTCCTCGCCGACACACGTCGCCTGGAGGACTCGTTCGCGGCCATCGACTACTTCGAACGCCGCGGGATCCCGTTCACCATCGGCGTGAACTGCTTCGAGGGCGCCGACCGTTTCCCGGACGAGACGGTACGCGCCGCGCTCGACCTGGACCCGGAAGTGCCGCTGATGATGTGCGACGCGCGCGACCGCGAGTCGGTGAAGGCGGTGCTCGTGTCGGTGGTCGAGCACGCCCTGGTCCGCTCGACCCAGCAGCGCGAGCCCGCGACCACCTGACCCGAGGCGGCCGTGCACAACACGGCCCGTACCCCCACCGACAGGGGTACGGGCCGTGGCTCGTGAGGCTCCGGAAGGAATCCTCGGGTCGGCGGGCCCTAGGCGGTGCCCTCCCAGCCGAAGCTCCGCTCCACCGCCTTGCGCCAGTTGTCGTACTCCCGCTCCCGCACGTCCCCGGCCATCCGCGGTGACCACTCCACATCGCGCTGCCAGTGCGCCTTCAGCTCGTCCAGCCCGCCCCAGACGCCGGTGGCGAGTCCGGCCGCGTACGCGGCGCCCAGACACGTCGTCTCGGACACCTTCGGTCGGATCACGGGCACGCCCAGCACATCCGCCTGATGCTGCATCAGCAGCTGGTTGGCGGTCATCCCGCCGTCGACCTTGAGCGTCGTGATCGGTACGCCCGAGTCCTGGTACATCGCGTCGACGACCTCACGTGTCTGCCAGCTCGTCGCCTCCAGCACCGCCCGCGCCAGATGCGCCTTGGTGACGTACCTGGTCAGCCCGGTGATGACCCCGCGCGCGTCGGCCCGCCAGTAGGGCGCGTACAGGCCGGAGAACGCGGGCACGATGTACGCCCCTCCGTTGTCGTCCACGCTCGCCGCGAGTGTCTCGATCTCGTCGGCGCTGCGGATGATCCCGAGCTGGTCCCGGAACCACTGCACGAGCGCGCCGGTGATCGCGATCGACCCCTCCAGGCAGTAGACGGGCGCGGAGTCGCCGATCCGGTAGCCGAGGGTGGTGATCAGCCCGCTCTTGGACGGCACAGGCCGGTTTCCCGTGTTGAGGAGGAGGAAACTCCCCGTCCCGTAGGTGTTCTTCGCGGTGCCCGTGTCATAGCAGGCCTGTCCGAAAATCGCTGCCTGCTGGTCGCCGAGCGCGGACGCGACCGGTACCCCCGCGAGCTGGCCCACGGCCGTGCCGTACACCTCCGCCGACGACCTGATCTCCGGGAGCACCGCCTCCGGCACGTTCATCGCCGCGAGGATCGTGGAGTCCCACCGGAGGGTCTCCAGGTTCATCAGCATGGTGCGCGAGGCGTTGGTGACGTCCGTGACATGGATGCCGCCGTCGGTGCCGCCGGTCAGATTCCAGATCAGCCACGAGTCGATCGTGCCGAACGCGATCTCGCCTCGCTCGGCCCTGGCGCGCAGCCCGGGCACGTTGTCCAGCAGCCAGACCGCCTTGGGGCCGGAGAAGTAGCTGGCCAGCGGCAGGCCGGTCGCGTCCCGGAAGCGGTCCTGCCCGTCCGCGCCCCCGAGTTCGGCGCACAGGGCCGCGGTCCGGGTGTCCTGCCAGACGATCGCGTTGTGCACGGGCTTGCCCGTCGAGCGGTCCCACAGCACCGTCGTCTCACGCTGGTTGGTGATCCCGAGCGCGCTGAGCTGATCGGCGCGCAGCCCCGCCTTGGCCAGCGCTCCCGCGACGACGGCCTGGACCTTGGACCAGATCTCGGTGGCGTCGTGCTCCACCCAGCCGGGCTTGGGGAAGATCTGACGGTGCTCCCGCTGGTCGACGGCGACGATCGCGCCGTCCTGGTCGAAGATGATGCACCGGCTCGACGTGGTGCCCTGGTCGATCGCGGCGACGTGCTTCCGTGCGTGGCTCATGGCGGCTCCCGGGCAGGCTGGTTCCCATGGCTACGGAGCCGAGGGCAGAGCGCGTCGTGGCGCGGGGGTGTCCCATGCCCCGCACGGCGTCCGTGACGAGCGTGGTGGGCGTGCGTGTGCACGCGTGTGCATGCGTGTCGAACTGCGGCGATGCCGACTGCCGCCCCGACGAAGAGGCAGTTTTCTCCGCGGCTACCGCACCGTCAAGGTTGCGGACAGCAACCCCAGTTCACGGGGGGTGTTCGACACGTCACCCCGGAACACCGCCCGTCGGCTCGCTCAGCGCACGGCCACAACCGCCGAACCGTGGCCGAACAGCCCCTGGTTCGCGGTGATCCCGGCCCGGGCCCCGGCGACCTGCCGCTCGCCCGCCGTACCGCGCAGCTGCCAGGTCAGCTCGCACACCTGGGCGATCGCCTGCGCCGGCACCGCCTCGCCGAACGACGCAAGCCCTCCGCTCGCATTGACCGGTACGCGGCCGCCGAGCGCCGTGGCGCCCTCCCGCAGCAGCTTCGCGCCCTCCCCGGCCGCGCACAGCCCGAGGTCCTCGTACCACTCCAGCTCCAGCGCCGTGGACAGGTCGTACACCTCGGCGAGCGACAGATCCTCGGGCCCGAGCCCGGCCTCCTCGTACGCGGCACGCGCGATCGACGCACGGAAGCCCACCGCGGACGGCTCGACCGCGGCAGCCGAGTCCGTCGCGATGTCGGGGAGATCGAGAACCGTCCTGGGGTAGGTCGGGGTGACCGTGGAGACGGCGCGGATACGGACAGGATCGGGCACACCGTGCCGGCGCGCGTACTCCATGCTCGACAGCACGAGCGCCGCGCCGCCGTCCGATGTGGCGCAGATGTCGAGAAGCCGCAGGGGATCGGCGACGACGGCGGACGCGGCGACCTGTTCGGCCGTGACGGCCTTGCGGTAGCGGGCATACGGATTGAGCGCACCGGCGGCCGCGTTCTTCACCTTGACCTGTGCGAAGTCGTCGGGAGTGTCGCCGTGCACGGCCATCCGGCGGCGAGCGTACAGCGCGAAGTACGCGGGATTCGTGGCACCCAGCACCCGGAAGCGCAGCCAGTCCGGATCGTCGGGCCGATCGCCGCCCGCGGGGGCGAAGAACCCCTTCGGCGCGGCATCGGCGCCCACCACCAGCACCACGTCCGCGAGGCCCGCCAGGATCTGGGCCCGCGCGGTTGCGACGGCCTGCGCCCCGGAGGCGCACGCGGCGTACACGCTCGCGACCCGGGCGCCCTGCCAGCCCAGCGCCCGCGCGAACGTCGCCCCGGCCACGTACCCCGGATAGCCGCCGCGCACGGTGTCCGCCCCGACGACCGATCGGACGTCCTGCCAGCCGATGTCGGCGTCGGCCAGCGCCGCGCCGGCCGCAGCCCTCCCGTACTCGACGAAACTCCGCCCCCACTTGCCCCACGGGTGCATCCCCGCCCCGAGGACGGCGACATCGCTCATCGGGTCACCTCCAGGGAATCCACCGGACGCACCGGACTCCAGCGCCAGGTCGTCCAGACGGTTCCCGCGTCCTCGTCGAGGACTCCCGGCACCACCTCGACCTCCATGCCGACCGCGAGATCCGTGACGGTCACCCCCGGAGCCGCCTGCCCGAGGACCACCATGCGCTCCTCCTCGAGCTCGACCGCGACCAGCGTGTACGGCTCCCACTCCGTGTCCGGGTCGGACACGTAGGGCGCCGGTGGGCGGTACCTCCCGTCCGTGTACGACCAGACGCGGCCGCGCTTCGACAGCGGCACCTCCGCCAGCTCGCCGGTGCCGGGGCAGCCGGGATTGCGGCAGTACGCGTCCTCGCGCGGGAAGAACACCGCCGAGCACGCGGAACAGCGGGTGCCGAGCAGCCGGAACTCCCGTTCTTCTTCGCCGTCGGTGAACCATCCGGCCACGACGGGTGTACGCGTGCGCACCACGACCAGTCCCTTCCATCTGACGGAACGTCAGAAGTGTGTCATGGGCGGAAGCGTGTGGACAGGGGTGGTCCCGGTCACCCGATCCTGATAGACAACCGTGCGCATGAGAGGACTCACTTCCGCATTCCGCGCCCTGACCCTCACCGCCGCCGCACTGCTCACCGTCGCCGCCACATCCCCGGCCGCGCGGGCGACTCCCGAGCCCAGGGCCCCGGACGCATTCGTGGCGCTGCGCACCGTCGACCCGACGATCATCCAGGAGATGCGCTACACCACCGCGCACAACTTCATCGGCGAACCCATCGACGGCTACCGGCAGCCCGTCTGCATCCTCACCCGTCCCGCGGCCCGGGCCCTCCACCGGGCCCAGCGCCAACTGCTGCGCCAGGGCTACTCGCTCAAGGTCTACGACTGCTACCGCCCGCAACGCGCCGTCGACCACTTCGTGCGCTGGGCCAAGGACCTCGGCGACGAGCGCATGAAGCAGGAATTCTATCCCCAAGTCGACAAGTCGAGACTCTTCGAGGACGGCTACATCGCGGAGAAGTCCGGCCACAGCCGCGGCAGCACCGTCGACCTCACCCTCGTCAAGATCCCCGCCAAGAAGACCCGCCCCTACGTTCCCGGCGAGACGCTGATCCCCTGCTACGCCCCGCAGAGCGAGCGATTCCCGGACAGCTCCGTCGACATGGGCACCGGATTCGACTGCTTCGACACCCTGTCGCACACGGACGACCCACGCATCCAGGGCCCGCAGCGCGCCAACCGCCAGCTCCTGAAGAACACCCTTGCCGGCGTCGGATTCGTCAATCTGCCCGAGGAATGGTGGCACTTCACGCACAAGCCGGAGCTGTTCCCCGCCACCTACTTCGACTTCCCGGTCGCCTGGAGATCACTGATTCGCCCGTGACGTCCTGACGGGGGCGGGCCGCGACATCCCCACCGGACAGGTCCGGGCCGTGGCGTAGAGTCCGCGTGTGACCGAGCCCAACGCCCGTGGCGCCGCCCCCGTCAAGGACTCCCACTGCTCCAGCTGCGGGGCCCGCTATCCGGACAGCTCCACCGGCTGGCCCCGCACCTGCGCCGTCTGCCGCGAGAGGGCCTATCGCAATCCCCTCCCCGTCGCCGTCGCCCTCCTCCCGGCCACCACGCCGCGCGGCACCGGACTGGTCGTCATCACCCGGACCACCGAGCCGCAGCGCGGCGGCATCGCGCTGCCCGGCGGATTCATCGACCACTCCGAGGACTGGCAGCACGCGGTCGTCCGGGAACTCCGCGAGGAGACCGGTATCGAAGCCGCCCACCAGGACGTCCGACTGGCCGACGCGCTCAGCTCACCCGGCGGCCACCTGCTCCTCTTCGGCCTGCTCCCCGAGCGCCCGGCGGCGGCCCTTCCGCTCACCGCCCCGACCGATGAGACCGAGGGCTGGCATCTCCTCCACGAGCCGGCCGAGCTGGCGTTCGCGCTGCACACAACGGTCGTACGACGCTGGTTCGCCGGCGCCTACGCGTAACGCCCGCTACGCCAGACCCCGTACCCGTACCGGCCGCGACACCTTCGCAGCACCGTCCTCCGTCACCCGCTCCACGACGACCCGACCGTCCACCAGCCTGGACGCATACCGCTCCAGCTCCGGCTGCGCCGGCACATCGCCCTCCGCGCCGTTCCCGGGGTCCTCGACCACCAGCCCGCCGCCCGTGCGCCCCGCCGCAGGCGCCCACACCTCCAGCTCCGTCCCGCCGTCCTCGCCCCGCACCGGAATCACCGCACCCGCCCGCGCCAGCACCGGAATCCGCGACATCGGCGCGTCCAGGAGCACCTGCCCGGGCCCGTCGTAGGCCTCACCGGTCACCGTGTCGTACCAGCGCCCACGCGGCAGCCGCACCGCACGCCGGTCCGTGCCCCGCTCCAGCACCGGCACCACCAGCAGCGCATCGCCCAGCAGAAAGGCGTCCTCGCAGTCACGCAGCGCCCGGTCGTCCGGCGCACCCCACCACACCGGCCGCACATAGGGCGCCCCGGTGAGCCGGGCGAGGTGCGCGAGTGTGACGAAGTACGGGCGCAGCCGCTCCCGTTGGAGCATCGCCGCCTTCGCATGACCGAGAACCTGAGGGCCGAACTCCCACGGCTCCCTGCGCCCCGCATCGATCGCCGCATGCGTACGGAACAGCGGCAGATATGCGCCGAGCTGGAACCAGCGCAGATACAGCTCCGGCGACGGACTGCCGTCGAAACCACCCACGTCCGGGCCCGAGTAGGGCACCCCGCACAGACCCAGCCCCAGCACGAGCGAGAGCGACGCCCGCAGCCCCGGCCAGCCCGTCGACACATCACCGGACCACGTCCCGCCGTACCGCTGCATCCCCGCCCAGCCGGAGCGCGAGAACAGGAACGGCCGCTCCCGCGGCCGCAGCCGCCGCAGCCCCTCGTACCCGGCCCGCGCCATCCCCAGCGCGTACACATTGTGGGCCTCGCGATGATCGCCCCCGCGGCCCTCCAGCGCATGCCGGGCCGAGCGCGGCAGCGTCATGTCGCCGAACGGGGTGAACGCCACCGGCTCGTTCATGTCGTGCCACACCCCGGCGAAACCCTGCGCGAGACGTTCCTCGTACAGCCCGCCCCACCACTCGCGCACCCGCGGATCGGTGAAGTCCGGATACACGCACTCACCCGGCCACACCACACCGCGCACCTCCCGCCCGCGCGCGTCCCGCACAAAAACCCCTGCCGCCGAGCCACTGTCGTACACGGCACTGCCCGGCTCCGCCTTCACCGCCGGATCGACGATCGACACCAGCCGCACCCCGTCCGCGCGCAGCTCCTTGGCCAGCCCCGGCAGATCGGGGAAGCGCGTGCGGTCGACCGTGAAGACCCGATGGCCGTCGTAGTGGTCGATGTCGAGATGCAGCGCCGACAGCGGAAGCCCTCGCTCCCGGTAGCCCGCCACCACCCGCCTGACCTCCCGATCGCTGCCGAAGCCCCAGCGCGCGTGCTGCGGCCCGAGCGCCCACGACGGGGGGAGCGCGGGCGCACCCGTCAGCGCCGCCCAGCCGCGCAGCACGCGCGCCGGGGTGCCCACGACCACCCAGCAGCGCAGCGGACCGCCGGCCGTCCGCACCTCACTCGTGCCCGGCCTGTCGTGCCCCGAGCCGGCGCCCTCCTCGCCCTCCCGCAGCGTGACGCGGCCATCCCATGAATTGTCCAGAAACGCCAAATGCGTCCCCGCGTCCGACACCACCAGCTGCACGGGCATCGTGATGTACAGCGGATCGTCGCCCGGACCGAAGCCGCCCCGCGGATCGGTGTTCCACAGCCGGTACGAACCGTCCCGCAGCCGAGGCCCCGACGACCGCCCACCCAGCCCGAAGAACCGCGCGTCGGCCGGGACTTCGGAGCGGTGCAGCCAGCGCGCCTGCCCCCCGCCCACCGGCTCCCACCAGCGAGGCGGCAGATCCCGCCGCAACACGACCCCGCCCGGAGTCCGTATCTCGACCGCGCCGTGCCGCGACACCACCACCGTCACCCGCTCCGACACGACCCGCCAACCGCCGTCCTTGTCCGGCTCCAGCACAGCGCGGGGATCGGCCGCCGGCGGGGAACCCGCCAGCGCATACGACGGCTCGGGCCCGGCACCGTCCCAGCCCCAGAAGACACTCCCGCCCACCGCCACCCGCACCCGGAGCTCCGAACGGGCGAAACGCACGACTCCACCACCCGGCAACGGCTCGGCACCCACGACGGCCCCCGGCACCCGCGCGCGCTCCGCACCCCGCGGCGGCAGACCCCACGCATCCGTACGTTTGCGACGCCATGCCGCGCGCACCGCACGCAGCCCCTGCACCGTGCCGAACACCTTCACCGAGCGCACCAGCCCACGACCGTTCATGCCGCTCACCCTGCCATCCACCAGGGGTTTGGCGGGGTCCGTTCAACTCCCGTTCACCCGTGGTGCGAGCACACAAACAGCCACCCGACCATGGGCGGGGAACCCTGGTGCATCAGACGATCACATGGCATCGTCCCTGTCAGCGCCAGCCGCGTCACGCGCACACCCACGCCCGTGCGCGGGACACGCCGACCACGCGTACAGCACACAGCCGCCCGGGAGCCGCCCCATGACCTCAAGCGTGAACTCTGCCCCCCTCTGGCAGCCGGACGCCGCCCGCATCGCCGCCGCCCGCATCACCCGCTTCCAGGCATGGGCTGCGGAACGCTACGGGGCCCCGGCCGACGGCGGCTATCCGGCGCTGCACCGCTGGTCCGTCGACGAGCTGGACACCTTCTGGCGGGCCGTCGCCGAATGGTTCGACGTACGGTTCTCCACACCGTACGAGCAGGTGCTGGGCGACCGGACCATGCCCGGAGCCCAGTGGTTCACCGGCGCCACCCTCAACTACGCCGAGCACGCCCTGCGCACCGCCGAAGACCCCGCACGTGCCCATGAACCTGCACTCATTCATGTGGACGAGACACACGAAGCGGCACCCATCAGCTGGTCCGACCTCCGCCGCCAGGTCGGATCCCTCGCAGCCGAACTCCGCGCCCTCGGCGTACGCCCGGGCGACCGCGTCAGCGGCTACCTGCCCAACATCCCGCAGGCCGTCACCGCGCTCCTCGCCACCGCCGCAGTCGGCGCCGTCTGGACCTCCTGCGCCCCCGACTTCGGCGCCCGCAGCGTCCTCGACCGCTTCCAGCAGGTCGAACCCGTCGTCCTCTTCACCGTCGACGGCTACCGCTACGGCGGCAAGGAACACGACCGCCGCGACACCGTCGCCGAACTCCGCCGCGAGCTGCCCACCCTGCGCGCCGTCGTCCACATCCCGCTGCTCGGCACCCCCGCCCCCGAAGGCGCCCTGACCTGGTCCGACCTGACCTCGGCCGACACCGAGCCCGTCTTCGAACCGGTCCCCTTCGACCACCCGCTGTGGGTCCTCTACTCCTCCGGCACCACCGGCCTCCCCAAGGCCATCGTCCAGTCCCAGGGCGGCATCCTCCTCGAACACTTCAAGCAGCTCGGCCTGCACTGCGACCTCGGCGCCGGAGACCGCTTCTTCTGGTACACCTCCACCGGCTGGATGATGTGGAACTTCCTCGTCTCCGGCCTCCTCACCGGCACCACCGTCATCCTCTACGACGGCAGCCCCGGCCACCCCGGAACCGGCGCCCAGTGGGCCATCGCCGAACGCACCGGAGCCACCCTCTTCGGCACCTCCGCCGCATACGTCATGGCCTGCCGCAAGGCCGACGTGCACCCCGGACGCGACTACGACCTCTCACGCGTCCAGTGCGTCGCCACCACCGGCTCCCCGCTCCCGCCCGACGGCTTCCGCTGGCTCCACGACGAGGTCCGCGACGACCTGTGGATTGCATCCGTCAGCGGTGGCACGGACGTCTGCAGCTGCTTCGCAGGCGCCGTCCCCACCCTCCCCGTCCACATCGGCGAACTCCAGGCACCCTGCCTCGGCACCGACCTCCAGGCCTGGGACCCGCACGGCAAACCCCTCATCGGCGAGGTCGGCGAACTCGTCGTCACCAACCCCATGCCCTCCATGCCCATCCACTTCTGGAACGACCCCGACGGCAGCCGCTACCGCGACAGCTACTTCGAGATGTTCCCCGGCGTCTGGCGCCACGGCGACTGGATCACCATCACCGACCACGGCTCGGTCATCATCCACGGCCGCTCCGACTCCACGCTCAACCGCCAGGGCGTACGCATGGGCTCGGCCGACATCTACGAAGCCGTCGAACGCCTCCCGGAAATCCGCGAATCCCTCGTCATCGGCCTCGAAGAACCCGACGGCGGCTACTGGATGCCCCTCTTCGTCCACCTCGCCCCCGGCGCCGCACTCGACGACGACCTGCGCGAGCGGATCAAACGCACCATCCGCGAACAGCTCTCCCCGCGCCACGTCCCCGACGACATCATCGAAGTCCCGGGCGTCCCCCACACCCTCACCGGCAAGCGCATCGAGGTCCCGGTCAAGCGACTCCTCCAGGGCACAGCCCTCGCCAAGGCGGTCAACCCGGGCTCGGTCGACAACCTCGACCTGCTGCGCTTCTACGAGGAGCTCGCGCGCAAGCGCACCTGACCCCCAGCCGCCAGGACGCGTTGTCAGTGCTCACGGTTACGGTGAGTGAGCACTGATCAACAGCGCCCAGGGGGAACCAGGGGGATTCATGGCGCACACCAAGAACCAGCAGCACTCCATGCGGCGCGCCCTGCGCCGCGACGTCCCGGCCACCGTCGGCCTGCTCGTCGACGAGCAGGACTTCGCAGAAATGCGCCGGTACCGCACCTTCACCTTCACCGACCACCCCGCGTACCTCCACCAGGTCGAAGGCCTCCTCAGAGCACTCTCCGCACAGGGCGGCCACACCACCGTCGCCCTTTTCGACCCGGAGGACTTCGCCCGCTACTGCACGGAGACCGGACTCGACCCCGACAGCTCCACCAGCCGCAGCCGGTACACCGCGGAGGTCGCGGCCGCAGGTCCCACCGTCGCGTACACGGGCCAGCCCATCGACCACCTCGTGCCCCTGCTCATCAACAGATCGGTCCGCCAGGCCACCTGGGAGTACGCGACCTGGCTGCTCGGCGACCTCGGAACGTGCGCGGACTGCGGCGAGGACATCGGCCGCGCGACCTTCGACCGCGCCTCGCAACTGCTCCTGACCCTCCTCGAAACCGCCGGCCCCGGCACGCACCACCTCGTCTGCAGCGTCCCCGCCGACGACGAACAGCTCCTCGCGGTCCTGTACGCCGTCTGCCGCACCGACACACCCGTCGTGCTCGACTCCGGCGAAGGCGCCGAGTTCGCAACCGTCCTCGCCGTCGGCATCGCGCTCGAAGGACCCGGGGGAGTCGTACTGCGCACCACCACGGACGACGCCCCCGACCAACTCCGCGGATGGCGCCTCCACAGCGGACGGCTCGTCCCCCTCACCGAGGGCGAGGTCTTCAGCGCGTACTGCACGGACGCCGACACGGGGGAGCCCCTCTCCCCGGAGCCGGGCGTGGAATACCGCGCAGGCTTCGACCTCGGCGATCCACCCGGCGCAACCCCACACCACTGACCGAAGCAGACACAACACACGGCAGAGGGGGCTTCCCGCCACAGGCGGGAAACCCCCTCACACCGACTCACCCGGCGGACCGCCCGGTCACTCGCCGGACAGCACCGCCTGCGCGGCCACTCGCGCCTCCTCGGCGGTGTCCGCGGCACGCGCCGCGGCAGCCGCGCGCTCGCACTGCGCCAGCGTGTGCTTCGCCAACGTCGCCCGCACATAAGGAATCGACGCCGCACCCATCGAGAGCGAGGTGACACCCAGACCCGTCAGCACACAGGCGAGCAGCGGATCCGACGCGGCCTCACCACACACACCACAGCTCTTGCCCTCGGCCTTGGCCGCGTCCGCAGCCAGTGCCACCAGGTCGAGCAGCGCGGGCTGCCACGGATCCTGCAGCCGGGACACCGCACCCACCTGCCGGTCGGCCGCGAAGGTGTACTGCGCCAGGTCGTTCGTGCCCAGCGACAGGAACTCAACCTCCTGCAGCACCGAACGCGCCCGCAGAGCAGCGGACGGAATCTCGACCATCGCGCCGAACTTCGCCTTCAGCCCCGCCCCGCGGCACGCGTCCGCGAACGCCTTCGCGTCCGTACGGTCCGCCACCATCGGAGCCATGACCTCCAGGTACACCGGAAGACCCTCGGCCGCCTTCGCCAGCGCGGTCAGTTGCGTCCGCAGCACCTCCGGATGGTCCAGCAGGGTACGCAGACCCCGCACGCCCAGCGCCGGGTTCGGCTCATCGCCCGGAGTGAGGAAGTCCAGCGGCTTGTCCGCACCCGCGTCCAGCACCCGCACGACCACACGGCCCTCCGGAAACGCCTCCAGCACCTTGCGGTACGCCTCGACCTGCTTGGCCTCCGACGGCGCCTGCTTGCTGTCGTCCAGGAACAGGAACTCCGTGCGGAACAGACCGACACCCTCGGCCCCGGCCTCGACAGCCGCCGGCACATCCCCAGGACCGCCCACATTGGCCAGCAGCGGCACCTTGTGCCCGTCCGACGTCGCACCCGGCCCGGACGACGCGGCAAGCGCGGCCTTCCGCGCCGCAGCCGCCTCGGCCAACTGCGCCTGCTTCTCGACGCTCGGCTCCACGAACACCTCGCCGGTGCTGCCGTCGACGGCGACGACCGCACCCTCGGCCAACTCACGCGCACCCGGCAGCGCCACCACCGCAGGCACCCCGAGGGCCCGCGCCAGAATCGCGCTGTGACTCGTCGGCCCGCCCTCCTCGGTCACAAAACCGAGCACCAGCGCCGGGTCGAGCAGCGCCGTGTCAGCGGGAGCAAGATCCCGGGCGATCAGCACATACGGCTCGTCGCTGTCCGGCACACCCGGCATCGGCACACCCAGCAGCCGCGCCACGATCCGGTTCCGCACGTCGTCCAGGTCGGCCACACGCCCGGCCAGATACTCCCCGGCACCCGCCAGCAGCGCCCGGTACGCGGCGAGCGCGTCGTACACGGCCCGCTCGGCCGTGCTGCCCACCGCGATCCGTCGCTCGACATCGGCCATGAGCTCCGGGTCCTGCGCCATCATGGCCTGCGCCTCGAGCACGTGCTGCGCCTCGCCGCCCGCCAGATTGCCTCGCGCAATCAGGTCGGCAGCCACGGCATCGACGGCCTGGCGAGCACGCCCCTGTTCGCGCTCCGCATCCTCCGCCGGAATCTGCTTGGCCGGCGGCTCGAGTACCGCCGTCCCCATGTGCCGAACCTCGCCGATCGCCACACCGTGGCTCACGCCGACGCCTCGCAGCGTTGTCTCCATTTCACCCGTCTCCGATTGTGCGGCGGTCCCAGCCACCGCGATGGATCTACAACTGGCCCGTCACGACGACGGCGACGACGTCACCGCCAGGTGAACAGCTCGTCGCCAGCCTTCACGTCGCCGTCCTCACGGACGCCTGCGAGCGAGTCGGCCGAGGCCTCCAGCGCCACGACGGGGCAGATCGGGGACTTGCCGGCCGCTTCGACGGCCACGGGGTTCCAGCGCACGATCGCCTGGCCGCGCGTCACGGTGTCGCCCTTGTTGATGAGGAGCTCGAAGCCCTCACCATTGAGCTGCACCGTGTCGATGCCGAGATGGATGAGCACACCGTGCCCTTCGGCGTCCACGACGACGAAGGCGTGCGGGTGCAAGGAGACAACGACGCCATCCACGGGAGAGACGGCCTCCGATGGCTCACGTACAGGGTCGATCGCGGTACCCGGACCGACCATCGCACCGGAGAACACCGGATCAGGCACAGCGGCGAGCCCGATCGCGCGGCCGGCCAGCGGCGACGTCACGGCTGTCATGGGGGCCTCCCAGGGGTGGAGATTCCTGTGTCGCCGTCACTGTTTGTCCACGACGACGCACTGTTCAGAAGCGTATGTCATAGGAAGTCCAGGTTCCGCGTGAGAGCTGCTAGTTGGCGGACCTGGAGGGCACCGGAAACGATTTGCCTCGTCTGCCGGTGACATGTACTGTCGTACATCTGCCTGGCCACGACGTGACTCTGAGCCGTGGGGTCGGCAGCACCTTCTCAAGCCAACATCCTAACTGGTCTACACCTCTGCATGCTCGCAGAGTGGGTGGTCAGGAGCTGGGAAAAAGGCTGGTAGGGTCGGAAAGGCCGAAGGGGAAAACGCGAAAGCGAAAACCCAATTCGGAGCCCGCTCCAGCGGGTGGCGGAAACGGAAATCGGATCTGCTAAGCTGGAAACACCGAAGGGAAGCGCCCGGAGGAAAGCCCCAGAGAATGTTCT